>JAASSS010000166.1 GCA_021767745.1 Pseudomonadota bacterium
TGGCGGCGACGAACAGACTGACGCCGAAGCGGTCGTTGGTCGAGAGCTGTGGGGACAGGCTGAGCGCGGTCATGCGGCCGGAATCTTGAGCTTCCTGAAAAGAGCGTGCGCCATTGTACCGCTAACCAGCCCGAAGATCAGGGAGGTGCTCAGTAAAATGGGATAGAGTCGCCAGATTGCCTCGTGCGGGATGAACAGCAGCCAAGCCGTGATGAACTGCCCCGTGATGTGGCCGAGGGCGGCGGCGATGCTGAGCCCGATCGCGGTCAGATGATGGCGGCCGATGAACCACGCGAGCCCCATGGTGCACAGCGCCAGGGCCGCGCCGCTGAGGCTGAGGAAGAAGGTCGGCGAGAGAAAGGTGCCGATGAACAGGCTGCCGGCGATCACGCGTAACACGGCCACGGCCAGTGCGGCGCGCCAGCCGTACATCAGCAGCGCCATGACCACGACCACGTTGGCCAGCCCCGGCTTCACGCCGGGCAGCGGCGAGGGAAACGCCGATTCGAGGACGTGTATCGCCACCGCCAGTGCCGCGAGCCAGGCGATGCGCAGGTCCTGTACCTCGGCCGTGAGCTTGAGCGATGTCGGGGGCATCAGAAATTGATCGCGTCGAAGTCCTGCTCGGCACCGGCGAGTTGCAGCACCACGCGGTTGGGCAGGCAGGCGATGGTCTCGCCGCCGCGGTGCAGCCAGCCGTAGTGCACACAGAACTTGTCACTGCACGGGGAATCGGCGATGCGCGCACGGCCGTCGCGCACCTCGATGCGGGTGTCGCCCAGGGGTCCGGGGACGCGCAGCGTGGTGTCGTGCTCCAGGGGCAGGTCGTGGCGGTGGCCATCCCCGGTCTGCACGCGGGCTTCGGTCGCCGGCATGCGGCCCGTCCAGAAATGCGCATAGGACACGCCGATGAGCAGGGTCGCCAGCACCAGCACCACCCAGTCGCCGCGTTTCATGGCAGCGGGCGAATCTGCGGGTCCGGGGCATCCTCGGATTCGAAGCGGATGCGCTCGGCCATGGCCGGCGTCAGGGCGACGCCGCCGTCGGTGTCGACGACCATGACGGCCTGCACGCCCATGCGCGCAGCGATCCGCGGCCAGTCCTCGCGGCCGGCCACGAACAGGGCGGTGGCCGCGGCATCGGCGACGGCGCCGCTGTCGTGCAGTACGGTGACGGACAGCACGTCGTCCGCCGGGTAACCGGTGCGCGGGTCGATGATGTGGTGGTAGCGCTTGCCGTCCCACTCGAAGAAGCGCTCGTAGTTGCCGGAGGTGAACACGCTCTCGTCGCCACTGATCTCGAGCGAGGCAATGACGCCCTGCCCGCGGGGATCGCGAATGCCCACGCGCCAGTCGCGGCTGCCGTGGCGACCGATGGCGCGCAGATCGCCGCCGGCGTTGACGATGGCGTCGGTAATGCCCAGTTCGACCAGCCGCTCGATCACGCGATCGACGCCGTAGCCCTTGGCGAAGGCGCCGAAATCGAGTTTCACCGCCGGGTTCCTCGAGCGGATGCGAATGCCGTCGATTTCGAGATCACTCATCCGCGGGGCCTGGTCCAGCAGCGCGGCGATCGCCTCGGGCTCGGGCGGCGGGCCCGCCGGCAGGTCTTCGCCGTGAAAGCCCCACAGGTCGACGAGCTGGCCGATGGCCGGGTTGAACAGGCCATCGCTCTGTTCGGACAGCGTGGTCGACTGGCCGATGATGGGCAGCAGTGACGGCCCGGACGAGAACCAGCCGCCGGTCGGCAACAGCAGGTTCATGCGCCCCAGGCTGCCCGCCTTCCACGGATGCCAGGTCTCGTGCATGTACTGCAGGTCGCTTTCGATCATGCGCAGGGCCTCGTCGGCCTTTGCCGGCGACTCGGCATACAGGGTCACGTCCACCAGGGTGCCGAAGGCGATGATCGTCTCGCTGTACGGTTCCGGCTTGCTGCAGCCGGCCAGCAGCAGCGCGGCGAGCAGCGTCAGCAGCGCGCGAAGGGAAGAGCGGCGTAGCGTCATGCGTGCTCCACGCGTCGGGCGATGGCGTCCATCAGCGTACCGGCGATGTTGAGTCCGAAAATGGCGTCGAGTTCGCGGATGCAGGTCGGGCTGGTGACGTTGATCTCGGTGAGGTGGTCGCCGATCACGTCCAGCCCGACGAAGGTGAGTCCCCGTTTGCGCAGCTGGGGCCCGACCTGCTCGCAGATCCAGCGGTCGCGCGCGGTCAGCTCCTGACCCACGCCGGTTCCGCCGGCGGCGAGGTTGGCGCGGCTCTCGCCCTCGGCCGGAATGCGTGCCAGGGCGTAGGGTATGGGCTCTCCGTCGATCAACAGGATGCGCTTGTCGCCCTGCTTGAACTCGGGCAGGAAGCGCTGGGCCATGATGGTGCGCCGGCCGTGGTCGGTGCTGGTCTCGAGGATGACGCCGAGGTTGGGATCGTCCTGTCGCAGGCGGAAGATCATCGAGCCACCCATGGCGTCCAGAGGTTTCAGCACGATATCGCCCTGCTGGGCGAGGAATCCGCGCAGGCGCTGCGGATCGCGGGAGATCAGGGTGGGTGGGCAGCACTGGGGAAACCAGGCCGTAAAGAGCTTCTCGTTGCAGTCGCGCAGGCTCGCCGGCCGGTTGACCACGAAGCAGCCCTCGTCCGCGGCGCGTTCCAGCAGGTAGGTGGTGTAGACGTACTCCATGTCGAAGGGCGGGTCCTTGCGCATCAGCACCGTGGAGAGCTCGCCCAGCGGCCGCTCCCGTGCCTCGCCCAGTTCGAACCAGTTACCGGGCTCGTCCCGTACGGTGAGCGGTCGCATGCTGGCAAACACGCGGCCGTCTTCCATGAACAGGTCGCCCTGTTCCATATAAAGAAGTGTCCAGCCACGACGCTGCGCCTCGAGCAGCATGGCGAAGGTGCTGTCCTTCTTGATGTTGATGCGCGCGATGGGGTCCATCACCACGCCTAGCGAAATCGTCATCGGCAAACCCAGGGTTCGTGGATGGGCCTAGTCTAATCGAGCCGGCCGGGCTGCCGCCATGTGCCGCTCGCTGTCAGGTTGCTGTCACAAGGTGACCAAAAATGCCTAGAAGCAACATCACGTTTGCGCGCTAACTGCTTTTTTATTTTCACTTATTTGCTAATGGCCTTTTCATGGGTTAAATTCGAGAGCAATCTATCACAAGTTCAAAATAA
>JAASSS010000167.1 GCA_021767745.1 Pseudomonadota bacterium
CCGTAGCGCTTGGCCTCGGCGACGGCCTTTTTCGACCAGCTGCCGGTCACCAGGTAGTCGGCATGCGCCCGACGCCCCAGCAGGTTCATCGGAATGGCGGCGAACTGGCCCGTCGCCCCGCCCTGCAGGAACAGCACCTTGTAGTTGTCCGGCACGGCCAGCAGCTCGCGCAGGTCGGCCTCCGCCTGCGCCGCGATGCCCATGAAGGCCTTGCCGCGATGGCTCATCTCCATCACCGAGCAGCCGGCGCGGTGCCAATCGAGCAGCTCGCCCTGAACCTGCTCGAGCACTTCGGCAGGCAGCGCCGCGGGCCCGGCGCTGAAGTTATGTACTCTGGTCATCTTGGCCTCTCTCGCGGAATTATCGAGCGTGGCGGGCGGGCAGGATCACGGGCCACGCAGGCAGGTGGTGGCCGACATGCGGCGGGCCGCCGCCTCAGCCGCCGGCATCGCTGCCGTCATCGTCCGGGACCTGCGCCTGCGACTCGCCCGCCTCGGGCTCTTCTTCGCCGATCTCCTCGGCCGGCTCATCATCCAGCTGCGCCAGACGCTCCACGGCGCACAGTCGGCCCGCCTCTTCCAGGCGAATGACGCGCACACCCTGGGTACTGCGGCCGAGCACGGGGATCTCTGCCGTCGCCGTGCGAATCACGACGCCGGCCTCGCTCACCAGCATCACCTCGTCTTCCGGGCTGACCCGAATCGCGCCGACCAGGGTGCCGTTGCGCTTTGGCGTCTGCATCGCGATCACGCCCTGGCCACCGCGGCCGCGCAGCGGGAAGTCCTCCAGCCTGCTGCGCTTGCCATAGCCGCGCGCGGTGACGGTAAGCACGTTGTCCTCGCTGCCGGGCTCGAAGACCAGCAGGGCGATGACCTCGGCGCTCTCAGCCAACCGCATGCCGCGCACGCCGGCCGCGACCCGACCCATCGGCCGCACGTCGCGCTCGCCGAAGCGGATGCCCTTGCCGGCGCTGGACACCAGCAGGATTTCGCTGTCGCCGGTGGTCAGCGCGACGTCCACCAGCCGATCCTCCGGCGCGAGGTTGACGGCGATGATGCCGCTGCTGCGGGGCCGCGAATACTCGCTCAGGGGCGTCTTCTTCACCACGCCGCGGGCCGTGGACATGAAGACGAACACATCCTCCGGATAGTCGCGGATCGCGAGCACCGCGTTGATCCGCTCGTGTTCCTCCAGCGGCAGCAGGTTGACGATCGGCCGCCCGCGGCTGGTGCGCGAGCCCTGCGGCAGCTGGTAGACCTTGATCCAGTAGACGCGCCCGAGGCTGGAGAAGCACAGCAGCGTGTCGTGCGTATTGGCGACGAACAGCTTGTCGACGAAGTCGGTTTCCTTGTGGCTGGTCGCCGACTTGCCGCGCCCGCCGCGGCGCTGCGCCTGGTATTGATCGAGCGGCTGGGTCTTGACGTAGCCGTGATGCGACAGCGTCACCACCATGTCTTCCGGCGCGATCAGGTCCTCGATGTCCAGATCCTGCCGCTGTTCGATGATCTCGCTGCGCCGCGCGTCGCCGTAGCCATCGCGGATCTCGACCAGCTCCTGACGGATCACCGCCATCAGCCGGGCCGGCTCGGCGAGGATGGCGCTGAGCTCGGCGATGCGCTCGAGCAGGGCGTTGAATTCATCGAGGATCTTGCGCTGTTCCAGCCCGGTCAACCGGTGCAGGCGCAGATCGAGGATCGCCTGTGCCTGCTCACGCGAGAGCCGGTAGCCGGCCGATGCCTGCAGACCCAGGCCCGGCTCCAGCCAGTCCGGCCGTGCCTGCGCGCCGGCGCGCGCCAGCATCGTCGCGGCGATGCCGGGCGGCCAGTCGCGCGCCATCATCGCCTCGCGCGCCTCGGCCGGGTTCGCCGAGGCCTTGATCAGCTCGATCATCTCGTCGATGTTCGCCAGCGCGACCGCGAGCCCCTCGAGCACGTGCGCCCGATCGCGCGCGCGGCGCAGCTCGTAGAGCGTGCGCCGCGTCACCACCTCGCGCCGATGGCGCACGAAGGCGTCGAGCAGCTGGCGCAGGTTCAGCAGTTGCGGCCGGCCATCCAGCAACCCGACCATGTTGATGCCGAACACCACTTCCAGCTGGGTCTGCTGGTAGAGGTTGTTGAGCATGACCTCGCCGGATTCGCCCCGACGCAGCTCGATCACCACCCGCAGACCGTCCTTGTCGGACTCGTCGCGCAGCTCGGTGATGCCCTCCAGCCGCTTCTCCTTGACCATCTCGGCGATGCGCTCGAGCAGCCTCGCCTTGTTGACCTGATAGGGCAGCTCGTGGACGACGATCACGTCACGGCCACCGTCTTCCACGACCTCGGCGCGGGCACGGATGTGCACCCGGCCACGGCCCGTGCGGTAGGCCTCGCGTACGCCGGCGGTGCCGTTGATGAAGCCGGCCGTGGGGAAGTCGGGCGCCGGCAGGTGCTGCATCAGCCCCTCGATGTCGATCTCCGGCGTATCGATCAGCGCCAGGCAGGCATCGACCACCTCACGCAGATTGTGTGGCGGGATGTTGGTGGCCATGCCCACGGCGATACCCGAGGAGCCGTTCACCAGCAGGTTCGGTACCCGCGTCGGCAGCACTGCCGGTTCGGCCTCGGACTCGTCGTAGTTGGGCGTGAAGTCGACGGTTTCCTTGTCGAGATCGGCCAGCAGCTCGTGGGCCAGCCGCGTCATGCGCACTTCGGTGTAGCGCATCGCCGCCGGTGAATCGCCGTCGATGGAGCCGAAGTTGCCCTGCCCGTCGATCAGCAGGTAGCGCATCGAGAAGGGCTGCGCCATCCGCACGACCGTGTCGTAGACGGCGACATCGCCATGCGGATGGTACTTACCGATCACATCGCCCACCACGCGGGCAGACTTCTTGTATGGCTTGTTCCAGTCGTTGCCCAGCTCGCGCATGGCGTAGAGCACCCGCCGGTGCACGGGCTTGAGCCCATCGCGCACATCCGGCAGGGCCCGGCCCACGATCACGCTCATGGCGTAATCGAGGTAGGACTGGCGCATCTCGTCTTCGAGATTGACGGGGATAATTTCGTGCGCGGCGTTGCTCATGGAACCGATGCGGCGGCTGGACCTCGCGCCCGGCTCAGCCGTCGGCGCAGGCGAGGGTGGATCGCGGCGAATACAAGC
>JAASSS010000050.1 GCA_021767745.1 Pseudomonadota bacterium
GAGGCGCCGCACGTCTATGCCGCCAGCAACCTCACCGGCTTTCTGCACGTGCTGGAAGGTTGCCGGGCGCGCGGCGTGCGGCATCTGGTCTATGCCTCCAGCAGCTCGGTCTATGGCATCAACCGCAGCCTGCCCTTCAGCGAGCACCAAGGGGCCGATCATCCGGCCTCGCTCTACGGCGCCACCAAGAAGGCCAACGAGGCCATGGCGCACAGCTATGCCCACCTCTACGGCCTGCCGTGCACCGGGCTGCGCTTCTTCACGGTCTACGGGCCCTGGGGCCGGCCGGACATGGCGCTGTTCCTGTTCACCCGGCGCATCCTCGCCGGCGAGCCGATCCCGGTGTTCAACCGCGGCGATCACCGGCGCGACTTCACCTACATCGACGACATCGTCGAGGGCGTGGTGCGCGTGCTCGATGCGCCGCCGACCGCCGATGCCGGCTGGGACGGCGCCGGGGCCGATGCCGCCACCAGCAGCGCGCCGTGGCGGCTGTTCAACATCGGCAACGGCCGGCCCGAGCCGCTGCTGGCCATGATCGCCACGCTCGAGCGGGCGCTCGGCCGGCGCGCGCGGCTCGAACTGCTGCCCGCCCAGCCGGGCGATGTCGCCGAGACCTTCGCCGACGTGCGCGATCTGCACGCCGCCGTCGGCTACCGGCCGCAGACGCCGATCGAGGCCGGCATCGGGCACTTCGTCGACTGGTACCGGGGTTTCTACCCGACCTGAGCCGCTGCGGCAGCCCGCCTTGATCCCGCGCAAGTTCCGCCGCCGGCCGGCGCGCTAGGCTCGGGCGCACGAGCATCTGGCGGAGGCAGCCATGGCGGAACTGGTGGTGGCGCTGGCCGAGGTCGGCCGGCAGGACGGAGCGCGGGTGGGCGGCAAGAACGCCTCGCTGGGGGAAATGATCGGCCGGCTGGCCGGCGCCGGCATCCGCGTGCCGGACGGCTTCGCGACCACGGCCGCGGCCTATTGGCGCTACGTGGAGGCGAACGACCTGCGCGAGCGCATCGGCGAGGCCATCGGCGCGCTGGCGCCGGATCTGTCCAACCTCGCCGAGATCGGCGGGCGCATCCGTGCGGCGATCCTGGGCGGGCAGATGCCGCCCGATCTGGCCGAGGCCATCAGTGCTGCCTATCGCCGCCTCGGCGGCGAGCAGGCGGCGAGCGTGGCCACCCGTTCCAGCGCCACGGCCGAGGACCTGCCCGAGGCGAGCTTCGCCGGGCAGCTCGAATCGTTCCTGAACGTCACCGGCGAGGCGGCGGTGCTCGACGCCTGCCGGCGCTGCTACGCCTCGCTGTTCACCGATCGCGCCATCAGCTACCGCGAGAACCACGGCTTCGACCACCTGCAGGTGGCGCTCTCGGTGGGCGTGCAGCGGATGGTGCGCGCCGATCTCGCCGGCTCCGGCGTGATGTTCTCGATCGACACCGAAACCGGCTTCCCGCGCACCGCGTTGATCACCGCCGCCTGGGGCCTCGGCGAGGCGGTGGTGCAGGGCATGGTGGAGCCGGATGAGTATCAGGTGTTCAAGCCGCTGCTGGACAGCGCGCCGCGGCCGATCGTGGAGCGCACCCGCGGCGGCAAGGCCTGCAAGATGATCTACGCCGAGCAGGGCGCGACGCGCCTGGTGGAGACCGAGCCGACCGAGCGCGCCCGCTTCGTGCTGGCCGACGAGGAGGTGTTGCAGCTTGCCCGCTGGGCCTGCCTGATCGAACGCCACTACGGCCAGCCGATGGACATGGAGTGGGCCAAGGACGGCGAGAGCGGCGAGCTGTTCATCGTGCAGGCCCGGCCGGAGACGGTGCAGTCGCGCCGGGCCGCGGGCGAGTTGCGCAGCTATCGGCTCGGCCGGGCCGGCGAGCGGCTGCTGACGGGGCTGGCGATCGGCGATGCCATTGGCGCCGGCCCGGTCTGCCGGCTCGAGAGCGCTGCCGAGATCGAGCGCTTCCGCGATGGCGCGGTGTTGGTCACCGGCATGACCGACCCGGACTGGGTGCCGATCATGAAACGGGCGGCGGCGATCGTCACCGATCATGGCGGGCGCACCAGCCATGCCGCCATCGTCAGCCGCGAGCTCGGCCTGCCGGCCATCGTCGGTACCGGCGAGGCGACCGCGCGGCTGCAGGATGGCCAGGAGGTCACCGCCTGCTGCGCGGAGGGCGACGAGGGCCACGTGTATGCGGGCATCGCCGAGTTTGAAGTGGAGCGGATCGAGCTGGCGCAGATCCCCCGCACCCGCACGCGGACGATGGTGAATCTCGCCAATCCCGCCGCGGCCTTTCGCTGGTGGCAGTTGCCGGCCGATGGCGTGGGCCTGGCGCGCATGGAGTTCATCATCTCCAACCACATCAAGGTGCACCCGATGGCGCTGGTGCGCTACGAGGCCATCGAGGATGCGGCGGTGCGGGGCCAGATCGATGCGCTCACCGCCGGCTACGACGACCGGCGCGACTACTTCGTCGACACCCTCGCCCGCGGCATCGCCCGCATCGCCGCCGCCTACTGGCCACGGCCGGTGATCGTGCGCATGAGCGACTTCAAGACCAACGAATACGCCGCGCTGCTCGGTGGCGCGCAGTTCGAGCCGCACGAGGAGAACCCGATGCTCGGCTGGCGCGGTGCCAGCCGCTACTACGACGCCGACTATCGCGAGGGCTTCGGCCTGGAATGCCGGGCGATCCGGCAGGCGCGCGAGGAGATCGGCCTCGACAACATCGTGATGATGATCCCCTTCTGCCGCACGCCGGAGGAGGCCGACCGAGTGCTGGAGACGCTCGCCGGCCACGGCCTGGTGCGCGGCAAGGCCGGCCTTGCGGTCTACGTGATGGCCGAGCTGCCGGCGAACGTCTTTCTGGCCGGCGAGTTCGCCCGGCGCTTCGATGGCTTCTCGATCGGCTCGAACGACCTGACGCAGCTGGTGCTGGGCATCGACCGTGACAGCGGCCGGCTCGGCCGCGCCTTCGACGAGCGACATCCAGCGGTGACCACGGCCATCGCCGCCCTGCTCACCCGCGCCCAGCTGGCCGGCGTGCACACCGGCATCTGCGGGCAGGCGCCGAGCGATCATCCGGAGTTCGCGCGCTGGCTGGTACGCCAGGGCATCGATTCGATCTCGGTCAGCCCGGACAGCTTCCTGCGGGTGAAGCGCCACATCGCCGAGGCCGAGCAAGAGCCGGGCCCGGTGGACCCGGCAGGCGAGGCGCCCGCGGCGCCGGCCGCGTCGGATCCGGCGCAGGATCGCTGCCCGGGTCCCGCCGACGCCGGCTAGTGGTAGCCGGCGTCAGGCCGGGTCTTGCCACGGAACACCCAGTAGTTGTAGGCGGTATAGGCGAGGATCAGCGGCAGCAGCGGCAGGGCGCCCGCCAGCAGGAAGAGCTGGGATTCCGGTTGCGCCGCGGCCTCGTGGAAGGTCAGCTGCCAGGGCACGATGTAGGGCCACAGGCTGATGCCGATGCCGCCATAGCCCAGCGCGAACAGCACGATGGTGAGCAGGAAGGGCCGCCACTCGGCGCCGCGGCGCAGGCTGTAGAACAATGCCCCGGCCACCGCCGCGGTCAGGATCGGCACCGGGGCGAGCAGCAGCAGGTTCGGCCAGGCGAACCAGCGCTCGGCCACGTTGGGATGGGTGATCGGCGTGAACAGGCTCACCAGCGCGATCCAGCCGAGCACGACGAAGATCAGCCACTGCGCGGCGTGGCGCGCCCAGGCCTGCAGTTCGCCCTCGGTCTTGAGGATCAGCCAGCAGGCGCCGAGCAGGGCATAGCCGCAGACCAGCGCGAAGCCGGTCATCAGCGCGAAGGGCGTCAGCCAGTCCAGCGGGCCGCCGGCGAAGCCGCGCCCCTCCACCTCGAAGCCCTGGATCAGCGCGCCGAGCACCAGCCCCTGGGTGAAGGCGGCCACGGTGGAGCCGGCGGTGAAGGCGAAGTCCCACACGCCGCGGCTGCGATTGGACTTGAAGCGGAATTCGAAGGCGACGCCGCGGAAGATCAGCGCGAACAGCATCAGGATCACCGGGATGTACAGCGCCGGCATCATCACGCTGTAGGCCAGTGGGAAGGCCGCCAGCAGACCGCCGCCGGCCAGCACCAGCCAGGTCTCGTTGCCATCCCACATGGGCGCGATGCTGTTCATCATCACGTCGCGTTCGCGCTCGTCCCGGCCCCAGGGAAAGAGGATGCCGATGCCGAGGTCGAAGCCGTCGAGCACCACGTAGAGCATCAGCGCCACGCCCAGCAGCGCGCCCCAGATGATGGGTAGCCATTCAGCCACGGGCCGACCCTCCCTGCGCTTCGGGATCGGGCCGCAGCCAGGCGGTGCGGCGCGGCTCGTAGTCCGGTGGCTCGGTGCTCATCTCCGGCCCGCGATGGATCATGTGGCCGAGGTAGAACAGATATGCCAGCAGCAGCACGCCGTAGACCGCGATGAACAGCGACAGCGAGGTCAGCACCGCCTGGGCCGGCACCGGCGAGATGGCATCTGCGGTGCGCATCAGCCCGTGCACGATCCACGGCTGGCGACCGGTCTCGGTCACGGTCCAGCCGGCGAGCATGGCGACGATGCCGAGCGGCGCACTCACCACGCACAGTCGCAGGAAGTTGCGGTGCCGCTCCAGCCGGCCGCGCCACCACAGCCAGCTGCCGGCCAGGCCGATGAACAGGAACAGAAAGCCCAGCCCCACCATCAGCCGGAAGGCCCAGAACACGATCGCCACCCGCGGGCGATCCTCCGCCGGTACCGACTTCAGCCCGACGACTTCGCCGTCCGGGTCGTGCTGCAGGATCAGGCTGGCCAGGCCCGGGATGCCGACGGCGAAGCGGTTTTCCTCGGCCTCCTGGTCCGGCCAGGCGAACAGCAGCAGCGGCGCGCCGCGCTCGGTCTCCCAGGCCCCTTCCATGGCGGCGACCTTGATCGGCTGGTCGCGCTGCACCTGCAGGCCGTGCAGGTCGCCCACCAGCACCTGCGCCGGTGCGCTGACGGCGATCATCAGCAGTGCCAGGTGCAGCCCCGGCCGCGCCAGCTCGGGCTGGCGGTCGCGCAGCAGATGCCAGGCCGCCACGCCGGCCACCAGCAGCGCGGCGGAGAGGAACGAGGCCAGCATCATGTGCGTGAAGCGGTAGGGGAAGGAGGGATTGAAGATGACCTCCCACCAGCTCTCCACGTAGAAGATGCCGTCGCGCACGGTGTGCCCGGCCGGCGTGTGCATCCAGGAGTTGGCCGCCAGGATCCAGAAGGCGGACAGCGTCGTGCCGATGGCGACGATGACGGTGGCCGCGAAGTGCAGCGGCGGTGGCACGCGGCGCCAGCCGAAGAGCATCACGCCGAGAAAGCTCGCCTCCAGGAAGAAGGCCGTGAGCACCTCGTAGCCCAGCAGCGCGCCGATCACGTTGCCGGTGGCATCGGTGAAGCGCGAGAAGTTGGTTCCGAACTGGTAGGAGAGCACCACGCCGGAGACCACGCCCATGCCGAAGGAGAGCGCGAACACCTTCACCCAGAACTGGTAGAGGTGGAAATAGCGTGTGTTGCCGGTGCGCAGCCAGAGCCCTTCCAGCAGGGCGAGGAACCAGGCGAGGCCGATGGTCAGCGTCGGAAAGATGATGTGAAAGCCGACGGTGAAGGCGAATTGCAGGCGCGAGAGCAGGGCGGCGTCGAGGATCATGCGGCGGATTCCTCCCGCAGGAGCAGGGCGAACGGTGGCATTCTTCTCGCCGGCGATGGCCCCCGTCCTGGTGGCCGCGCCTATTTTGGCACGGGCGATTGGCGGCGCAACCGGTCGCGGCAATGCGTCGCATCGGCGTGGCGCGTTATCGTCGGCGGCTTCCGAGTCGGGGCTCGGTGGGCGAGCGTCCGGCCGGCAGCAGGGAGAGAGAGACGATGAAGCGGGAAAGGTTCAGGGGACGGACGGCATGTCTGGTGCTGGCGGCGGGGCTGGCGGTATTGCCGGCCGCGGCGCTCGCGGTGGCCACACCGGTGACGGTGCGGGTGCTGGCGCAGGATGCGAAGTTCATCGGCGACAGCATGGGCGGGGCGCGCGTGGTGATCCGCAACGCCGACAGCGGCGAGGTGATGGCAGCCGGCCGCACGAGCGGCGGCACCGGCGATACCGAGGCGATCATGCGTCGGCCGCGGGACCGGGCCGGCGCCTGGGCGGCGGGCAGTGCGGCCTTCGCCGCCACGCTCGACATCGACCGGCCGACGCCGGTGCGCATCGATGTCAAGGGCCCGCTGAAGTATCCCGAGGCCGCCCGCGAAACGCGGACCACCGCCTGGCTGCTGCCGGGCGTGCCGCTGGGAGGCGAGCATGGCTGGGTGGTCGAACTGCCCGGGCTGGTGGTGGCGCCGGCACCGGTGGAGGTCACGGCTGGCGCGCTCAGCGTGTCGAGCTACGTCGCGCCGCTCTGCGGCTGTCCCATCGCCGCCGACGGCCTGTGGCCGGCCGCCAACTATGAGGTGACCGCGCTGCTCTACGAGGAAGGCGAGCCGGTGACGCAGACCACGCTCGCCCATACCGGCGAAGTCGGCCGGTTCACCGGCACCCTTGCGGCGCCGCCGGCGGGCGAGTACATGCTTTGGGTGCAGGCGCGCGACGTGCGCAGCGGCAGCGCCGGCGCCGCCAGCCAGCGGTTGACGCTGGAGGCCGGGGAGCTGACCGCCGCGACGGGCGAGTCGATGCCGACCGCCACGACGGCGCCATCGCCGGCAGCCAGCGCGCCCTAGCGGCGACCGGCGCCGCGCCGATCGAACCGAGAGCGGCGACAGCCGCAAGGGAGCAGACGATGACGCAGGAATCCACGAGTCAGCGGCATTTTCAGGTGGCGATCGTCGGGGGCGGCGCTGCTGGCATCGCCGTGGCCGCGCGCCTGCTGAAGAAGCGGCCGAACCTCTCGGTCGGCATCATCGAGCCCAGCGGGCATCACTATTACCAGCCGGGCTGGACGCTGGTCGGCGGGGGCATCTTCAGCGCCAACGAGACCCGCCGCGAGCAGCGCCGCTGCATCCCCGTGGGGGCGCAGTGGCTGCGCGAGCGGGCGCAGAGCTTCGAGCCGGAACACAACCGCCTGCGCCTGGCCGGCGGTGGCCGGGTCGGCTACGACATGCTGGTCGTCTGCCCCGGCCTGCAGCTGGACTGGCATCGCGTCGAGGGGCTGGAGGAGGCGCTCGGCACGGGCGGGGTCACCAGCAACTACCGCTTCGACCTCGCGCCCTACACCTGGGAGTGCATCCAGGCGTATCGCGGCGGTCCGGCGCTGTTCACCCAGCCGGCCATGCCGATCAAGTGCGCCGGTGCGCCGCAGAAGATCCTGTATCTGGCAGCCGACTACTGGCGCCAGGCCGGCGTCGAGGCCGACCTGCGCTTCTGCGTGCAGGGCGGGGCGATGTTCGGCATCCCGCTGTTCGCCGAGGCGCTGGAGCAGGTCGCGCGGGGCTACGGCGCGGCGATCGACTACGGCAACGACCTGGTGGCGGTCGATCCGGGCCGCAAGGTGGCGAGCTTCGCCCGCGCCGACGGCGAGCGGGTCGAGCGCCCCTATGAGCTGCTGCACGTGGTGCCGCCACAGAGCGCGCCGGAGTTCATCAAGGCCAGTCCGCTCGCCGGCGCCGCCGGCTGGGTGGATGTGGACCGGCAAACGCTGCAGCACACCCGCTTCGCCAACATCTTCGCGCTGGGGGACGTCACCGGCACGCCGAACGCCAAGACGGCCGCGGCGGTGCGCCAGCAGGCGCCGGTCGTGGTCGCCAACCTGCTCGGCGCGATGGCCGGCAAGGCGCTGCGCGCGCGTTACGACGGCTACGGCGCCTGTCCGCTGACCACCGCGCGCGGCCGGGTGATGCTGGCCGAGTTCGCCTACGACGGCGTGGTGACGCCGAGCTTCCCGGGGGATCCCACCCGCGAGCGGCGCAGTTACTGGTATCTGAAGAAGCTCGTCTTCCCCTCGCTGTACTGGGACGTGATGCTGCAGGGCTACGTCGTTCGCTGGCCGCGGCACCGGCCGCTCGGTACCGCCGCCGCGGCCCGTCCTGCCGCGGGCGCCCGGTAGAGCCGCCGCCCGCCTTGTTGGCCGGCGGCGGGCGTGAGAAGATGACCGACCAGTTCAGGCGTGGGCAATAGGCGGCGTCAATACGGGACCGACACGGTCCTGATGGCGCGGTCCGTGTCCCGCGATCCTCGGAGGGGTGCCCAAGGCATGCTGCGCATCAGCAAGCTCACCGACTACGGTGTGGTCGTCATGACGCATCTGGCCCGCGAGCCGGAGGCGGTGCAGACGGCGGCGGCGGTGGCCGATGCGCTGAACCTGGCCCAGCCGACGGTGAGCAAGCTGCTCAAGTCCTTCACCCGGGCCGGGCTGCTGCGCTCCTATCGCGGCACGCAGGGTGGTTATCAGCTCGGCCGGCGGCCCGCGGCGATCTCCGTGCTGGAGGTAATCGATGCCGTGGAGGGCCGGCTGGCGCTCACCGAATGCAGCGCCGGTGTCGGCAGCTGTCTGCAGGAGGAAGGCTGCGCGCTGCGCGGCAACTGGACGCTCATCAACGGCGTGGTGCGCCAGGCCCTGCAGGGTGTGAGCCTGGCGCAGATGACGCGCCCGCTGCACCAGGGCGAGGTGGCCGTGCCCCTGCAGGCCATGCTGGCGGCGCCGGCCGTGGCATGGCGCTCGGCGAGGCAGGCGGAGGAATAGCGATGGCGACGGAAAATCAGGAACTCGACCGGCTGCTCAAGCGTGAGTACGCCGCCGGCTTCGTCACCGACATCGAGTCGGACACGGCGCCGCCGGGGCTGTCCGAGGACATCATCACGCTGATCTCGCGCAAGAAGCGCGAGCCGCAGTTCATGCTCGACTGGCGGCTGCAGGCCTACCATCACTGGCTGACGCTGCCCGAGCCGCGCTGGGCGCACGTGCACTATCCGCCCATCGACTACCAGGCGATCTCCTACTACGCGGCGCCCAAGTCCCGGGCCGATGCGCCCAAGAGCCTGGACGAGGTCGATCCCAAGCTGCTGGAGACCTACGACAAGCTCGGCATCCCGCTGCACGAGCGCGCCCGGCTTGCCGGCGTGGCGGTCGATGCGGTGTTCGACAGCGTGTCGGTCGCCACCACGTTCAAGCAGCGGCTGGCCGAGGCGGGGGTGATCTTCTGCTCGTTCTCCGAGGCGGTGCAGGAGCACCCGGCACTGGTCGAGCGTTACCTCGGCACCGTGGTGCCCTACACGGACAACTTCTTCGCCACGCTGAACTCCGCCGTGTTCACCGACGGCTCGTTCGTCTTCGTGCCCGAGGGCGTGCGCTGCCCGATGGAGCTGTCGACCTACTTTCGCATCAACGCCGCCAACACCGGCCAGTTCGAGCGCACGCTGATCATCGCCGAGGCCGGCGCCCACGTCAGCTACCTGGAAGGCTGCACGGCGCCGATGCGCGACGAGAACCAGCTGCACGCGGCGGTGGTGGAGCTGGTCGCGCTGGATGATGCGACGATCAAGTACTCCACGGTGCAGAACTGGTATCCGGGCGATGAGCACGGTCGGGGCGGGATCTACAATTTCGTCACCAAGCGCGGCGACTGCCGCGGCGCGCGCTCGAAGATCTCGTGGACGCAGGTGGAGACCGGCTCGGCCATCACCTGGAAGTATCCGGGCTGCATCCTGCGTGGGGAGGGCTCGGTCGGCGAGTTCTACTCGGTGGCGACGACCCATCACCATCAGCAGGCCGACACCGGCACCAAGATGATCCATGTGGGCCCCAACACCCGCAGCACGATCGTCTCCAAGGGCATCGCCGCCGGCTTCGGCCAGCAGTCCTACCGCGGGCTGGTGAAGATCCTGCCGGGCGCCAGCGGCGCGCGGAACTACACGCAGTGCGATTCGCTGCTGATGGGCGATCGGTGCGGCGCGCACACCTATCCCTATATCGAGGTCAACAACCCCGACGCGCAGCTCGAGCACGAGGCGAGCACCTCGAAGATCAGCGAGGAGCAGCTCTTCTACTGCAAGCAGCGCGGCGTGTCGGAGGAAGATGCGGTGAACATGATCGTCAACGGCTTCTGCAAGGAGGTCTTCAAGGAGTTGCCGATGGAGTTCGCCGTGGAGGCGCAGAAGCTGCTGAGCGTGAGTCTGGAAGGCGCGGTTGGCTAGGGCGGGGAACACGATTCGATGAGCATGCTGGAAATCAACGACCTGCACGCCCGCGTCGAGGCGCGGCCGATCCTGAACGGGCTCAGCCTGTCGGTGGCCGCCGGCGAGGTGCACGCCATCATGGGGCCGAACGGCTCGGGCAAGAGCACGCTCGCCGGCGTGCTGGCCGGGCGGCCGGGCTATGAGATCACCGGCGGGCAGGCGCACTTCGAGGGCGCGGACCTGCTGGCCATGGCGCCGGAGGAACGCGCGCAGGCCGGGTTGTTCCTGGGCTTTCAGTACCCGATCGAAATCCCCGGCGTGAACAACGCCTACCTGCTGCGCGCCGGGCTCAACGCCGGCCGGCGGGTGCGGGGAGAGCCGGAACTGGACGCCGCCGACTTCCTGCTGCGGGTGCGCGAGAAGATGTCGCTGATGCGCATGGACCCGAGCTTTCTCAGCCGGGCCGTGAACGAGGGCTTCTCCGGCGGCGAGAAGAAGCGCAACGAGATCCTGCAGATGCTGGTGCTCGAGCCGAAGCTCGCCATCCTCGACGAGATCGACTCGGGCCTGGACATCGACGCGCTGAAGATCGTCGCCGATGGCGTCAACGCCGCCCGCGGGCCGGACCGGGCGATCGTGATCGTCACCCATTACCAGCGGCTGCTGAACTACGTCGAGCCCGATCGGGTGCACGTGCTCGCCGGCGGGCGCATCGTGCGTTCGGGCGGCAAGGAGCTGGCCGAGGCACTGGAGGCGCGCGGCTACGACTGGGTGCTCGAGGCGTCCGACGCGGCATGAGTGCCGAACCCGTCCTGTCGCACTATCAGGCGCAGTACCGCGCGCTCGCGCCCGAGCTGCCCGGGCGCGAGCTGGCCTGGCTGGTCTCGCGCCGGCAGGGCGCGCTCGCCCGGCTGCTGCGCGAGGGCTGGCCGAGCAATCGGCACGAGGCGTGGAAGTATGCGCCGTTGCGCCTGCTGACCGGGCGCGAATTCCACCCCGTCATCACCCCGCCCCCGGTGGCGCCCCAAGCACTGGCGGCGGCTGCGCTGCCGGCGCTTACCGGCCCGCGGCTGGTGTTCGTCAACGGCCGCTACGATGCGGGCCTCAGTGCGCCGGACGCGGCCGAGGCCGGCGTGAGCGTGCAGCCGCTGGCCGAGGCGCTGGCCGAAGCGCCCGAGCGCATCGCCGAGCTGCTGGAGGCCGACCCCGGGGCGGATGCCGAGGCCTTCGGCGCGCTGAACACCGCCTTCATGGCCGATGGCGCCTGCATCCGCGTGGCCGCCGGCGTGCAGGCGCGCCAGCCCATCAGCCTGGTGTTCCTGACCGCGCCGGCGCCGGTGCGGCAGATGATCTGCCCACGGGTGCTGCTGGATCTGGAGGCCGGTGCCGGTGCCCAGGTGGTGGTGCATCACGCGGGCATCGGTGGCACCGGCGAGCGGTCGCACCTGGTCGACCTGCTGGTGCAGGGCGCGCTTGCCGAGGGCGCCGAGCTGTCGCTGCTGCGGCTGCAGGAGGAGGACGACCAGGCGCTCTCGCTGGCCCAGCTGCGCCTGCGCCAAGGCGCCGCCAGCCGCTGCACGGCCGCGGACTACGCGCTCGGCGGCCGGTTCGCACGCACGGAGCTGACCGCCGAGCTCGCCGGCGTCGACGCCGCGGCAACCGTCACCGGCATGCTGCTGCCGCAGCATCGCCAGCACATGGAGCTGCTGACGACGATGGATCACGCCGCGCCGGCGACGCTGAGCACCCAGCAGGTCAAGGCGGTGGCCGACGGCCATGGCCGCGGCGTGTTCAACGGGTTGGTGCGGGTGCGCCCGGACGCCCAGCGGATCGACGCGCGCCAGAACAGCGCCAACCTGCTGCTCTCGCCGTCCGCGGAGATCGACGCCCGGCCGCAGCTGGAGATCTACGCCGACGATGTGCGCTGCACGCATGGCGCCACGGTCGGTCAGCTGGATGAGTCGGCGCTGTTCTATCTGCGCGCGCGCGGCCTGCCGCTGGCCGCCGCGCGCTCACTGCTGATCTACGCCTTCCTTGCCGAACTGCTGCCGAGCGCGCTGCCGGCGCTGGGGGAGCGGGTGGACGCCCGCCTGCGCGGTGAGCTGCCAGTGCCGGAGGGGCTGGCATGAGCCGGGCGGTACCGCTCGATGCGCGCCTGGACGTGGCGGCCATCCGTGCCGATTTCCCGGCGCTGCACCAGCAGGTGCACGGCCATCCGCTGGCCTATCTCGACAATGCCGCCACCACGCAGAAGCCGGCGGCCGTGATCGAGGCGATCGACCACTACTACCGGCACGACAACGCCAACATCCACCGCGGCGTGCACGCGCTGTCCGAGCGGGCGACGGCGGCCTACGAGGCGGCACGCGACAAGGTGCGCGACTTCCTCGGCGCGGCGCGCCGGCAGGAGATCATCTTCGTACGCGGCGCCACCGAGGCGATCAACCTGGTGGCGCAGTCCTTCGTGCGCCC
>JAASSS010000051.1 GCA_021767745.1 Pseudomonadota bacterium
GCCGGTACGAAGGCCGGTGCCCAGCCGCACCAGCGCGGTGCCGCCGGCGGTGACCTGCGTGGGCGGCATCAGGGCCTGGACCGCCAGATCGGAGCCGCCGCCGGGCAAGGCCCTTGCCGGTGCCAGGCGTGAACCCCGGCTCCAGCCGGAGACGATCATCTTCATGGGCTTCCTCGCGAAAAGCCGGAATAACCAAGTTGGGTTAGAACAACGCACGAGACAACAGTTCGTCGTCATCGCGGGACGAACGCCGCCCTCACACCGACCGGCGTTGGCGATGCCCCTCGGCCAGGCATCGACAACAGGATTCAGCATAGTGGATCGCCCGCGAGCGGCGGCGACGGGTACCCGTCCAGACGCCGGTACACGACCGGCCACGGCGCCCCCTGCTGGCGTCCTCAGCGGAACTGGCGGGCGGAATGGACTCGCCTGTGGGCGGCGCTGCGCCGCGCCGGCACCGCCAGCCGCTAGAGGACCTGGGTGAAGCCCTCGAAGCAGGGCGGGCCGAGGTAGATGTCTCGCCGCCCGCCCGCCTGACGGTGAGCCAGACGGAAGGCTTCCGAATGCGTCCAGGCCTCAAACGCCGCGGCATCATCCCAGGTGGAATGGGAGGCAAACAGCGTGTGCGCCTCGGCGCTGGGCCCCTGCAGCAGCGCAAAGCTGCGAAACCCGGGCACCTGATCGAGATGCGTCTCGCGCTGGCGCCAGATCTCGACGAACGTCTCCTCCTCGCCGCGGCGGACCTTGAACCGGTTCATGGCGATGTACATGCAGACCTCCCTGGGCAGGCGCGTACCGTGGCGTTCGGGCCGGCCATTTTGCCGCCGACCGCCGTGATGCTGCCAGTCGGCGCCGCGGGCGGCACCTGGCCCGCGGCAGCCGCCGGCGCGCCGTCAGCGCCGTCAGCGCTTGAGCCTCGCCTCCATCGTGATGTCGGCATTCAGCACTTTGCTCACGGGGCAGTTGGCCTTGGCCTGCTCGGCCACCCGTCTGAAGTCTGCCTCGTCGGCGCCCGGTGCACTGACCTCGACATCCAGATGCACGGCGTTGATCTCGAACCCATCGCCGGCCTTGCGCAGGTTCACCGCCGCCTTGGTGTGGATGCGATCGGGGGTGATGCCCGCCTCGCCGAGCATCAGCGAGAGCGCCATGGAGAAGCAGCCCGCATGGGCCGCACCGAGCAGTTCCTCCGGGTTGGTGCCCGGCTCGTCCTCGAAGCGCGTGTTGAAGCCATAGGGCACCGACTCGAGCACCCCGCTCTGCGTGCTGATCGAGCCGCCGCCCTCCTTGATGCCACCTTCCCAGATGGCGCTCGCGTTGCGCTTCATCGTCTGTCTCCTGTGTCTGCTCCGGATGGATCGCCCTGCTGCCCCACGGGTATGGCCGGGGAGGGCCAAGGCTTCTTGGGCCGGCGCGGTAGGCGCGAGTTCCCCGGGCGCCGTTAGATCGCGCCGCGGACCGGTCAGCCACACCAGCCGATTGCTCAGCGCGGGATCCAGCGCGGCCAGCGCCGCCGCATCGATCGGCGTCGGGGTGAGCGGCTGGCGGTCGCGATCGACGAGCGCCGTGACCTGCGCCCATTGCGACCGGCCGCGCCATGCCTGCAGCAGGCCCTGCAACTGCACCCGCCGGCCAGAGACCAGCACCGCGCCAGCGCGAGGGTGGCTCGGGCCGGCAGGCGAACCGGCCCGGCGGCTGCGGCTGCGCCTGCAGCAAGAGGCCGCGCGAGCGCTGTGGGCTGCGAAGACGGCGGCGATCGTGCCAGCCGCGGCGAGTGATGCACCCTGGGCGCGCCGAGCGGCCCGCCGTGGCGTGAGCGCGCGGGATGCGCAGTCCGGCGCGGCCACGGGACGGGGACGGCATCAGCCCGAAGGCAAGCGGGGCCGTCGCCCTTCGGATGCGCCAGATCATGATTGCGGCGTGACACGGCGCGGCGGCAGCCGATGACAGCGCCCGCGAGCGGCGGCCCGGCGGGGGCGCGTTGACTTGCGGGCGGGCGGTGGATTTAATGCCGGGGGTTCGATTCGACGGGTCGCCGGCCGCCGCGCAAGGCCGGCTCCCGGCTCAGCAGGACGCTTCCATTGTTCCACACCGTGCGCGTCGCGCTCGTTCTCGCCCTGCTCTGGCTGCTGCTGTCGGGGCATTACACGCCCCTGCTGCTGAGCCTCGGGGCGCTGTCGGTGCTGCTGGTGTCGATCATCTCCCGGCGGATGGACCTGGCCGATCACGAGACCTTCGCCCTGCAGTTCGGGATGGCGCTGCCCGGCTACTGGCTCTGGCTGGGCAAGGAAATCGTCAAGGCGAACCTCGACGTGGTGCGCCACATCCTGGCGCCGCGGCTGTCGCTCTCGCCGACGCTGGCGGGCATACCCGCCTCGCAGCGCACCGAACTCGCCCGCGTCATCTTCGCCAACTCCATCACGCTCACCCCCGGCACGATTGCGCTGGAAGTTCACCCGGGGCGGATCGAAGTGCATGCCCTGACGCGGGCCGGTGCCGAGGATCTGCTCGGCGGCGAGATGGATCGACGCGTGCGGGCCCTGGAAGGCCCGCGGCAGGCGCAGGCGTGATCGGCCCGCTGGACATCGCCCTGATCGGCATCGTCGGTACCATGTTTCTGGCACTGGTGCGGGCCCTGCGCGGGCCGACCCTCTACGATCGGATCCTGGCCGTGAACCTGTTCGGCACCAAGACGGTGCTGATCATTGCCGTGCTGAGCTATCTGGACGGGCGCGACTGGCTGGACATCGCGCTGGTCTACGCGCTGATCAATTTCCTCGCCGTCATCGCGGTGCTCAAGCTCATGCAGAATCGCACGCTGAGCCAGGCGGAGCCGCGGGAGTGATCGCGCTGGCATTCGAGGTGCTGGCTTGGGTGCTGCTCAGCGTGGGCGCGGTGTTCACGCTGATTGGCGGCATTGGTGTGCTGCGCTTTCCTGACGTGTTCACCCGCATGCACGCGGCCAGCGTGTGCGAGACGCTCGGCGCGTTCTCGATCCTGTTGGGACTGTGCTGCCTTGGCGGCGGCGGCATCATGATCTTCAAGTTGCTGCTGATCCTGCTCTTTCTGGCGCTGACCAACCCCACCTCGGCGCATGCGCTCGCCAAGGCGGCATTGCACGATGGCCTGCGCCCACCCGTCGGCACGCGCCTCGGCAAGGACGGCGAATGATCGAGCATCCGGTCTATCTGCTGCTGCTGACCCTGCTGGCGGTGACGGCGCTGGCGATGGTGCGCCTGCGCAACACGCTGGCCGTGATCATGCTCTCGGGGATCTACAGCCTGCTGGTGGCTGGGCTGTTCGTGATGATGGACGCGGTGGACGTCGCCTTCACCGAGGCGGCGGTCGGGGCCGGCATCTCCACCGTGCTGATGGTCGCGACGCTGGCGCTGACCACGCGCGAGAGCCGGATCCCCACGCACCGTCCGCTGCTGCCGCTGGCGGTGGTGATGTTGACCGGTGGGGCGCTGATCTGGGGCACGCTGGACATGCCGCACTACGGTGATCCGGAGGCGCCGGTGCATCAGCACGTCGGGATCCGCTACCTCAATTCCTACGACGAAATCGGCGTGCCCAACGTGGTGACCTCGGTACTGGCGAGCTATCGCGGCTTCGACACGCTGGGCGAGACCGCCGTGGTGTTCACCGCTGCCGTCGGCGTGCTGATCATCCTGCGCGGCTGGCAACGCCGTCGCCGCCGGCGCCAGGCCGTCCGGGAGCGCACATGAACGAGCAGGTGATCCTGCGGGTCATCAGCAAGCTGCTGATCCCGCTGATTCTGCTGTACGCGCTCTATGTGCAGTTCCACGGCGACTATGGCCCGGGCGGCGGCTTCCAGGCCGGCGTGATCTTCGCTGCCGGGTTCATCCTCTACACGCTGGTGTTCGGCCTCCCCAACGTCAACCGGGTGCTGCCGCCGCGGCTGCTGGAAACGCTGATCGCGCTGGGCGTGCTGCTCTACGCGGGCGTGGGCGTGGCGACGATGCTGCTGGGCGGCAACTTCCTCGACTACGACGTGCTGGCCCACGAGCCCAAGCACGGCCAGCACCTGGGCATCCTGCTGGTGGAGGCGGGGGTGGGCATCACCGTGGCCGCGGTGATGATCGTGATCTTCGTCACCTTCGCCGGCTCGGACGAATGAGCATGGCGCTCGGCCTGTACAGCTATTGGGTGGTGATCGTGCTGATGATGGCGGGCTTCTACATCGTCATCGCCAGCAGCAACCTGATCAAGAAAATCGCCGGGCTGAACATCTTTCAGGGGTCGGTGTTCATCTTCTACATCAGCCTCGGCAAGGTGGAAGACGGCACGGCGCCGATCCTCGCCTCCGGCTACGAGAGCTATTCCAACCCGCTGCCGCACGTGCTGATCCTGACGGCCATCGTGGTCGGCGTGGCGACCACGGCGCTGGCCGTGGCACTGGTCGCACGCATCCACGATGCCTACGGCACCATCGAGGAAGACGACATACACGGGCAGGACGAGTCGCTGTGATCGCCGCCAACCTCCCCGCGCTGCAGGTCGTCCTGCCGCTGATCGCTGCGCCGCTGTGTCTGCTGCTGCGCCGCGAATGGGCCGCCTGGACGCTGGCGACCGCGGTCAGTTGGATGTGCCTGGCGATCGCGGTGCTGCTGCTCGATCAGGCCCTGCATGTCGGGCCGATCCGCTACTTCATGGGCGGCTGGGCGCCGCCGTGGGGCATCGAGTACCGCATCGATGCGCTGAACGGCTTCGTGCTGCTGCTGCTGTGCGCAATCGCCGCCGTGACACTGCCCTACGCCCGGCGCAGCGTGCTGGAGGAGATCGGTCGCGAGCGAGCGTATCTGTTCTACACGGTGCTGCTGCTGTGCTTTACCGGCCTGCTCGGCATCACTGCGACCGGTGACGCCTTCAACCTGTTCGTCTTCCTCGAGATCTCCTCGCTGTCGTCCTACATCCTGATCAGCATGGGCCGGGACCGCCGGGCGCTGACGGCGAGCTACCAGTATCTGATCATGGGCACGATCGGCGGCACCTTCGTGCTGATCGGCGTCGGCTACCTGTACGCCGCCACCGGCACGCTGAACATGCTGGATCTGGCCGACCGGCTGGCGGCGATCAGCGACTCGCGCACCGTGCGCACGGGCTACGCCTTCATCCTGGTGGGCCTGTCGCTGAAGCTGGCGCTGTTCCCGCTGCATCTGTGGCTGCCGAACGCCTATACGTACGCGCCCTCGGCGGTGACGGTCTTCCTCGCCGCCACCTCGACCAAGGTGGCGGTCTACGCGATGCTGCGCTTCGCGTTCACGGTGTTCGACGTTTCCCACGCCTTCGGCGACATCGGGCTGTCGCGGATCCTGCTGCTGCTGGCAGCGGCCGGAATCGTGTTCGCCTCGATCACGGCGATCGTGCAGTCGGACGTGAAGCGCTCCTTCGCCTACTCCAGCGTCGCCCAGGTCGGCTACATGATCCTGGGCATCGGGCTGCTGAATCTCCCCGGGCTGACCGGCGGCATCGCGCACCTGTTCAACCACGCGCTGGCCAAGGGCGCCATCTTCATGGCGCTCGGCTGCATCGCGCTGCGCCTGCGCTCAGTGCAGCTGCAGGACATGGCCGGCATCGGCTGGCAGATGCCCTGGACGATGGGCGCGCTGGTGATCGGCGGGCTGAGTCTGATCGGCGTGCCCCTCACGGCCGGCTTCATCAGCAAATGGTATCTGCTGCTGGGCGCGCTGGAGCAGGAGCAATGGCTGCTGGCGCTGCTGATCCTGGGCGGCTCGCTGCTGGCCGTGATCTACGTCTGGCGGGTGATCGAGGCGGCCTATCTGCAGCCTGCGCCGGCACGGCAGGCGCCGGTGCAGGAGGCGCCGCTGGGCATGCTGGTGCCGACCTGGCTGCTGGCCCTGGCGAATCTCTACTTCGGTGTGCACACCGAGGTCACCGTGGGGGTGGCGAGCCAAGCGGCCCGCCTGCTGCTGGGAGCCGCCTCGTGACACCGGCGATGACGATCCTGTTCGCGGTTTTCGGGCCGCTGGTCGCGGTGCCGCTGATTGCGCTGGCCGACCGCAGCCCCAACCTGCGCGAGGCGGTGACGCTGGTCACGGCGACGACGCTGTTCCTACTGGTGCTGAGCCTGCTACCGCTGGTGAGCGCCGGCGACCGCCCTGCCGTCGCGCTGTGGGAGCTGATGCCGGGGCTGGCACTGGCTTTCGAGGTCGAACCGCTCGGCATGCTGTTCTCGCTGGTCGCCGCCGGGCTGTGGCTGCCCACCGCGGTCTATGCCATCGGCTACATGCGCGGCCATCACGAGGAGCACCAGACGCGGTTCTTCGCCTGCTTTCCGATCGCGCTGGCGGCCGCCATGGGCATCGCCTTCGCGGCCAACATGTTCACGCTGTTCATCTTCTATGAGCTGCTGACGCTGGCGACCTATCCGCTGGTCGCCCACCACCAGGATGAGGCTGCCAAGCGCGGAGCCCGGGTCTATTTCGCCACCCTGATCGGCACCTCGATCGGCCTGCAGCTGCTGGCAATCGTCTGGACCTGGCAGGCGACAGGCACGCTCGACTTCCGTGAGGGCGGCATCCTTGCCGGCCACATCGGCTCGGGCGCAGCCGCCGTGTTGCTGGCCCTCTACATGTTCGGCATCGGCAAGGCGGCGCTGATGCCGTTCCACCGCTGGCTGCCCTCGGCAATGGTGGCGCCAACGCCCGTGAGCGCGCTGCTGCACGCCGTGGCCGTGGTCAAGGCTGGCGTGTTCACGGTGCTCAAGGTCGTGGTCTACGTGTTTGGCCTCGACTTCCTGCAGGAGACCTCCGCCAGCGACTGGCTGCTGTTCGTTGCCTCGTTCACGCTCATCAGCGCCTCGCTGATCGCGCTGACGCGCAACAACCTGAAGGCGCGGCTGGCCTACTCCACCATCAGCCAGCTGGCCTACATCGTGCTCGGCGCCGCGCTGGCGACCGGGCTGGGCGTCGTCGGCGGCGGGCTGCACATCGTGATGCACGCGTTCGGCAAGATCACGCTGTTCTTCTGCGCCGGCGCGATCCTGGTGGCCGCCCACAAGACCGATGTCGACCAGCTCAACGGCCTGGGCCGGCGCATGCCGATCACGATGCTGGCATTCCTGCTGGCTGCGATCAGCGTCATCGGCCTGCCCCCCGGCGGTGGCGCCTGGAGCAAGTTCCTGCTGGCCGCCGGCACGGTCCAGGCCGACTATCCGTGGCTGATGGCCGTCTACATGCTGAGTTCGTTGCTGAACATTGCCTACCTGCTGCCGATCCCGGGCCGGGCGTTCTTCCTGCCGCCGCCGGCGGACGCGCCGCGCGGCCTGCAGGAGGCGCCGCTGGCCTGCCTGATTCCGCTGGTGTTCACGGCCTTGGGTTCGATCGCGCTGTTTTTCGCGGCCGAGCCGATCGCCGAGCTGCTGATGCCTATCACCACGGCGGGCGTGACGCCATGAGCGCCCGGCTCGGGCTGCTGGGGGCCGGCCTCGTCCTGCTGGCGAGCATTGGCCTGGAGCTGGTGTATCACCCCGCGCACAGCGCCTTCGGCTGGATCGAGTTTCCCGGCGGCTGGGCAGCCGTCGCCGCGGCGGTGACGGCGGGCATCTGGCTGCTCGGCTGGCTGGTGGGTGCGCTGCTGCGGCGCCCGCCGGCCTACTACGCCGGCAGCGTCACGCGCCGGCTGGCCGCCTCGCCCGGGGAGGATGAGGATGCCTGACACGCTCCCCTGGCACCTGCCGCCCGGCGCCCTGCTGCTGCTCGGCGCGCTGCTGATGCCGCTGCTGCCGCGCCTGCTGGCCGGCCCGACGGCGGTACTGCTGCCGCTGGTGAGTCTCTGGCACCTGCGACAGTTTCCTGCCGAGGTCCTGATCGGCGGTGGCGACTTCTTCGGCCTGCCGTTGACCCCGGTGCGCATCGACGCGCTGGCGCTGGTATTCGGCACGATCTTCCACTTCGCCGCCTTCGCCGGCCTGCTGTACGCGCATCGCAGCCAGGGCCGGGCGCAGCACGCCGCGGCGCTGGGCTACGCCGGCAGCGCCATCGGCGCGGTGTTCGCCGGCGATCTGCTGACGCTGTTCGTATTCTGGGAGCTGACCTCGCTCACGTCGGTGCTGCTGATCTGGGTCCGCGGCGGTGCGGCGGCACAGGCGGCGGCGCTGCGCTACCTCATGCTGCAGATCGGCTCCGGGCTGCTGCTGCTGTGCGCGCTGGTGCTGCAGTGGAGCGCCGGCTCGCTCGCCTTCGCGACCTTCGATCCCGCCACGCCCAGCGGCATGCTGTTGCTGCTGGCCTTCGGCATCAAGGCCGGCTTCCCGCTGCTGCACACCTGGCTGACCGAAGGCTATCCGGCGGCGACCGCGACTGGCGCGGTGTTCCTCAGCGTCTTCACCACCAAGATGGCGATCTACGCGCTGGCGCGGGCGTTTCCCGGCACGGAGTGGCTGCTGGCCGTGGGCGTGGTAATGGTGGTGTTCACCCTGATCTACGCCGCCGCCGAGGACGATCTGCGCCGGGTGCTGGCCTACGGCCTGATCAACCAGCTCGGCTTCATGGTGATCGCCATCGGCATCGGCAGTGAACTGGCCATCAACGGCACGGCGGCGCACGCGGTGAGCCACGTGCTCTACAAGAGCCTGCTGTTCATGGCGCTGGGCGCGGTGATGCTGCGTACCGGGACGACCCGCGCCTCCGAACTCGGCGGCCTCTGGCGGGCGATGCCGCTGACGGCACTGTTCTGCCTGTTCGGCGCGCTGGGGATGTCGGCGCCGCTATTCGCCGGCTTCGCCAGCAAGTCGCTGATCCTGGAAGCCGCAGCGAAGGCGGATCATGCGGGTCTGTGGGCGTTGCTGCTCGCCGGCTCGGCCGGCATCTTTCTGGTGGCCGGCCTGAAGGTCGTCTGGTTTGCCTTCCTTGGCAGCGGCCGGGTACGCGCCACGCGCGAGGCGCCCTGGAGCATGCTCGCAGGCATGGCGCTCACCACGACCGCGCTGCTGGTGCTCGGTGTCCGGCCGGACCTGCTGCTGGCACACCTGCCCTATCCGGTGGACAAGGCGATCTATACCTACGATCACGTGATCACGCAGCTGCAGCTACTGCTGGCGACGGCGCTGGTGTTCGGCGTGCTGGTGGGGCTGGGTCTCTGGCGCCGGCCGGCGCCCGGCGAACTGCTGGATGTCGACTGGCTGTGGCGGCGGGCACTGCCGTGGCTGCTGGTCACCGGCGCCCATCACTACCGCCGGCTACGCGCCGGCAGCGCGGCGACGCTCACGCAGTGGCGAGAGGATGCCCAACGCCGCCTGATGCGCAGTGGCGGCCAACAGGGCTATCTTGCCCGCAGCTGGCCCACCGGCAGCATGGTGCTGTGGGTCGCGATCCTGCTGAGCGGCTACCTGCTGCTGTACTTCTTTTAGCGCGCGGCACCCCGCAACCAGCCGCCAGCGCCCGTGCTCATGCCGGCTCCGGCCTGGTCTGCCGCCAGAGGCACTCGCCGGCCGCCGCCGTCACGGCCTCCAGGCGCTCGTGATGCGCCGCGAGCTCGGCGGCCGAGGCGCGGCGCACCGGGGGGCGCGGCATCGAGGCGGCAACCTGCCGGTGCGCGTGTGCAGGCGCCTGCGACGCGTCACCGGCCACCGCCCCCGCATCGCCGCGATCGAGCAGCAACGCGACCTGACCGCCGGTCATGGCCAGGTAGACACTGGCCAGGATCTGGGCGTCGAGCAAGGCACCGTGCAGGTCGCGGTGGCTGTTGTCGATCTCGTAGCGCTTGCACAGCGCATCCAGGCTATTGCGCTGCCCGGGATGCAGTCGGCGCGCTAGATGCAGGGTGTCGACGACCCGGCAGCAATGCTCCATGCGGCGACGTTCCCCGCCCAGCAGGCCAAGCTCGTAGTTGAGAAAGCCGATGTCGAAATCGGCGTTGTGGATGACCAGCTCGCCGTCCTGCACGAAGGCCAGCAGTTCCTCCACCACCTCGGCGAAGCGGGGCTGTTCACGGAGTGACTCGAGCGTGATGCCGTGCACGGCCAGCGCACCCTCGTCGATATCACGATCCGGGTTCAGATAGCAGTGGAAGTGCCGTCCGGTCAGCCGGCGATGCTCGATTTCCACACAGCCGATCTCGATGATCCGATGGCCCTGGCTCCATTCCAGTCCGGTGGTTTCGGTATCAAGCACGATCTGCCGCATGGGGCCGCTCCTCCTCCAGTTCATCGATACCGCGGTTGGCCAGCGCGTCCGCACGCTCATTGTCGGCGATGCCCGCGTGCGCCTTCACCCATTCCCAGGTGACCTCATGCCGGGCGGCGGCGGCATCCAGCCGGCGCCAGAGCTCGGCGTTCTTGACCGCCTTGCCGGCGCCCGTGCGCCAGCCGCGACGGCGCCAGGCCGGCAGCCATTGAGAGATGCCGTCGTGCACGTAGCGCGAGTCGGTATGCAAATGCACCCGACAGGGCTCCCGCAGTGCCTCCAGCGCGCGGATGGCGGCGGTGAGTTCCATCCGGTTGTTGGTGGTGTGCGCCTCGCCGCCGTGCAACTCGCGCTGATGTCCACCGTAGCGCAGCACCGCGCCCCAGCCGCCCGGTCCCGGGTTGCCGCGGCACGCCCCATCCGTGTAGACCACGACCTCCTTCACCGTCGACGCACCGCCGCGGCGCCCGGGGCCCGGACCAGCGCGGGCGAGAATGCCGGCGCCAGGCGCCAGCGCGGCCGGATGGGCGTCAGCATGGATGTGCGCTTGCGTGCCAGCAGCACGTAGGCACCGTGCGGCAGCAAGGGCATCCACTCCCCCCAGCGCTCGAGAAAGGCCAGCCTGGCCGCCGCGCCCGGACGGGCGAGCGGCGGCCGATAGCAGTGACGGCGGGTTTCCAACACGTCGTAGGCGAGCAGCTTCAACCAGTCGTTCAGCCGCGACTCGGACAGGAAGCGCTGCGCCCAGCGCGGCTGGCCCCGCGGCAGCCGGCGACGCAGTCCCCACAGGCTATAGGGGTTGCAGCCGGCGATTACCAGGCGCCCGTCCGGCCGCAGGGCCTGATCGACCTCGCGCAGCAGCCGGTGCGGATCCTGCACATACTCCAGCGTGTGCAGCAGTAGCACGACGTCCACCGAATCCGGTGCCAGCGGCAGCGCCTCGGGGTCGACCCACGCCGCCGCGCGCTCGGATGATACCGGCCCGGGGCGTACGTCCAGCCGAAACACCCGCTGGGTGCGCAGCGCCTCGACAGGCACACCGGCCTGATCCCAGCAACCGAGCTGCACCGCCACATGGCCGAACAGTTGCGGCAGCATGTGCGCCAGGCGCACCGACTCCGCCGCGACGAGCTGACGACCCGGCACACTCTGCAACCACTGCTGCAATTCGAGCTCGCCGAGGCTACGGCTGGCAGTCATGGCCGATTGACCCGCAGGCCGCCGCTTGCGAACATTCGAAAATGCTGCAAGTTGATGCCATAAGCGCCTTCAAAGACAACTACATTTGGGTGCTGCATGATCCTGAGCAGACCGGCTCGGCCTGGGTTGTCGATCCGGGCGACTGGCGGCCGGTCGAGGCGTACCTCGACCGCAGCGGCAAACCGCTCGGCGGCATATTGATCACCCATCATCATCCCGATCATACCGCGGGTCTCGCCCGGCTCGCGCGCGAGCGCACCAACCTGCCGATCGTCGGCCCGGCAGGCGAGCGCATCGGTGGGCTGACCCACGCTGTCCAGGAAGGCGAGACCGTGTCGCTGCAGGCACTGGATCGAGCCGCGCCCGATGTCGAGTTCGACGTCATCGAGGTTCCCGGCCACACGCGCGGCCATATCGCCTATCATGCGCCCGGGCAGGCGTTGCTGTTCTGCGGCGACACGCTGTTCAGCTGCGGTTGCGGCCGCCTGTTCGAGGGAACGGCGGCGCAGATGGTCGACTCGCTGGCCAAGCTGCGGGAGTTGCCGCCGGACACGGCGGTCTATCCAGCGCACGAATACACGCTGGCCAACATCGTCTTCGCGCAGACCGTGGAGCCGGAGAACCTGGCGCTCGCGCAACGGCAGCACGAGGCACAGCGGCAGCGACAACAGGGTCGGCCAACGCTGCCGACTTCCATTGACGTGGAGCGGGCGACCAACCCGTTCCTGCGCTGGGACGAGCCTGCGGTGACTGCCGCGGCCGAGGCCCGGGCGGAGACAGCGTTGGACGCACCGGCTGAGGTGTTCGCGGCGCTGCGTGCCTGGAAAGACGATTTCGGCTGACGCACCGAATGCAGTCAGCCAAGGATATAAGCAGAACAACGGGGACACAGATGACACCGAGCAGCGCTCGATGGCGGGCTTCCGGCCTCGTCATGACCGGCTTGCTGGCCTTGATGTCAGGTTGCGCCACGCTGGAACCCGGCATGGGGCCGGTCGCCGTGGAAACGGAAGTCGACTCGCCGCCAGCGGCCCAGCCCCCGCCACCCGCGACTCGGCCAGCGCCGGTGCGGCAGCAGGCGGCAAACTCGCCGTCCCGCCCGGCCCGCAGCTCCACCCGCGTGCGCGCGGTGGCGCCGGATGCGCCGCTGGTGGTGCAGAAGGTCGAAGCGCGGGAAGTGTCGATCTGGCCGCGCATACGGGA
>JAASSS010000052.1 GCA_021767745.1 Pseudomonadota bacterium
CGCGGCTTCGCCCAGTTGCGGGCGGCGGGTGTGGCGGTCACCAACGGCATCGGCGAGACGCAGGCGCGGGCGCTGAATGCCGGCTTCGTGCGCCGGATGACGCAGGGCCGCCCGCAGGTGACGGTGAAGCTCGCGGCGAGCCTCGACGGACGCACGGCGCTGGCGAGCGGCGAGAGCAAGTGGCTGACCTCGCCGGCGGCGCGCGAGGATGTCCACCGGCTGCGGGCCGCGGCCGGCGCGATCATGACCGGCAGCGGCACCGTGCTGGCGGACGACCCGGCGCTGACGGTGCGCCTGCCGCCGGCGCGGCTGCAGGATCCGGCCGGCGGCGAGCTGGACTGGCGCCAGCCGCTGCGCGTGGTGCTCGATGCACGGGCCCGCTGCGCGCCGGGAGCGCGCGTGTTCGCCGGCCCGGGCGCGGCCTGGTGGGTCACCGGGGCCGTCGCGCCGGCCGCGCCGCAGGGCGTGCGGCAGCTGGCGCTGCCGGCGCCGGCGGGCGGCATCGAGCTGGCGGCGCTGCTGCAGGCGCTGGGCGAGGCAGAGATCAACGACGTCCTGGTCGAGGCCGGCCCGGTGCTGGCCGGGGCGCTGCTGCAGGCCGGCCTGGTCGATGAGCTGGTGCTCTACCTCGCGCCGCACCTGCTTGGCGATACCGGCCGTGGCCTGTTCACCCTGCCCGGCATCGCACGCATGGACCAGCGTCTGCCGCTGCAGATCGAGGAGATCCGCGCGGTCGGGCCGGACTGGCGCCTCACGGCGCGGCCGCTCGTCGAGGCGGGCTAGGGCCATGTTCACCGGGCTGATTCAGGCGGTCGGCCGGCTGCGCGAGCGCCAGCCGCGGGGCGGCGATGTGCGGTTGTGGATCGACGGTCTGGGCGCCGCCGGCGAGGGCGTGCGGCTGGGCGACAGTCTCAGCGTCAACGGCGCCTGCCTGACCGCCGTCGAGCTCGCCGGCGATGCCTTTGCCGCCGACGTCTCGCGCGAGACGCTTGCCCACACCACGCTCGGCACGCTTGCGCCCGGCGCGCCGGTGAACCTCGAGCCGGCGCTGCGCCTGGGCGACCGACTCGGCGGGCATCTGGTGACCGGGCATGTCGATGGCGTCGGCCGGCTGCGTGAGGTGCGTGAGGACGCGCGCTCGTGGCGACTGGCAATCGAGGTGCCGAGCGCGCTGCGCCGCTATCTCGCAGCCAAGGGGTCGGTGTGCGTCGACGGCGTGAGCCTGACGGTGAACGCGGTGGTCGCCGACGGCTTCGACGTCAACATCGTGCCGCACACGGCAACCCATACCACGCTCGGCGGCTATCGGCCCGGGCAGCCGGTGAACCTGGAGGTGGACGTGATCGCCCGCTATCTGGAGGCGCTGCTGCAGGGGCGCCGGCCGGCCGGGCTCGATGCCGCCGCGCTGGCCCGTGCCGGCTTCGGCGCAACGCAGGACTGACATGAGCACAGAGTGCGGCGAGGGTCTCGACCCGATCGAGGACATCATCGACGACATCCGCCGTGGGCGGATGGTGGTCGTCATGGACGATGAGGACCGGGAGAACGAGGGCGATCTGGTAATGGCCGCGGTGCACACCCAGGCCGAGGACATCAACTTCATGGCCCGCTACGGGCGCGGCCTGATCTGCCTGACGCTCACGCCGCAGCGCTGCCGCCAGCTGCGGCTGCCGTTGATGGTCAGCGACACGGACGAGAAGCACACCACGAACTTCACCGTCTCGATCGAGGCCGCCACCGGCGTCACCACCGGCATCTCCGCCGCCGACCGGGCGCGCACCGTGCAGGCGGCCGTGCGGGCCAGTGCGGTGCCGGAGGATCTGGTCTCGCCCGGCCACATCTTCCCGCTGATGGCGCAGTCCGGCGGCGTGCTGGCACGGGCCGGCCATACCGAGGCGGGTTGCGACCTCGCGCGGCTGGCGGGGCTGGAACCGGCCGCGGTCATCGTCGAGATCCTGAACGAGGACGGCACCATGGCGCGCCGGCCCGAGCTGGAGCAGTTCGCCCGGGAGCACGGGCTGAAGATCGGCACCGTGGCGGACCTGATCCGCTATCGGCTGGCGCACGAGACCACCGTCGCACGCGGGCCGCAGGCGCCCGTGCACACGCCACATGGGCCGTTCCAGTTGATCGCCTTCGAGGATCTGCTGCACCGCACGGTGCACCTGGCGCTGGTGTACGGCACCATCGACGGCAACCGGCCGGTGCCGGTGCGGGTCCACGTGCAGCACACGCTGGCCGATCTGCTCACCGTGGAGGAGGCGCGGGCAGGCTGGCCGCTCGATGCCGCCATGGCGCGCATCGCCCGGGAGGGCAGCGGCGTGCTGCTGATCCTGCGCCAGCCCGAGCCCGCGCACGCGCTGTTCGAGCAGATCCGCGCGCTGGAAGCGGGGCAGGGCGGTGTCGCCGGCGGCCAGGCGAGCGGCGTGCTGCGCACCTATGGCACCGGCGCGCAGATCCTGAAATCGCTGGGCGTGCGGCAGATGCGGGTGCTCAGCGCGCCGCGACGGCTGCAGGGACTGTCCGGCTTCGGTCTGGAGATCGTCGACTACATCGACGACTGAGGGAGACACCATGTACCGGTACACGAGGAGCCGCCCATGACGGCCAGCGAGGGGATCGGCCGCTGCATCGAGGGGCGGTTCGACGGCAAGGGACAGGCGCGCATCGCCCTGCTGGCAGCGCGGTTCAACGACTTCATCGTCAACGCCCTGATCGGAGGCGCCGAGGACGCGCTGCGCCGCCACGGAGTGCCGGCCGCGAACGTCTCGCTCGTGCGGGTGCCGGGCGCGTTCGAGATGCCGGTGGCCGCCGCCGGCCTCGTGCAGCGGGCGGATGTCGATGCGGTGATCGCGCTCGGCGCGGTAATCCGCGGCTCCACGCCGCACTTCGACTACGTCGCCGGCAGCTGTGTGCGCGGACTGGCGCAGGTCGCCGAGCGCAGCGGCAAGCCGGTGATCCTCGGCGTGCTGACCACCGACACCATCGAGCAGGCGATCGAGCGGGCGGGCACGAAGGCCGGCAACAAAGGCTTCGAGGCCGCCGTCTCCGCGCTGGAAATGGTCGATCTGATGCGCCAGCTGGCGCAGTGATGGCGGCGGGTCGGCAGCCAGACCAGCCGCAGCCAGGCCAGCCGCGCCGGCCGCGGGGTTCGCGGCGCTCACGCGCCCGGCGGCTGGCCATGCAGGCGATCTACCAGTGGCAGCTCAATCCGCAGCCGGCGGCGGAGCTGATCGCCGAATACGACGCCCAGTCGGACATGGACGGTGCCGACCGCTCGCTGTTCGCCGAGCTGGTGCAGGGCGTGGTGCGGGATCCGGCGGCGCTCGACGCGCAGCTCGAGCCGCATCTGGATCGGCCGGCCACGCAGGTCGATCCGCTCGAGCACGCCCTGTTGCTGCTCGGGGTGGAGGAGCTGCTGCGGCAGCCGGCCGTGCCGGCGCTGGTCGTGCTCAACGAGTACATCGAGCTGGCCAAGCAGTACGGCGCACAGAAGAGCCACGCCTACATCAACGGCGTGCTTGAGCCGGTCGCACGTACGCTGCGGCCGGCGGAATTCAAGGATCTGCCGCGACGCGAGCGGCAGTGAGGCCGGCGCGGCGGGCGGGACGATGAGCGACGAATTCAGCCTGATCGAGCGCCATCTGCGCCGGCCGGCCGGCCGGTCGGACGTGCTCCTGGCCGGTGGCGACGACGCCGCGCTGGTCGCGGTGCCCGCCGACAGCCTGCTGGTCGTCACCACCGACATGTTGGTCGCCGGCGTGCACTTCGAGGCGGAAGCGCCGGCCGCGGCGGTCGGCCACAAGGCGCTGGCGGTGAACCTCAGCGACCTGGCCGCGATGGGGGCCGCGCCGGCCTGGGTGAGCCTGGCGCTGACGCTGCCGGCGCCGGCGCCGGAGGACTGGCTCGCCGACTTTGCCGAGGGCTTCTACGCTCTGGCCGATGCGGCCGGCGTCGCGCTGATCGGCGGCGACCTGACGCAAGGGCCGCTGAGTCTGTGTGTGCAGGCACTGGGCCTGCTGCCGGCAGCGGCCGGGGCGCTGCGCCGCGAGGGCGCGAACGTCGGCGATCTAGTCTGCGTTACCGGCACGCTCGGCGATGCGGCGCTGGCCCTGGCATGTTCACTCGGCGGCGCGAAGACACCGGCCGATGCCGATGCCGCCTTCCTGCAGCAACGCCTGCAGCAGCCGTGGCCGCGCCTTGGCGCTGGCGTGGCGCTGCGGCCGCTGGCGAGCGCCGGCATCGATGTGTCCGACGGCCTGATCGCCGATCTCGGCCACATCTGCCGCGCCAGCGGCGTGGGCGCGATCATCGAGCAGGCCCAGCTGCCGCTGTCCGCTGCCGCCCGGGCCACCGCCGGCGCTGCGGGCCTGGACGTGCTCGAGGCCGCCCTCTACGGCGGCGATGACTATGAGCTGTGCGTGACGGTGCCGCCGGCGGCTCTGGCCGCGGCGCAGCGGGCGGTGGCCGCCAGCGAGTTCCTCGGCCTGACGCCGATCGGGCGTATCGTCGCCGAGCCCGGCATCCGGCTGCAGGCGGCGGACGGCGGCCTGCACGCGCCGCGTCCGCAGGTCGGCTACCGCCACTTCGGCTGAGCAGGGGCGTGGGTCGGCAGTCGGCATCGGGCAAGCGCACCGCGCGCCAGCCGCACGTGATCGGCCATCCGCCGCCGGCACGCGTGCTGCGTCAGCCGGCGCTGTTCATCGCCACGCTCGGCGGCGCCGGCCTGGCGCGGCGGGCGCCGGGGACCGCCGGGACCGCCGTGTCCGTGCCGGTGCTGCTGGTGCTGGCGCCGCTGGGGCTGCCGGTCTACTACGCGGTGCTGACCGCGGCGTTCGTGCTCGGCTGGTGGGCCTGTGCCCAGGCGGAGCGCCGGCTGGGCTTCCACGATCATCCGGCCGTGGTCTGGGATGAACTGGTCGGCTATCTGCTGACGGCGCTGCCGGCACTGCATCTAGGCTGGGAGCCGGGCTGGGGGCTGGCGCTGTGGGCCTTCGTCGCCTTCCGGGTTTGCGACATCGCCAAGCCCTGGCCGGTGAGCCTGGCCGACCGGCGCATCGGCGGCGGGCTCGGCACCATGGTCGATGACATGCTGGCGGCGGTCTACGCCGCCGCCCTGCTGCTCGCCGGTCTGGTGTGGCTGACGCCGTAGCCGGCGCCGCGGGGGCGGGTCAGCCGGCCGAGGTCTTGTCCCGCGCGATGCGGGCGTAGGCCGAGTGGTTGTGGATGGACTCGAAGTTCTCCGATTCCACCACATAGCCCAGCACCCGCGGTTCGGCGTCCAGGCGGGCGGCGACATCGCGCACCGCATCCTCGACGAACTTCGGGTTGTCGTAGGCGCGCTCGGTGACGAACTTCTCGTCGGGCCGCTTCAGCAGGCCGTAGAGTTCGGAGGAGGCCTCGGCCTCGGCCAGCTCGATCAGCTCCTCGATCCAGATGTCGCCGGCGCAGCCGACCTCGATCGTGAGGTGCGAACGCTGGTTGTGCGCCCCATAGCGCGAGATCTCCTTCGAGCAGGGGCACAGGCTGGTGACCGGCACCTGCACCTTGATGAAGGTCTCGATGCCGCCCTCTACCGATTCGGCCCGTAGCGTCACCTCGTAATCCATCAGGCTTTCCACCCCCGACACCGGCGCGGCCTTGCGGCGGTAGTAGGGGAAGCGGATGGTGAGATAGCCGCGCTCGGCCTCGAGGCGGTCGATCATCATCTCCGCCAGCGGCGCCAGGTCGCTCACCGCCAGCTCCACGTCCTGACGCTCGGCCAGGATCGCGACGAAGCGCGACATGTGCGTGCCCTTCTGGTGGTGGGGCAGGCTGACGTACATGTCGAATGTCGCCACGGTCGGCACGGCGCTGGCGGCGCGGTCGCGCACCTGCAGCGGATGGCGGATGTCCTTGATGCCGACCCGGTCGATCGGGATGCGGCGCGCGTCTGCGCTGCCCTGGACGTCGGCGATCTCGCTGTGAACAGCGGCCGGTTCGCGCATCTGACTCATCTGGCTTCCTCGTCCTGGCGCCGTGTCCGGCTGGCACGGCCCGCGCCCGCGCCGGTTGCCGCCGCGGACGCTGCCTGCGGGCGGTGCCGGTGGGCCTGTTCGCTAATGTGGACCGTCATTGTCCGGCTTGGTGCGCGGCAAGTCCACGCGCCGCATGGCCTCAGCGGCGTTCGTAACGCACGCAGGCCCGGTCGGTCTCCCACAGGGTGACGGCATGCACCGCGAGCCCCGGCGCGTTCAGCCGCTCGGTGAGCTCGGCGTAGAAGTACGCGGCGATGTTCTCGGCGGTCGGGTTGCGCGTATCGAATGGCGGGATGTCGTTCAGGTAGCGATGATCGAGCTGCGCGGCGATCTCGCGCGCGGCCTGCTTGATCCGCTTGAAGTCGACCGCCATGCCGAGCTCGTCGAGCTCGCTGGCCTGCACCTCGACCTCGACCTTCCAGTTGTGCCCGTGCATCCGCTGGCACGCCCCGGGATAGCCGCGCAGCGTATGGGCGGAGGCGAACTCGCTGAGGATCTTGAGGGTATAGCAGGCGTCCATCGACTGGCTCTCGAGGCTAACCCACAAGACTAGCGCGGGCCGATGACGTGCTCAAGCGTCCGGCGCTTTCCCGGTCAGCGCCGCACGCAGCTCGTAGAGCAGCTCGAGCGCCTGGCGGGGCGTCAGCGCATCCGGCTCGCACTCGCGCAACCGGGCCAGCACCGGATGCGGCCGGGCGGCGAACAGCTCGAGCTGCGCCGCCGCCCGGCCGGCCGTCGGCGTTGCCAGCGCGCCCGGCTCGCGCTCCAGCGCCGCCAGCCGCTCGCGGGCACGGGCCAGCACCGGCGCTGGCAGGCCGGCGAGCGCCGCCACGTGCAGACCGTAGCTGCGGTCGGCCGGCCCGGGGCGCACGGCGTGCAGCAGCACCAGCGATTCGGCGGTCTCGGCGACTTGCAGGTGCACGTTGGCGACGCCCTCCAGCTGCTGGGCGAGCGCGGTCAGCTCGAAGTAGTGCGTGGCGAACAGCGTCATCGCGCCGAGCTGCTGCAGGTGTTCGGCGCAGGCCCAGGCGAGCGACAGGCCGTCGTAGGTGCTGGTGCCGCGGCCGATCTCGTCCATGATCACCAGGCTCTGCGGGCCGGCGTGGTGCAGGATCTGCGCGGTCTCGATCATCTCCACCATGAAGGTCGAGTGGCCGGCAGCGAGGTCGTCCGCCGCGCCGATGCGCGTGAAGATGCGATCGACCGGGCCGATGCGCGCCGCGGTGGCCGGCACGAAGCTGCCGATGTGGGCGAGCAGCACGATCAGCGCGTTCTGGCGCATGTAGGTGCTCTTGCCGCCCATGTTCGGGCCGGTAATCACCAGCAGGCGCTGGCGCCCGTCCAGACACAGGTCGTTGGCGATGAAGCCCGCCTCCAGCACCGCCTCGACCACCGGATGCCGGCCGGCCTCGATCTCGATGCCCGGCGTCGGCGCCAGCACCGGCGGGTGCCAGTCCAGCGTCACCGCCCGTTCGGCCAGGCAGCCGAGCACGTCGAGGCAGGCCAGCGCCTCGGCGGTGTCCTGCAGCGCGGGCAGGGCCTCGGCGGCCGCCTCCACCAGCGCGTCGAACAGCACCTTCTCCCGGATCAGCGCCCGTTCGCGGGCCCCGAGGATGCGGTCCTCGTACTGCTTGAGCTCCTCGGTGATGTAGCGCTCGGTGTGCTTGAGCGTCTGCCGGCGGCTGTAGTGGGCCGGCACCCGCGCGCTGTGCTGACGCGGCACCTCGAGATAGAACCCGTGCACCCGGTTGTAACCGGCCCTGAGACTGGCGATGCCGCTGGCGACCTGCTCCCTCGCGGCCAGCGCGTCGAGGAACTCGCCCTGGTCCACACCCAGCGCCCGCTCGGCATCGAGCTCGGCGTCGTAGCCGTCGGCGATGACGCCGCCATCCTTCAGCGTCAGCGGGGGCGCTGCCACCAGTGCCGTGCCAAGTGTGGCCGCCAGCGCCGGCTGCTCGACCAGCCGCGCCGCCAGGGCCTCGAGTAGCGCGGCGGCCGGCGCCGCCAGCACCCGGCGCACCGGCGCCAGCGCGGCAAGTGCCTGGCGCAGCGCGGACAGATCACGCGGGCGCGCGCTGCGCAGCGCGATCCGCCCGAGCACGCGCTCGAGATCGCCGATGGGCGCCAACGCTTCGGCCAGCTGCAGATACTGGGATTGCTGCTGCAGTGCCGCCAGCGCGGCATGCCGGGCCCGCAGAGCGTCCTGATCCCGCAGCGGCTGGCCGAGCCAGCGCCGCAGCATCCGGGCGCCCATCGGCGTGCGGGTGCGATCGAGCAGCCGGATCAGCGAGTGATCGGCGCCGCGCAGGGGCGTATCGAGCTCGAGGTTGCGGCGGGTGACGCCATCGAGCTGCAGATAGTCCTGCGAATGCTCGCGACGCAGGCCGCGTATATGGGTCGGTGCCTCCTGCCCGGTGAGGGCGACGTAGCGCAGCAGCGCGCCGGCGGCGGCGCTGGCGGCATCGGGGCCGTCGATGCCGAAGCCGCATAGGTCGCGGGTGCCGAACTGCTCGCACAGCAGCCGGTGATTGCTGAGGGCGTCGAACTCCCATGGCGGCCGGCGCACGAGCTGGGGCTGCGCGGCCAGCGCCGGCGGGGGCGAGGTGCGCTCGTCGAGCAGCACCTCGGCCGGCTGCAGGCGCTCGAGCTCGGGCGCAAGGTCCGCCGCCGGCAGCGGGCCCATCACGTGCAGTCGGCCGCCGGCGAGGTCCAGCCAGGCAAGCGTGTAGGCCGCGCCGTCCGGCGCCGGCGCCATCGCCAGCAGCAACGCCTCGCGTCGCGACTCCAGCAGGGCCTCGTCGGTGACCGTGCCGGGCGTGAGGATGCGCACCACCGCGCGTTCCATCGGCGCCCGCGCCGTCGCGGCGCCGACTTGCTCGCAGATCGCGACCGATTCGCCGAGCCGCAGCAGGCGGGCCAGGTAACTCTCGGCCGCATGCACTGGCACGCCGGCCATCGGGATCGGTGCGCCGGCGGATTCGCCGCGGGTGGTCAGGGTGATGTCCAGCAGGCCGGCGACACGGCGGGCGTCCTCGTAGAACAGCTCGTAGAAGTCCCCCATCCGATAGAATAGGAGCCGGTCGGGCTGCTCGGCCTTGAGCCGCAGGTACTGACGGATCATCGGCGTGTGCGCGGGGTCGATCTCGGGTGCGTCGCGGGTCATGCGAGGTTCGTCGGCGGCGGTCGGTGGCCTGCCGGCGCAGGGGCGTCGGACAGCGGACCGGGGCGGCTCAAACTAGGCACCGTTGGCTGCCGGCGCAACTGCCGGCGTGGCAGGCAGGATCGTCGATGGCAACGTGCGAGACAGTCGAGCCGCTGGTGCAGCGCCTGGCGGACGAGCTGCGCGCCCGGCACCTGCGTCTGGTGGTGGCGGAATCCTGTACCGGCGGTCTGCTCGCCGCCGCGCTTACGGCGTTGCCCGGCAGCTCGGCCTGGTTCGATCGGGGTCTGGTCACCTACAGCAATGCGGCCAAGACCGCGCTGCTGGGCGTGCCGGCCACGATGCTGGCGCGCTGCGGCGCGGTCAGCGAGCCGGTGGCGCGGCAGATGGCCAGCGGCGCCCTGCACAACGGCGCGGCTGACCTCGCAGTGGCCATCACCGGTATCGCCGGGCCGGAGGGCGGTACGCCAGACAAGCCCGTGGGCACGGTCTGGATCGCCTGGGCGGCCCGGTCGCGTACCCCCGCATCCCGGTGCTACCTTTTCGAGGGTGAGCGCGCGCAGGTGCGCGCGGCGAGCGTGCGCGCGGCGCTGGAGGGGTTGATCCCGCTCGCCGGCGGGCAGCCCGCCGCCGGGCGCTGAGGCAGACGGACAACAACGACACGCAGGCGCCCGCCGGGGCGCGAAGCAGCAGGTAGACGATGGACGACAATCGCAAGAAGGCCCTGGCCGCCGCGCTGGGACAGATCGACAAGCAGTTCGGCAAGGGCTCGGTGATGCGCCTGGGCGATCGCGAGGCCGTGGACGTGGCGGCGATCTCCACCGGCTCGCTGGGGCTGGACCTCGCCCTGGGCGTCGGCGGTCTGCCGCGCGGGCGCATCGTGGAGATCTACGGGCCGGAGTCCTCCGGCAAGACGACGATGATGCTGCAGACGGTGGCGCAGGCGCAGAAGGTGGGCGGCACCGCGGCCTTCGTCGACGCCGAGCACGCGCTCGACCCGGACTATGCCGCCAAGCTCGGCGTGAACCTCGATGAGCTGCTGATCTCCCAGCCCGATACCGGCGAGCAGGCGCTGGAGATCACGGACATGCTCGTGCGCTCCGGCGCGGTGGACGTGGTCGTGGTGGACTCGGTCGCCGCCCTGACGCCGCGGGCCGAGATCGAGGGCGAGATGGGCGACTCGCACGTCGGCCTGCAGGCGCGGCTCATGTCGCAGGCGCTGCGCAAGCTGACCGGCAACATCAAGCGCTCCAACTGCCTGGTCGTGTTCATCAACCAGATCCGCATGAAGATCGGCGTGATGTTCGGCAACCCCGAGACGACCACCGGCGGCAATGCGCTGAAGTTCTATTCCTCGGTGCGCCTGGACATCCGCCGGATCGGAGCGATCAAGCGCGGCGATGAGGTGATCGGCAATGAGACCCGCGTCAAGGTGGTCAAGAACAAGATCGCCCCGCCCTTCAAGCAGGCGGAGTTCGAGATCCTCTACGGCGAGGGGGTCTCGCGCGAGGGCGAGCTGATCGACCTCGGCGTGCGCGAGGGTCTGGTGGAGAAATCCGGCGCCTGGTACAGCTACGATGGCACGCGAATCGGGCAGGGCAAGGACAATGTCCGCCAGTTCCTGCGCGAGCATGCGGAGATCGCCGACACGCTCGATCGCACGCTGCGCCAGCGCCTGCTGCCGGGTCGCCGCGCCCCCGACGCTGCCGCGACCGCCGATGCCGGCGCCGCCGACCGCGGCTGAGCGGGCGCGCGAGCGGGCGCTGCGACTGCTGAGCCGGCGCGAATACAGCCGCGCCGAGCTGCGTCAGCGGCTGCGTCGACCGACCCGGGATGACGAGGCGCTGGACGCCGAGGCGCTCGAGGCGCTGCTCGATGCCCTGACGCAGGAGGGCTGGCTCAGCGAGACCCGCTTCGCCGAGGCCACCGTCGCCGCCCGCACGCGTCAGGGTGATGGGCCGCTGCGGCTGCGCGCCCGGCTGGCCGGGCGGGGCGTCGCCCCGGAACTGATCGACACGGCCCTGGCCGCCGTGGCGGACTGGCAGGATCTGCTCGAGCGGGCCCGGCGCCGGCGTTTCGGCGATCAGGCGCCCGAAGACTACGCGCAATGGGCGCAGCAGGCCCGCTACCTGCAGCGCCGCGGCTTCAGCGAAGCGCAGATCCGCGCCGCGCTGCCCCAACCCGGGCGCGGCGGGCATGACAACCACTGACGCGGAGTCGGCTGCGCCGATGCCGCCTCGTACAGGGCACGACCGGATGGACGACTCCCCGCACCCGCCGCGCAGCAGCGCGGCGCTGCGTCGCAGCTTTCTCGACTTCTTCGCCAGTCACGGTCACACGCCGGTGCCCTCCGCCTCGCTCGTGCCGGCCAGCGACCCGACGCTGCTGTTCACCAATGCCGGCATGGTGCCCTTCAAGGACGTGTTTCTGGGGCGCGAGCGCCGCCCGTACGTGCGCGCCGCCAGTGCCCAGCGCTGCGTGCGGGCAGGTGGCAAGCACAATGACCTGGAGAACGTCGGCTACACCGCGCGGCATCACACGTTCTTCGAGATGCTCGGCAACTTCAGTTTCGGCGACTACTTCAAGCGCGAGGCCATCGGCTACGCCTGGCAGTACCTCACCGAGGTGCTGCGCCTGCCGCCGGAGCGGCTGTGGGTCACCGTCTACGAGCAGGACGAGCAGGCCGCCGCGATCTGGCTGGAGGAGATCGGCGTCGATCCGGCGCGCTTCGCGCGCATCGGTGCCCGCGACAACTTCTGGTCGATGGGCGACACCGGCCCGTGCGGGCCGTGCTCGGAGATCTTCTACGACCACGGGCCGCAGGTGGCCGGCGGCCCGCCCGGCTCGCCCGACGAGGACGGCGATCGCTACGTCGAGATCTGGAACCTCGTGTTCATGCAGTACGATCGCGCCGCAGACGGCACCCTGACGGCGCTGCCGCGGCCGTCGGTGGATACCGGCATGGGGCTCGAGCGCCTGGCCGCCGTGATGCAGGGCGTGCACAGCAACTACGACATCGACCTGTTCCAGCGGCTGATCGAAGCCATGGCCGCGATCGCCGGCAGCGCCCGACACGATGCGCCCTCGCTGCGGGTGATCGCCGACCACATCCGGGCCAGCGCTTTCCTGATCGCCGACGGTGTCCTGCCCGGCAACGAGGGGCGCGGCTACGTGCTGCGGCGCATCATCCGTCGCGCGGCCCGGCACGGGCATCAGCTCGGCGTGCAGGGCACCTTCTTCCACCGCATGGTTGCGCCGCTGGTCGCCGAGATGGGCGAGGCCTACCCGGAGCTCGCCGCGGCGCAGGCGCGCATCGAGCAGGTGCTGTTGCAGGAGGAGGAGCGCTTCGCGCAGACGCTGGAGCAGGGGCTCAAGCTTCTGGA
>JAASSS010000053.1 GCA_021767745.1 Pseudomonadota bacterium
ATCGGCGTAGGCGGTGGTCGGCAGACGCGGGACCCGGCGCGCCAGTTCACGCAGCGCGGCGTGGTCCTCCGGCAGGTTGACGCCGCGGGTCTGGAGCGCCGCCAGCAGCGCCGCCGGGTCGGGCGGCAGCGGTCCGGTGGTATAGCCGGCACGGCGCAGCGCGTGCAGCAGCGTCCACAGGCTGGCGGGCACGTCGAGGTTGTCCGCGCCGATGTTGTGCCGGCCGGGCGGATGGTTGTAGTAGACGATCGCCACCCGCTTGTCCGCGTTTGGCAGCCGGGCCAGCCGCTGCCAGCGCGCGAGGCGACCGGCGGCCAGCGCGAGCTGCGGTCCGATCGGCTCGATCTCCCGCCAGCTCAGGCCGGTGCGCGCATCCTCCCGCGTGGCACCGGCGCCGGCCAGCACCAGCGGCTGGCTCAGGCCCTGCACCTCCGGCATCGCCAGGCGATGATAGACCGAGGCCGCCGGCAGACCCGCCACATCCAGCTGCCACTCGGCCACGCTCTGCTCGCCGAGCACGATGCCGCTCATGACCGGCACATCCAGCGCAGCCAGCGCGGCCTCGGCCCGGCCACGGCTCTGGCTGCCACCCAGCACGAAGCTCTGCAGGCTGATGATGCCGGCAAGGCGCTCGCCATAGCGGCGCTCGAGCCGCTCCAGCGCCTGCGTGGTCGCTGGACCCCAGCGGGCACTGATCGGCAGGCAGGTGAGCTCGCGGGCGGCGAGCGCCTCGCACAGCGCCGCATGCAGCGCCGCATGTGGACTGGCCTCCAGGTCCAGCAGCGCCACCACCGGGCCCGTGCCAGCGGCCGGCGTCTCGAACCGCAAGGCCGGCACCGTCACCGGCGCCGGGACGCGCAGCGCGGCGCCGGCCTGCTGGGCCACCAGCGCCAGCAGGCCGGCCATGTTGGCGGCATCCCGCCCCTGCCAGTACCGATTGGCCGTGATCCAGGGCGACAGGGTGGGTTGGCGCTCGTGCAGGGCGGCGATGGCCGGGTCGTCACCGGCATTCAACGCCCGGGCGAGATCGGCAGCCTGTGCGGGGACGGCGCTCGACCAGCCGGGCCGCCCGGCCGGCGCCGCAGCCAACGACAGCAGCGCACCGTCACTGCGGATCGGCCAGACGCTGCGCCGGCCGTCCGCCGGTACGCTGGCCTGCAGCGCGCCGGCCAGGGGAGCGGCCGGCTCGCCGTAGATTCCGGCGATGATCACCGCGTCCGCCTGCGCCAGTGCCGCCTGCAGGGCAGCGGGCGAGAGATCGCGCAGCTGCGCCGGCGTGCGAGCCTGCACCCGGACCTGCGGTGCCTGCGCTGCGAGACTGGCCGCGCCGGCCGCCAGCGCCGGTGCGGCGCGTTCGGAGACGACCGCGAACACGTGCACCGGCGCGGCCGCCGCGCCGCGGCCCAGCAGCACGAGGCACAGCGCCATGGCCAGCAGGACGCGCCGCAGGGCGCCCTTCATCGAGCCGCTGCCGGCGTCAGTGTCGATCGTGACGCCAGAGCGTGTCGGGCTGGCCGGCCAGGCGATTCGCGGTGCGTGCGATCACGAACAGCAGGTCCGACAGGCGGTTCAGATAGCGCAGCGTGGCGGGGTTGACCGGCTCGCTGCGGTGCAGCGTGACGGTGCGCCGCTCGGCCCGGCGGCAGACGGTGCGCGCCAGATGCGCCGCCGCCGCCGCCGGCGTGCCGCCGGGCAGGATGAACTCCTTCAGCGGCGCCAGCTCGGCGTTCAGCCGATCCAGCCACCGTTCGAGCTCATCGACCCGCGCTGGCGCCAGCGCCTCGCGGCCGGGAATGCACAACTCGCCGCCGATATCGAACAGATCGTGCTGGATCTCGACCAGCCAGTCCGCGACCGGGGCGCCGAGGTCATGCGCCAGCAGCACGCCGATCAGGCTGTTGAGCTCGTCCACGCAGCCGAAGGCCTCCACCCGGGCCCCGTCCTTGGCAGTGCGCGAGCCGTCGCCGAGCCCGGTGGAGCCATCATCCCCGGTGCGGGTGTAGATCTTCGAGAGCCGGTGTCCCATGACCACCTCCTGCCGTGACTACGGCGTGTCCAGTGCCAGTGTGACGAACAGGGCGCGGCCCGGCTGGCGGTAGGTCGCGATGGTCTGGTAATCCTGGTCCAGCAGGTTGTCGAGCGTCGCCCGCAGACTGACGTTGTCCGCGAGCGCGTAGGCGGCCCGCAGGTTCACCAGGCCGTAGCCACCCAGACGGTTGGTGTTGGCGACGTCATCGTAGCGCTCGCCCTGCACGATCCAGCTGCCGCCGAGCGCCAGGGATCCGAGCTGGCGGTCGAGTTCGAGGCGGGCGAACTGCTTGGCCCGCCGTGGCAGCACCGCTCCGGTCTGACGATTCTCCGGGTCGAGCACCGTCACCGCGCCGAACAGGCGCCAGTCGTCGCGCACCGTCTCCAGCGAGGCCTCGCCGCCGGTGATCACCGCCTCGTCCAGGTTCGACACGCTGCCGAGCAGGGCATCGAAGACGATCAGGTCGTCGATCTCGGTCCGAAAGCCCTGTACGGCCAGCCGCCCGGCCGGCGTCAGCACGTCGAGGCCGAGCTCGGCCGTCTGCAGCGTCTCCGGCGCGAGGTCGGGATTGCCGGCGAAGAAGCCGACGTCCGGGAAGAACAGGTCGTTGAAGGTCGGCGCGACGAAGGCTGTGCCGTAGCTGGCGGTGAGGTTCGCCCGCTCGCCGATCGCATAGCCGTAGCCGAGGTTGCCGGTGGTCTCCACGCCGAAGGCTTCGTTGTCATCCCGGCGCAGGCTCGCGATCACCTGGTGCGGGCCGGCGCTGAACTCGTCCTGGGCGAACAGGGCCCAGTTGTCGCGGCTGTCGCGGGTGAAGGCGGTGGTGCTGTCGACCTCGTCGCGCCGCCAGTCGGCGCCGAGGGTGAGCTGGTGTGCCGGCGTCAGGGCGACCACGTTCTGCCAACTCGCCGTGCGCTGGGTGGTGTCGAAGGTGGAGAAGAAGGTGCGATCGGCGAAGTTGTCGTTCTCGTCACGGCTCTCGCCGACGCGCAACGCGGCGTCCCAGGCGTCGCTGACCGGCACCAGCAGGCCGGCGCTGATCACCTGCTGCACGAACTCGGTCTCATCCGGGGCGCCGTCGTATTCGGTCTCCCCCTCGCTGCGCAGCACGCTCGCCTCGAGCAGTGTGCCGCCGGCGAAGCGATGCGCCAGACGTGCGCTGCCGGCGCTGTTGCGGTACCCATCCTCGTCCGGCTGCACGGGCGAAAGGCCGAAACCGGCCGGCACGCCGTTCTCCTGCACGTCATAGCCATCGGTCTCGAACTGCGAGGCGTACACGCCGAACTGCGTGCGATCGTTGCCGCCGGCGAGGCCGGCGCGGGCCGAACGGGTGTCGTAGCGACCGGCAGCCACGGCGGCGCTCGGCTGCAGACCGGACCCGCCCCCGAGCGCACCGGCACCGCCGCGCGTGAAGATCTGGATCACGCCGCCGGCGGCGTCCGCGCCGTACAGGCTGGTGCGCGGGCCGCGCACGATCTCGATACGCTCGATCTGCGCCGGCGGCAGCAGCTCCAGCGACGCCCCGCCGCTGGTCGCCGAACCCCAGCGGATACCGTCGACCAGCACCAGCAGCTGATCATCGTCCGTGCCGCGCAGGAAGAAGCTGGTGTTCTTGCCGAACGCGCCGTTACCAGCGACATCCAGCCCCGGCAGGCCGCGCAGCAGCTCGGGCAGCGTGCGTGGCTGCAGCCGCTCGATGTCCTCGCGGGTGATCAGCGTGACCGCCGCCAGGGTCTGGTCCACCGTCCGGGCGGTACGCGTGGCGGTCACCACGACGGGGTCGAGCGTGTCGGCGTCCGTGGCGAGCACCGGGCCGGTGGCGGCAGCGAGCGGTTCGATCAGGCAGGCGAGAGTCAGGGCCGCCAGCGGCGTCCGGGAGGATCGGCGTGTCATCGTGAGCTTTCCTTGTGCTGGCGCGCCCCGCGCCCGTAAAGACGGCAGACGGGGACGCAGGCACAGCCAGACGCAACGGAAAGTCACGCCCGGACCGCCCACCGCAGTCCCCGGGTTACGTCGTCAGGCCGGTCTCCGGGCTCACGAGTCGCCGGATCCTCCGGCGGGACCGACCGCCTTCCCGTGCCGTCGCGGCACAGTGGCGTGAGGTCGGTCCGTCTCGTCTACCGTTGCGGGGGCAGCGCCGGCCTTGCCAAGAAGGCGCACCGGCTTCCCGTTTCATCCCACCGTGTGGGACACCTGGCGAACGGGCGCGAACGCTACGCGCGGCCGCCTGGGCCTGTCAACCCGGTTCAGGCGAGGGTGAAGCACAGGCCGCCCGGCGTGGCATGCGCGTGCAGGCGGCAGGCGAACAGCGCGCCGAGCCGGTCGGCGTCGAGCAGCGTGGGCGCCGGGCCGGCCTCCACGCGCCCATCGGCATGCAGCAGCAGCAGATGGCTGCAGCAGCGGGCCGCCATGTTGAGGTCGTGCAGCGTCAGACAGATGGCGCGGCCGGCAGCGCGCTCCTCGACCAGCACCCGATGCACCTGCTGCTGATGCGCCGGGTCGAGTTGGTCGAAGGGCTCATCGAGCAGGTAGAGCTGCGGTTGCTGCGTCAGCACCGCCGCCATGGCCACCCGCCGGCGTTCGCCGCCGGAGAGCGAGCCGACGGCGCGCGGCGCCAGCGCCGACAGATCCAGGCGCGCCAGCGCCGCCCGCGCCAGGCGCCGGTCTTCCGCCTGCTCGCCGCGCCAGGGATGGGTGTGCGGGTGCCGCCCCACCAGCACGCTCTGCAGCACGCTGGCCGGGAAGCTGTCCTCGTAGTGTTGCAGCAGCAATGCCAGCCGGCGCGCGATCCAGCGCCGGCGGGCGCCGGCAAGCGAGCGGCCCTCGAGCCGCACCTCGCCGCCCGCCGGTGCCCGCAGCCCGGCCAGCGTATGCAGCAACGTCGTCTTGCCGGCGCCGTTCGGCCCGAGCACGCCCCAGCTCTGGCCGGCGCCGATCGTCAGCGTCAGCGGCTGGGTGCGCCGGCCATCCGGCAGCTGCACCGTCAGGGCGTCCAGGGACAGCATCAGCCGCGCCGCCGCAGCAGCACGAAGAACACCGGCACGCCGAGCAGCGCCGTCAACGCCCCCACCGGCAACTGTTGCGGAGCGACCACCGTACGCGCCGCCAGGTCCGCCACCAGCACCAGCAGCGCGCCGCCGAGAGCCGCGGCCGGCAACAGCACGCGCTGATCGTTGCCGACGATCAGCCGCAGCATGTGCGGCACCACCAGCCCGACGAAGCCGATGCTGCCGCCGGCGGCGACCGCGACGCCGGTGGCCAGCGAGGACAGCAGATAGACTCCGGCCTGCAGGCGGCCGACGCGGATGCCCACACCCGCCGCCACCTGCTCGCCGCGCCCCAGGATGTTCAGTTGCGCCGCCAGCGGCAGGCTCAGCAGCAGACAGCCGGCCAGCACCAGCAGCGGCAGCAGCGGGCGACGGGCGGCGGCCAGATCGCCCATCAGCCAGTAGAGCATCCCGGGCAGCTCGCCGGGCGGCGCGCTCGCCAGCAGCAGGGTGACCACGGCGGACCAGCCGGTGGCCAGCACGACGCCGGTCAGCAGCAGCCGGCTCGTACCCCAGGCGCCCTGCCCGCGGGCGAGGCCGAACACCAGGACGGTGGAGACGAGGGCGCCGGCGAAGGCGACCAGCGGCACGAGCGCGGCAGCCAGGCCGGCCAGCAGCGCCGCCAGCGCGGCGACCGCCGCGCCACCGGACACCCCGAGCACGTAGGGATCGGCCAGCGGATTGCGCAGCAGCACCTGCAACAGCGTGCCGGCCAGCGCCAGCAGGCCGCCGACGGCGACCGCCACCAGCGCGCGCGGCAGGCGCAGCTCGAAGATCAGCAGCCGGTGCGTCGGCTCGCCGCCGCCACGCAGGGCGCCCAGCACCTCAGTCACGGAAAGTTCCACGCTGCCCACGCTGACCGCCAGCAGCAACGCCCCCGTCAGCGCCGCCAGCAGCGCGCCCAGCACCAACCCCGATCTCCCCATGCGCCGCTATTATGTCAGCCCGCTGCCCATCCTCAGGAGTCGCCATGGCCGACAAGCCGCCCAAGCCCGGTCCGCTGCTGCAGACCGCGATCGATGCCGCGCACGCCGCCGAGCGGGTGATCCGGCACTACTACGACGGCGAGGTGGCCGTGCGCTACAAGCACGACGAGACGCCGGTGACGGCGGCCGACGTGGAGGCGGAGGAAGTCATCAAGCGCACCATCCGCGAGCGCTGGCCGGGGCACGGCTTCTTCGGCGAGGAGAGCGGCCAGGAGAACATGGACGCGGAATATCTCTGGCTGATCGACCCGATCGACGGCACCAAGAGCTTCGTGCGCCGCTACCCGTTCTTCTCCACGCAGATCGCGCTGATGCACCAGGGTGAACTGATCGTCGGCGTATCCAACGCGCCGCTGTTCGACGAGATGGCCTGGGCCGAACGTGGCCAGGGCGGCTATCTGAACGGCGAGCGGCTGGCCGTCAGCGAGATCGCGCTGCTCGGCGATGCCGCCATCTCCGCCGGCAATCTGAAGAGCCTGGCGCGTTCGGCGCGCTGGGCCGACTACGGCCGGCTGGTGGCGCAGGTCGGGCGCATCCGCGGCTACGGCGACTTTTATCACTATCACCTGCTGGCGGCGGGCAAGATCGAGGCGGTGATCGAATCGGACCTGAACATCCTCGACATCGCCGCGCTGACCGTGATCCTGCGCGAGGCCGGCGCCGTGGTGACCGATCTCGAGCAGCAGCCGATCGGCCTGTCGACCCGCAGCATGCTGGCCAGTGCGCCGGCCATTCGCCCGGCCGTGCTGGCAGCCCTGTTCGACGGCTGAGCCCGCGCCGCTAGCGGCCGGTCGACCCGTCGCGCAGCGAGATCACCGGCCAGCCGGCGGCCTCGGCGGCGGCCCGCAGGCGCGGATCCGGGTCCACTGCCACCGGCCGGCCGACAGCGCGCAGCAGCGGCAGGTCGTTGGCCGAGTCGCTGTAGAAGCTCGCCTGCGCCAGCGCGGCGTCATCCTCCCCCAACCACTGCCGCAGGCGGGTGATCTTGCCGTGCTGGAACGAGGGCACGCCCGCCACCCGGCCGGTGTAGCGCCCGTCACGCTGTTCCGGCTCCGTCGCGATCAGATCGATAACCTCCAGCGCGGCGGCGATCGGCTCGGTGACAAAGCGGTTGGTGGCGGTGACGATCACGGGATGATCGCCCTGCGTGCGGTGCCGTTCGATCAGCGCCCGGGCCGCCGGCAGGATCAGCGGCCGGATGTCGCGCTCGATGAAGGCGGCCCGCCAGGCCGCCAGCCGCGCCGGCGGATGCTCGGCCAGGGGCCTGAGCGCGAAGGCGAGAAACTCCTCGATGTCGAGCGTGCCAGCCTCGTAGGCGGCGTAGTAGCGGGCATTCTCCTGCCGGTACCACGCGCCGTCGACCGCGCCGACCTCCGCCAGGTACGCGCCCCAGAGCTGGTCGCTGTCGCCGGCCAGGAGGGTGTTGTCGAGGTCGAACAGGGCAAGCGGCACAGGTCTCTCCGGAGCGTGGGCGGCGGTGGGCCGGCTTCACCAGGCCGGCCGCGGTGCGTTATGGTAGCCGCCATATATCGTCATGACAGCCGCGCCTCGTGATCGACCCGGACGGCTTTCGCCCCAACGTGGGCATCATCCTCTGCAACCAGCAGCGCCAGGTCTTCTGGGGCCGACGCGTCGGCCAGCGCTCGTGGCAGTTCCCGCAGGGCGGCATCGCCGACGGCGAAGCCCCGATCGACGCCCTCTACCGCGAACTGACGGAGGAAACCGGGCTGGGGTCCGAGGATGTGCGCGTGCTCGGCGCCACCCGGGGCTGGTTGCACTATCACCTGCCCAAGCGCTTCATCCGCAAGCACGCCTCGCCGCGCTGCATTGGCCAGAAGCAGGTGTGGTTCCTGCTGGAGCTGACGGGCGATGAGCGCCGCGTGCGGCTGGACGCCCACGCCCGACCCGAGTTCGACGCCTGGCGCTGGATCTCCTACTGGCAGCCGCTGCAGGATGTGATCTTCTTCAAGCGCCACGTCTACCTGCAGGCACTGGTGGAGCTGGAGCCGCTGATCTTTCCGCCGGCCACACCGCGCCCGCCCGCCGTCGAGGCCCGGCTGGAGCGTTCCCGCGCCGGCAGCGGCGCCCGCCCCCGGCGCCGCGCCCGCTCCGCCTGAAACCCCCTCGGCGCCCACGCGCCGGCCGACTGAAGGCACCTCGCGCCCTGCCGACATAGACGAACATCGGCGCCGCCTGCCGCGCCGTCCCATTCGTCCGTCGCGCACAGGTTCGCATGGCTACACCCGCCGCCTCCGACGTCCGCCTGAACGGCATCTGCCGGCGCCTGGTGGCCGAGCAGCTGCTCGCCGCCGAGCAGGCACAGTCCCTGCAGCAGCAGGCCCGCGAGCGCAAGCTCTCGCTGGTCGGTTTGCTGGTGGAGGAAAAGGCAGCGCGGCCGGGCGATCTGGCGAACCTGCTCGCCGATGAATTCGGCGTGCCGGTGCTGGACCTCGATGCCATCGATCTGTCGCAGTCGCCGCGCGAGGTGGTCGACGAGAAGCTGGTGCGCCAGCATCAGGTGCTGCCACTGAAGGTACGCGGCAACCGCCTGTTCGTCGCGATCTCCGATCCGACCAATCTCGCCGCGCTCGACGAGGTGACCTTCCACACCGGCAAGGTGACCGAGGGCATCCTGGTCGAGCACGACAAGCTGCTGCGGGCGATCGACAAGCTGCTCGAGACCATGGACTCGAGCATGCAGGAGCTGGCCGATGTCGAGCTGGATCTGGACATCGCCGAGGAAGAGCCCGAGGCGGCAGCGGACACTGGCGAGGCCGGCGCCGAGGATGCGCCGGTGGTGCGCTTCATCAACAAGGTGCTGCTCGACGCGATCCGCAAGGGCGCCTCGGACATCCATTTCGAGCCCTACGAGAAGATCTACCGCGTGCGCTGCCGCTTCGACGGCATCCTCTACGAGGTCGCCAAGCCGCCGGTCAACCTGAGTGCCCGGCTGGCGGCCCGCATCAAGGTGATGTCGCGGCTGGACATCGCCGAGCGGCGCGTGCCGCAGGACGGGCGCATCAAGCTCAAGCTGTCGGCGAACCGGGCGATCGATTTCCGCGTCAGCACCTGTCCGACGCTGTTCGGCGAGAAGATCGTGATGCGTATCCTCGACCCGAGCACGACCCAGCTTGGCGTGGATGCGCTGGGCTTCGAGCCCGCCGCCAAAAGCCTGTATCTGGGCACGCTCGCGCGCCCGCAGGGCATGGTGCTGGTGACCGGCCCGACCGGCAGCGGCAAGACCGTCACGCTCTACACGGGCCTGGGGATCCTCAACACCGCCGACCGCAACATCTCGACCGCCGAGGATCCGGCGGAAATCAACCTGCCGGGCGTCAATCAGGTCAACGTGAACCCCCGGGTCGGGCTCACCTTCGCCTCGGCGATGCGGGCCTTCCTGCGGCAGGACCCGGACGTGATCATGGTCGGCGAGATCCGGGATCTGGAGACGGCCGAGATCGCCATCAAGGCGGCACAGACCGGCCACATGGTGCTCTCCACGCTCCATACCAACGACGCGCCGCAGACGCTCGAGCGACTGCTGAACATGGGCGTGGCGCCATTCAACATCGCCTCGTCGGTCTCGCTGATCATCGCGCAGCGGCTGGCGCGGCGGCTGTGTTCCCAGTGCAAGCAACCGATCGAGGTGCCCCCCGATGCCCTGCGCGAGGAGGGCTACTCCGAGACCGAGGCGCGCCAGGTGCGGCCCTATGGGCCGGTCGGCTGCAACAGCTGCACCAACGGCTACCGCGGCCGCGTCGGTCTGTATCAGGTGATGCCGGTGAGTGCGGAGATCGGCCGCATCATCATGGAACAGGGCAATTCGCGGCAGATCGCGGCGCAGGCCCGCACGGAAGGGGTGATCGATCTACGGCGGGCCGGCCTCAACAAGGTGGCCGAAGGCCTCACCTCGCTGGAGGAGATCAACCGGGTGACGGTGGAATAGCGGGCTTCGCCCCGGGGTGACAGATGGCACAGGCGATCGGAAAGCAGTCGATCTTCCTCTGGGAAGGCAAGAACCGGCGGGGCGAGGTGGTCCGTGGCCGGCAGAGCGGGCCCAGCGAGATGGTGGTGAAGGCGCAGCTGCGCCGCCAGGGCATCACGCCCACCCAGGTGCGGGTGCAGAGTACGCGGGCGCTCAAGCGCGGGCGCAGCAAGATCAAGCCGCTGGACATCGCCCTGTTCACCCGCCAGTTGGCGACGATGATGGCGGCTGGCGTGCCGCTGGTGCAGGGCTTCGACATCGTCGCCCGCGGCAGCGACAAGCCGGCGCTGCGCAGCATGCTGCTGGGCATCAAGACCGATGTGGAGTCCGGCACCGCCCTGGCCGATGCCCTGGCGGCCGAGCCGGTGTTCTTCGACGAGCTGTTCGTGAACCTGGTCGCGGCCGGCGAGCGCTCCGGTGCCCTGGAGACGCTGCTGGACAAGATCGCGACCTATCGCGAGAAGGCCGAGGCACTCAAGGCCAAGGTGCGCAAGGCGCTCACCTACCCGGCCGTCATCACGGCCGTGGCGCTGATCGTCACCGGCATCCTGCTCTATTTCGTGGTGCCGCAGTTCGAGGGGCTGTTCGGCAGCTTCGGCGCTGATTTGCCGGCCTTCACGCGACTGGTCATTTCGCTGTCGGAATTCGTGCAGACGTGGTGGTGGCTGATCCTGCTGGCACTCGCCGCCGCCGGCACCGCCATCGTCCAGCTGAACCGGCGCTCACCCGGGTTCCGGGCAGCACGCGACAAATACATCCTGCGCGTGCCGGTGATCGGCAGCATTCTCTACAAGGCGGCACTGGCGAGGTACGCTCGCACGCTGGCGACCATGTTCACCGCCGGCGTGCCACTGGTCGACGCGCTCACCTCGGTCGCCGGCGCAACGGGCAACATCCTCTTCAGCCGGGCGGTGCTGCGCATCCGCGATCAGGTGGCCACCGGCGAGCAACTCCACCGGGCCATGCAGCAAACCGAGATTTTCCCCCACATGGCGGTACAGATGATCGCGATCGGCGAGGAATCCGGCGCACTGGACACCATGGCGATCAAGGTGGCGGAGTTCTACGAGGCCGAGGTCGACGACATGGTCGACAACCTCAGTGCACTGCTGGAACCGCTGATCATGGTGGTACTCGGGGTGCTGGTCGGCGGCCTGGTCACGGCGATGTACCTGCCGATCTTCCAGATGGGCCAGGTGATCTGAGGCGTGCCTGCCGTGCTGACGATGCTGGCGGCATCGCCGGCGCTGTGGCTCATCAGCAGCGGCGTGCTCGGCCTGCTGGTCGGCAGCTTCCTGAACGTGGTCATCCTGCGCCTGCCGCCCCGCCTGTTCTGGCGCTGGCGACGGGAGGGACATGCGGTGCTGGGCATGCCGCCGCCGGCCGACGAGCCGGCACCGCCCGACCTGATCTTCAGCCGGTCGCACTGCCCGCACTGCCACCACCCGCTGGCCGCCTGGCAGAACGTGCCGGTGCTGAGCTTTGTGCTGTTGCGCGGGCGCTGCCGCCACTGCGCTGCGCCGATCAGCCTGCGCTACCCGCTGGTGGAGCTGGCCAGCGCGCTGCTGACCGTGCTGGTGGCGTGGCGGTTCGGTCCCGGCCTGCCTGCGGTGGCTGCCATGGGCTTCACCTGGCTGATGATCGCGCTGGCGGGAATCGACCTCGAACATCAGCTGCTGCCGGATGACCTCACCCTGCCCGGCCTGTGGGCAGGCCTGCTGATCGCCGTCGGCGGCCTGTTCACCGATCCGGCCTCGGCGATTCTCGGCGCCGCCGCCGGCTACCTGCTGCTGTGGCTCATCTACCAGGGCTTTCGACTGGCGACTGGCAAGGAGGGACTGGGCTACGGCGACTTCAAGCTGCTCGCCCTGCTCGGCGCCTGGTGCGGCTGGCAAGGCCTGCCGCAGATCCTGCTGCTGGCGGCGGCGGTCGGTTCGACCCTCGGGGTGGGCCTGATCGCCAGCGGACGCCTGCAGTCCGGCCAACCGCTGCCGTTCGGGCCGTTCTTGGCCGGGGCGGGCTGGATCGTGCTACTTTGGGGCGATACCTTGCAGCAGGCCTATCTCGATTGGTCCGGACTCTAGGCCACCACCGCACGCCCGCCGCCCGATGTTCCTCGTCGGACTGACCGGGGGCATCGCCAGCGGCAAGTCCACCGTCGCCGAACGCTTCGCCGCCCATGGCATCGACGTGATCGACGCCGACGCGCTCGCCCGCGAGGTGGTCGCCCCCGGCGAGCCGGCGCTGGCGCAGCTGGTGAAGGAATTCGGCGATGGGATCCTGACGGCAGCAGGCGAGCTCGACCGCCCCCGGGTGCGCGAGCAGGCCTTCGCCGATGATGACTTCCGCCGGCGCCTGGAGCGGGTGACGCATCCGGCGATCGCCATGCGCATGCAGGCACGGCTGCGCGCCAGCCGCTCGCCATACACGATCCTGATGGTGCCGTTGCTCATCGAGAGCGGTCAGCACCGCCTGGTGCAGCGCGTGCTGGTCGTCGACC
>JAASSS010000168.1 GCA_021767745.1 Pseudomonadota bacterium
GAGCGGACCCTTGTTCCAGGCCGATTCCGCCGGCAGCTCCGGCCAGCGGGCGCGCAGCAGTCGCCAGATCAGGCTGCCCGGGAGCAGGAATTCGAGGTTCGCCGCGATACCCAGCCGCGCCGCCAGCGCGACCCGCAGCCACTGCGCCATGCCCGGATGCTGCACCACGATGCAGTCGGGCACGAGCGGCGGCGCGGGGCGGGCGGCCAGCTGCCCGGCGAGCCGGTCCGCCAGGCGCTCCAGGCGATTGCTGTGCCAGAGCGTCAGCACGCGGTGGGGCGCCGGCGCGGCCGTGGATCAGTCCTCGGCGTAGGGGTCATCCACGCCGAGGCGCTTGTGCATCACCGGACTGGTGGTGGTGTACTGCAGGTGCACCTTCTTGCCGGGGTTGAGCCGCGACTTGATGGCGAAGGCCGCCAGCGCCGCCTCGTGGAAGCCGGACAGGATCAGCTTCTTCTTGCCGGGATACCAGTTCACGTCGCCGACCGCGTGGATGCCGGGCACGTTGGTCTCGAAGCGCTCGGTGTCGACGATGATCTGGTTCTTGTTCAGCTCCAGACCCCACTCGGCGATGGGCCCGAGCTTGGGCGAGAGGCCGAAGAACACCAGCAGGTGATCGCAATCCACGCGGCGCAGCACGCCATCGCCGCCGGTGACGTCCACGCCGGTCAGCCGGCCGTCCGCCTCGCGCAGGCCGGTGACGTTGCCCACCATGAACTGCATCTGGTAGTCCTCGCACAGCGCGTGCATCCGCGCCACCGAGGCCGGCGCCGCCCGGAACTTCTCCGAACGATGCACCAGCAGCAGGCTCTCGGCCGGCTCGTACAGGCTGAGCGCCCAGTCCAGCGCCGAATCGCCGCCGCCCAGCACGACCAGCTCCTTGCCGTGGTGCCGGCTGGGATCCTTGATGCTGTAGAACAGCGACTCGCCCTCGAAGCGATCCACCCCGGGAACCTTCAGCCGGACCGGCTCGAAGGCGCCCACGCCGCCCGCGATGATCACGCTGCGGGCGATGAACTCCTCGCCGGCGCTGGTCTTGAGGTAGAAGCTGCCGTCTTCCTGCGGGGTCAGCGTGGTGACCTGCTGGCCGAGGTGGAAGGTCGGCGAAAACGGCTTGATCTGCTCCATCAGCCGGTCGATCAGCTCCTGCGCGCCACAGACCGGCAGCGCCGGGATGTCATAGATCGGCTTGTCCGGGTACAGCTCGGTGCACTGGCCGCCGGGTGCCGGCAGGGCGTCGATGATATGCGCCCGGATATCGAGCAGCCCGAGCTCGAAAACCTGGAACAGCCCGCACGGGCCGGCTCCGATGATGACGGCGTCGGCGTGAATCGTCATGGATTGAGGGACCTCGGATCGTCGGGAGCGAAGCGGCTGGCGCGCCGGCGCATTGTCGCACGGGGTGAACGCTGCCGCTTCCGGGGTGCGGCAGCTTGCCATAGAATGCGAATCATTCTTAATTACATGTTCGTCTGACGAACGAAGAGAAAGGCATATGTTCCGCCCCGCCCTGCTGCTGATCGCCCTGCTGACTGTCCTGCTGCCGAGCGTGGGCGCCGGTCAGGCGATGACGGCGGACGAGCGCGAGAACGTGCTGAAGATCCTGCAGATGGTCGACTACATCGGCGTCGATTATCCCGAATTCGTGCAGGCTGGCGAAGTGCTGGATGCCGCCGAGTATGCCGAGCAGGTCGAGTTCGCGCGCGAGATCCGCCGCCGGCTGGGCACGCTGCCCGGACGGCCCGAGCAGGCCGCGCTGCAGGCACAGGCGCAGGCACTGGCCGGGGCGATCGATGCACGTGCCCCCGGCGCGCGCGTGCAGACGCTGACCGCCGAGCTCAGCCGCGGGCTGCTGCGGCACTACCCGGTGCCGGCCGCGCCCGACCAGGCGCCCGAGCCGGCAGCCGGCGCGTCGCTCTACGCCACCGCCTGCGCCGGCTGCCACGGCGCCGAGGGCCGGGGTGACGGGCCGGCCGGGGCGGGTCTGGAACCGGCGCCCACGGACTTCCACGATGCCGCCCGGCGCGATCAGCGCAGCCTGTTCAGCCTCTACAGCACCATCACGCTGGGGGTCGACGGTACGGGCATGCCGAGCTTCGCGCAGCTGAGCGAGGCCGAGCGCTGGGATCTGGCGGCCTATGTCGGCTCGCTCGGCTATGGCCAGTCGCAGCGCGAGGCCGGCGAGCGGCTGGTGGCGGCGGCGGCGCCGCCGGCCGTGGCGCTCGACTCGCTGGCGGCGCTCGCCGCGACCGTGCCGGCGGAGCTGGCCGCCGACTACGGGGCCGATGCCCACGCGGTGATGGCCTACCTGCGGGCGAACCCGCAGGCCGTGGCCGTCTCGGTCGACGGCCTGGCGCTGGCGAGGCGGGAACTGGCCCGGGCGATGGCGGCGTACGCCGACGGGCAGTCCGAGGCGGCGGCCGCGGCGGCGCTGTCGGCATATCTGGACGGATTCGAGCTGGTCGAGGCGCAGGTATCGGCCGTCGATCGCGGCCTGGTGCGTCGCATCGAGGCGCAGATGGCGGCCGTGCGCCAGGCCATTCGCGCGCAGGCGGCGCCGGCGGAGGTGGCCGCGGCAGGGCGCGAGGCGTTGGCCTCGCTCGATGCGGCCGAGCAGGCCATCGCCGGCGGCGCCTCGGCCCTCAGCAGCTTTCTCGGCAGCTTCCTGATCCTCGGTCGCGAGGGCCTGGAGGCGATCCTCGTGCTGGCGGCGATCTTCGCCTTCCTGCGCAAGTCGGGCCGCGAGCGCGACCTGCCCTACGTGCATGCCGGCTGGCTCGGCGCGTTGCTGCTCGGCGTGGGCACGTGGCTGGCGGCAACCTATGTGATCGACATCAGCGGGGCCCAGCGGGAGATCACCGAGGGCGTCACGGCGCTGCTGGCGGCCGTCATCCTGGTCTTCGTCGGCCTGTGGATGCACAACAAGAGCTTCGCCGGACAGTGGCAGCGCTACGTGGCCCGCAGCCTGCAGGCGGCTTCCGGCGAGGGCGCCCGCTGGGCGCTGGTCAGCGTGTCGTTCCTTGCCGTCTATCGCGAGGTGTTCGAGACGGTGCTGTTCTA
>JAASSS010000169.1 GCA_021767745.1 Pseudomonadota bacterium
GCACAGCGCCGGCAATTCGTGCGCCGTGTCCAGGTCATCGCCAGCCTGATCCGCCCGATCTTCGAGGGCATTGCCCGGTGCTGGCGGATGAAGTCGATGCCGGTGTTTCACTACGACGGCGTCGCCGGCCCGCCGATCATGAGCAGCAAGCGGGCCTATGCCGCCACCAAGCACTACGAGCCACGGCCGGAGGACATCTTCGTCGCCACGCAGATGAAGTGCGGGACGACCTGGATGCAGCAGATCGTGTTCGAGATCCTGCATGGCGGCGAGGGCGATCTGTCCGACGAGGGCTATCGGCACATGTATGCGGTCAGCCCCTGGATCGAGACCAGTCCGACCTCCAGCGTGCCGATGGAACGGGCTCCGCTGGTGGGGCCGGGGCGCCACCGCATCATCAAGACCCATATGCCTGCGCAGCTGATTCGCCACAGCGACGCCGCCCGCTATGTCTACGTCACCCGCCATCCGGTCAGCTGTTTCGCCAGCTGCCTGGACTTCGTGTATCTGCTCGGGGGGCCGCTGACCCCGACACGAGAGAATCTGCTGCGCTGGTACTGCAGCGACGACATGCTGTGGGGCTCGTGGCCCGATCACGTGGAGAGCTGGTGGCGACGCAGTGAGGCGCACGATAACGTCCTGTTCGTGCACTACGAGGCACTTAAGCGCGATCTGCCGGGGCAGGTTCGTCGGATCGCCGGATTTCTCGACTGCCCGCTGGACGAGGCCCAGGTGGACAGGGTGGCGCACAAGGCGAGCTTCGAGTACATGCGCGAGCACGAGCACCAGTTCGAGATGTTCGCGCCGAATGTCTTCAGCGTCTCCACGCCGAAGGTACGCTTCATGCAGGCGGGCACCCTGCACCGCCACCAGGACACCACGCCGGCCGAACGCGCCTATATCAACGCCTTCTGCCGCCAGCGCCTGGCCGGCAGGCACTACCCGCTGGCCCGGTTCTATCCGGACGTGGCCGAGGCCGCTGCCGGTGCCGAGAAGGCGACCGGCGGCGCTGCCTAGACCCGGCGCCTAGTCGCCTGGCCCGTTCGCCAGCCGGGGCGGGAACGCCAGGGCGGCGACCGGGAAGCTGTCGAGCGCGCTCGCCACGTCCAGCTCGCGCTGATCGCCCTGGCGCAGGGTGGTGATATCCCGGCCACTGAACACGTTGCGGAAGTTGATCGGCAGCTCTGCCGGCAGCCGCAGGGTCGTGCCGGCCCAGACGTCGCCCAGCGGCAGGCGTCGGCCGCCATCGGTCAGCCGGTACAGCAGCCGGGGCGCCACCACCACGCAGCAACCGTCTGCGCCGAGCCGGGCGAAGGCGACCACGTGCTCGGCATACGGTCCGCTGGCCTCCAGCGGAAGGTAATCGCCGCGGCGGAACAGCGCCGGCGCCTGCCGTCGCAGATGCAGCATGCGCTCGATGAGATACAGCTTCGGCCAGCCGGCTTCCCGGTGCGCCAAGAGCTGGCGCGTCAGGACGGCGCGCGGCTGGCGGCTGTGGCGCAGCCGGTGCAGCATGTGGCGCCGGGCGTTGTAGTCGACCGGCCGCCGGTTGTCCGGATCCACCAGGCTGAAGTCCCACAGCTCGGTGCCGCGATAGATGTCCGGCACGCCTGGCGTGGCGAGCTTCAGCAGCGTCTGCGACAGGCTGTTCAGCATGCCGGCCTGGGCGAATGTGCGCTGGAACTCGGCGAAGTCCTCGACAAACAGGTTGGTGTCGCGACGCTCAAGGATGCCCTCGATGAAGCGCGTCAGGGCCTGCTCGTAGGCCTCGTTCGGCGTGATCCAGGACGTTTCGCGCTTGCCCTCGCGCGCCGCCTTGAGCAGGTAGGCGCCGATCCTGGCACGGTAGTCGTCCCAGCCGGCGGCATCCGGCGGCGTCAGGGGCCAGGTTCCCAGCAGCGTCTGATAGAGCAGGTACTCGTGGTTGGCGCTGGGGGCGGGGCCCTCGTCCAGCTCGGTTTTGCGCGAGGCGTTCATCCGCGCCCACTGCGCCAGCTTGCGCTGCCAGAGCTTGGGTACCTCGGAGATCAGGTTGATGCGCGCACGCACGTCCTCGCTGCGCTTGGTGTCATGCGTGGTGCTGCCGAGCATGCTGTCCGGCCAGCGCCGCAGCCGTTCGAGGTTCTGGTGGTGAAATGCCGCGGGCGTGGTGATTGGCCGGTCCGGCTCGGCGCCGACCTCGTTGGCGGAGGCCAGCGGCAGGTAGCGATAGAAGGCCGTGTCTTCCATGCCCTTGGCCATCACCGGCGAGCTGAACTGCTGGAATTTCATGCTGAAGTCGACCAGCAGACGCCGCGCGGCACGGGCCGGTCCCTCCGGTAGATGTAGCAGCAGCGCATCGTGGATGAAATCGTAAACCGAGGTTTCGCCGCTGGTCTGGCGCTTCTTCGCCTGTGCCACGGCCCAGGCCAGATACCGTCGATCCGCATCACTCGCCCCGGTGGCGTTGATGTAGGTGCGATAGACCGGGAAGCAGGCGGCGATCTCGCGCAGGGCCTCGCGCAGGGCGTTCATGGTGAAGTCGCGGGTCCTCGGATCGGACTCGGACAGGCGGTTGAGGTGGTTGGCCAGCACCGCCAGCTCGCTGGCCAGTGCGGTCTGCATGATCAGTTGCTTGGCCTGGTAGAGCAGCTCGGCGAAGTCCGTGCTCTGGCCGGTGAAGCGCCGGTAGGTCCGTTCGAGCTGTGCCGTGCGTTCCGGGTCGACGTACAGCCCGTTCAGCAGCACCGCGAAGTCGTAGCCGGTGGTGCCCTCGATCGGCCATTCCTCCGGCAGGTGCTCGTATTCGGCGAGGATCTTCTCGGCGATGATGTAGCAATGCGCCTGCGGCCGCCGCTCCCGCACCGCCGCGCGCAGGCGGGCGAAGTACTCGCCCGGATCATAGAGCCCGTCCGGATGATCGATGCGCAGGCCGTCGAGATCGCCACGCGCGATCATGTCCAGCACCAGCTGATGAGTCGTCTCGAAGACTTCGGCCCGTTCGGTGCGCAGGCCCGCCAGATCGTTGATGTCGAAGAAGCGCCGATAGTTGATCTCGTCGGTCGCCACCCGCCAGAA
>JAASSS010000170.1 GCA_021767745.1 Pseudomonadota bacterium
CTGGCGGCTGGCTGGTCTCGCACCTTGGCCTGCGCCGCACGGGGCGGCTCGCACTGTTGCTGCTGGCCGGCGCCACGCTGCTGCGCTGGCAGGCGCACAGCACGGCATGGCTGCTGACCACCGCGCTCGTCGCCGGCGCCGGTATCGCGGTGGTGCAGGTGGTGCTGCCGGCCTATCTGCAGGCCCGTTTCCCGCACCGGCTGGCGGGCACCATGGGCCTGTACACGGCGGCGGTGATCCTCGGCGCCGGCGGCTCGGCGGCACTGGCACCCTGGCTGGCCGATGTGCTCGGTTCCTGGCAGGCGGCGCTCGCCGTGGCCGCACTGCCGGTGCTGGCGGGGCTGGTCGCCTGGCAGCGGGCAGCACCGGTCACCGCGCCACCGGCGCCACACGATGCGCCGACTGGCGGCGTCTCCTGGCCCGCCGCGCTGGGCTTCGGCACCTTCTTCGCGCTGGGGACCTCGCTCTACACCGCGCTGCTGGCCTGGCTCGCGCCGATCCACGTGGAGGCCGGCTTCAGCGCACAGCAGGCGGGGCTGGCGGTGCTCGGCTTTACGCTTGCCGAGGCGGCAGGGGCGTTGATGCTGCCACTGCTGAGCACGCCGACAGACCGGCGCCGTGCACTGGCAATCGCGTTCCTCCTGGTCGGCACGGGCCTGACCGGCATGCTGCTGGCGCCGCGGGAGCTGCCCTGGCTGTGGCTGGCGCTCGCCGGCGCTGGCGTTGGCGGGATCTTTCCGCTGTCGATGGTGCTGCCGCTCGATGCGATCGCCGAGCCTGCCCATGCAGCGCCGCTGATGGCCCGGGCGCTGGGCGTGGGCTATACCCTGGCAGCGCCGGCCCCATGGCTGGTCGGCCTGCTGCGCGACCGGCTGGGCGGCTTCGACGCCGCGCTGCTGGGGCTGCTCGCGCTGGTCGGCCTCATGGCGCTGATCTCGCGCCGACTGCAGCCAGCGACGGCCGTGATGGCAGGGGCGCCGCAGCGTGGCGGCCGTCAACGGCAGCGAGCATGAGCGAACACGCCAAGTCCTGGTTCATCACGTTATTCCTCGCCGGCACGGCACTGGGCGGCCTGCATGCACTGCTGGGCTTCGTCGCCGGTGGACCAGACCTGGCCTGGTTCGGCGCGCTGGTGGCGGCGCTGGCGGTGCTGGGCAGTTTCGCCACCTTCGCCTTCGCGCAGCGGGCCCGCACCTCCACTCAGCTGCCGGGCATGCTGCTGGGCACCGGCCTTGGCGCCGTGCTGGCGGTGCTGGGCGCGCTGGAGGGCGGTCCGGGGCTGCCGGCGCTCTACGCGCTGGCGCTGGCGCTCGGTAGCGTTATCTACGTGCAGGGCTACTCGCGCTTCGGGCGCGAGCCCAGCCAGACGCTGCGGCCGGGCGACCCGCTGCCGCCGGTGGCCTTCCAGGCGCTGGACGGACGCTGGTGGCACAACGACGACCTGCTCGGCACGCCGTGGGTCCTGCTGTTCTTCCGCGGCAACTGGTGCCCGCTGTGCATGGCGCAGATCAAGGAGATCGCTGCCCAATACCAGGCGCTGGACCGGCGCGGCGTGCGCGTCGCCCTGATCAGCCCGCAGTCGCAGGCCCAGACGGAGAAACTGGCCGCGCGCTTCTCGGTGCCGCTACAGTTCTGGCGCGACCCTGAGCTGACCGCCGCCGCCACGCTGGAGATCGTCCACCGCAACGCACTGCCGGCCGGGCTGGGGCTGCTGGGCTATGACCCGGATGCGGTCTTGCCGACGGTGATCGTGCTCGATGCGAACGGTCGCGTGCTGCTGGCGGACCAGACTGACAACTACCGCCTGCGACCGGAGCCGGCCACCTTCCTCGCCGCACTCGACGAGGCCGCCGCGCCGGCAGACGCTAGCTGAGGATGTCGCGCACGCCCTGGGACATGCGCTCGGCATCCTCGCCCTCCGGATCGAGCTGCACCGGATAGGGCACCGCCCGGCCCGCCTGTACCGCCGGGCGTTCGCCCACCTGGCGCAGCCAGCGATGCAGATGATCGAGCCCGTCGATGGTGACGCCGGACCACCGATAGGTGTGCGCCCAGCTCCAGTTGGCGATGTCGGCGATGGAGTAGTCGCCGGCGAGATATTCCTGGTCGGCGAGCTGGCGGTCGAGCACCTCCAGCAGCCGGCGGGTCTCGTTCTGGTAGCGCTTGATGGCGAAGTCGATCTTCTCCGGCGCATAGCGGTAGAAGACGTTCGCCTGGCCCATCATCGGGCCGACGCCGCCCATCTGGAACATCAGCCACTGCACCACGCGGGAGCGGCCGCGAGGGTCGGTCGGCAGCAGGCGCCCGGTTTCTTCCGCCAGATACATCAGGATGGCGCCGGACTCGAAGATGGCGAAGTCGCCGCCCTCGGTATCCACCAGGGTCGGGATGCGTCCGTTCGGATTGAGCCGCACGTACTCGGGCCGCTTCTGCTCACCCTTCATCAGGTCGATCGGATGCAGTTCGTAGTCCAGCCCCAGTTCGGCCAGGGCGATCGATGCCTTCCAGCCGTTCGGGGTCGGGGCGGTGTAGAGATGGTAACGAGCCATGGGGCAATCCTCCTGCCGGGAAGCCATGCGCATGCCGCCTCGGGCGGGCGGGCGATGCCGTTGGTACCGCCGCTGAGCCTCGCACACCGGCCGGCAACAATCACCTGTGGCGGCTGCGGCGATCGCTCATCGGCCGAAGCTGGCGCACCTCGCCGACTCGCCCGGCGCTGGCCTCACGGCGCCGCGGCCACGCATCGGCGGCCGGCGCCAGGTCCGGCAACGCCGGCGACAACCTCCCCCCGCGAGCGCAGCGCGCGCACCATCGATCGCAACGATCCGGCGGACGAGAACGGGACGCGACGCTGGCCATGTCGAGCGCCTGCATCGAACCGCGCCTAGGACGCCCGCGCCGGCAAACTCCGGACGCCGGGCCATGTCCGGGGAAGCCTCGCCGGCGGGCCGATCGGCCGGGATGGCGGCACGGCCCTGCCGCGGCCTCGGCCTATGCCGTCACGCCGGCCAATCGGGACGGGCACGACCAACGCTCGCCATCGGCGACTCGGCTC
>JAASSS010000054.1 GCA_021767745.1 Pseudomonadota bacterium
GCCTCGAGGTACTCCTCCGCCTGGAAGAACAGGAACGTCCCGCCAAGGGCGACGGTGGCAGCCAGCCAAGCCGTTGCCCGCCAGCGCTGGGCATCCTTCATGGCATGGTGGGCCACGGTCAGCGTCCAGCTGCTGGTGAGCAGGATCGCCGTGTTCAGTGCCGGAAGCTGCCAGGCGCTGATGACGCCGAAATCACCGCCCAGTTCCGCCGGGCCGTTGGTCGGCCAGGTCGCGGAGAAATCCGGCCACAGCAGCGTGTTCGTCATCAGGTTCGAGCCGGCGCCGCCGAGCCACTCCACGGAGAGCAGCCGCGCGTAGAACAGGGCGCCGAAGAACGCCCCGAAGAACATGACTTCGGAGAAGATGAACCAGGCCATCCCCCAGCGGAAGGTGCGGTCGACCTGCGCGTTGTAGTGGTGATTCAGGCTCTCGTTGATGACGTCCCGGAACCAGCCGAACACCATCAGGATCACCAGCGCCACGCCACTGAAGGCGACCCACTGACCGACCCCGACGCCGTTCAGCGCGCTGCCCCAGCCGGCCATCAGCAGGAACAGGCCCACGGTACCGACGATCGGCCACCAGCTGCCGTGCGGAACGTAATAGACGTCTTGATTGGTTGCGTGTGCCATCGCTAGGTCAATCCGATTGAGTGAAGTTGCGCCGTCCGCACCCGGCGGTCAGCCATTCGCGTCAAAGAAGGTGTAGGCCAGCGTCACCGTGTCCACCGAGGCCGGCAGGTCGGGATCCAGATAGAAGGTCACCGGCATCTCCTTGCGCTCGCGTGGAGCCAACTCCTGCTCGGTGAAGCAGAAGCATTCCACCTTGTGCAGATGGCGCGAGGCCTCGCCCGGCGTCACGCTGGGCACCGCGCGGCCGGTGATGGCCACATCCTGCAGGTTCTCCGCCACGAAGACGACGGTACGGGTCGCGCCGGGATGCACCGTGACCCGATCCTGCACCGGCTCGAAGCGCCAGGGCAGGCTCTGGTTGCGGTTCGCCACGAATTCGACCGTGACTTCGCGACTATCATCCATGCTGGCCGCCGGCGCCGCCTGCGCCAGCTCCACCCGGCCGTTGAGCCCGGTGATGTCGCAGAACACGTCATACAGTGGCACCAGCGCGAAGCCGAACCCGAACATCACCCCCGCGATCACCAGCAGGCGGATCGCGGTGCGGGCGTTGCGGCTGGATGGTGGCTGCGCCATCTCAGCGACCGCCCATGACGAGGAAGAACACCACGTAAACGAGCGCCGCCAGGATCACCATGATCACCAGCGTACGGCGGATGGCCGACCGCTGGGCCGCCATCCGCCGCTCGTCTCCTGCGCCACCGCCTGCCACGTCCGTCGACTATCCGCTCAGCGGACCACGGGCGGCGTGGTGAAGGTGTGGTAGGGCGCCGGCGAGGGCAGCGTCCACTCCAGGCCGTCCGCCCCGTCCCACACCTGCGCGGTCGCCTTCTCGCCGCCGCGCACGCACTTCACGATGATGTAAAGGAACAACAGCTGCGACAGACCGAAGCCGAACGCACCGATCGAGGCCATCTCGTTCCAGGTGGTGAACTGCAGCGCATAGTCCGGGATGCGCCGCGGCATGCCGGCAAGGCCCGCGAAGTGCATCGGGAAGAACGTCAGGTTCACGAAGATGGTCGAGAGCCAGAAGTGCAGCTTGCCGAGCCGCTCGTCGTACATGTGGCCGGTCCACTTCGGCAGCCAGAAGTACACGGCCGCCATGATCGAGAACACGGCGCCGGGCACCAGCACGTAGTGGAAGTGCGCCACCACGAAGTAGCTGTCGTGATACTGGAAGTCGGCCGGCGTGACGGCCAGCATCAGGCCGGAGAAGCCGCCGATCGTGAACAGGAACACGAACGCCAGCGCGAAGAGCATCGGCGTCTCGAAGCTCAGCGAGCCCCGCCACATGGTCGCCAGCCAATTGAAGACCTTCACGCCGGTCGGCACGGCGATCAGCATCGTGGCGAACATGAAGAACAGCTCGCCGGCCAGCGGCATGCCCACCGTGAACATGTGGTGCGCCCAGACGATGAACGACAGAAACGCGATCGCGCCGAGCGCGTAGACCATGGAGGCATAACCGAACAGCCGCTTGCGGGCGAAGGTCGGAATGATGTGCGACACGATCCCGAACGCCGGCAGGATCATGATGTACACCTCCGGATGCCCGAAGAACCAGAAGATGTGCTGGTAGAGCACCGGATCGCCGCCGCCGGCCGCGTTGAAGAAGCTGGTGCCGAAGTAGCGGTCGGTCAGCAGCATGGTCACCGCGCCTGCCAGCACCGGCATCACCGCGACCAGCAGGAAGCTGGTGATCAGCCACGCCCAGGCGAACAGCGGCATCTTCATCAGCGTCATGCCGGGCGCCCGCAGGTTCAGGATCGTCGCCGCCACGTTGATGGCACCCATGATCGAGCTGATACCCATCAGGTGGATGGCGAAGATCATGAACGGAAAGGCGGCGCCGGTCTGCATCACCAGCGGCGCGTACATCGTCCAGCCAGAGGCGGGGGCGCCGCCCGGCAGGAACAGCGTCATCAGCAGCAGCGAGAACGCGAACGGCAGGATCCAGAAGCCCCAGTTGTTCAGCCGCGGCAGCGCCATGTCCGGCGCCCCGAGCTGAATCGGCAGCAACCAGTTCGACAGGCCGACGAAGGCCGGCATGACAGCGCCGAACACCATGATCAGCGCGTGCATGGTGGTCATCTGATTGAAGAACTCGGGCCGCACGAGCTGCAGCCCCGGCTGGAACAGCTCCGCCCGGATCACCAGCGCCATGGTGCCGCCGATGAAAAACATCAGCAGGCTGAACATCAGATACAGCGAGCCGAGATCCTTGTGATTCGTCGTGGTCAGCCAGCGACGGAAGAAATTCGGATCCGGTCCCTCGTGATGATGTTCCTGTACCGAGATATCCACGCTCATTGCATTTCCTCCCGCGCCTGTTCGATATCCTGCGGCGTCACCACACCGCCATCGTGACCGAAGCTGTTGCGCTCGTAGGTAATCACGCCCGCCAGCTGCTCATCGTCGAGGATGCTGCCGAACGCGGCCATCGCCGTGCCGGGCTTGCCGTTGAGCACGATGGCGATATGGGCAGCGGCATCGCTGGCGACCATCTCGCTGTCGGCCAGCGAGGGGAAGGCCGGCGGCATGCCACTGCCGTCCGGTCGATGGCAGGCCACGCAGTGGGTGCTGTAGACCTCTTCGCCAACCCGCATCAGCGTCGCCTCGTCATCGCCACCGGACTGGCCGGACTCGCCGGATGCGTCCTGCGCGTCTTGCGCCGCGCCTGCCGCACCCTCGGCCGCCATCTCGCCGGCGGCGGCCACATCGGCCGGCGGCGGCGGCGCGGCCGGATCGAATTCACCGCCGGCCGCGCCGCCGGCAGGGCCCATGCCGGCGGCAAGCACCTGGTCGGTGGCATCGCTCGCCGTACTGCGCTGCTCGTTCAGCCAGTCCGCATAGTCGGCCTCGTTCATGGCGACGACCACCACCGGCATGTAGGCATGATCGCGACCGCACAGCTCCGCACATTGGCCACGATAGACCCCGGGTTGCTCGATCTGCGTCCAGGCCTCGTTGATGAAGCCGGGGATGGCGTCCTTCTTTACCGCCAGATCCGGCACCCACCAGGAATGGATCACGTCGTTCGACGTCATCAGCAGGCGCACCTTCTTGCCGACCGGCAGCACCAGCGGATTGTCGACGTTCAGCAGGTAGTTCTCGACCTCCTGCGGACTGATATCCGGATCCCGCTGGCGCGCGAGATAGCTCTGCTCATCCAGCCGGCTGAAGAACTCGACGTCCTCGTCCAGGTAGTCGTAGTGCCACTGCCACTGGTAGCCGGTGACCTTCACCGTCATGTCCGGATTGCTGGTGTCCTCCATGCGGATCAGCGTGCCGGCTGCGGGGATGGCGATCGAGATCAGGATGGCGAACGGCACGACCGTCCAGGCGATCTCCACCATGGTGCTCTCATGGAAGGTCGCCGGCACGGCGCCGCGAGAGTGACGGAAGCGAATGATGCTGTAGATCATCACGCCGAACACGACGACCGCCAGCACGCAGCAGATCGCGAACATCAGCATGTGCAGCTGGTAGACGTTCTCGCTCACGGCAGTGACGCCGCGCGGCATGTTGTATTCCAGCTGCGCCGCTACCGGATCGACGCCGGCGATACCGATCACGACCGCCAGCACGGCCCACCAGGGCCCCCACGTGGCTCGAGACATCCTCGACTACTCCCTACGCTATGACGGCCGACGGCAGCGACCTTATCGATATCGACGATGCCGGCACCCGCCGGCGTGTTCAGGCTCCGAGCGGCCCGATGACCTCATCGAGTCGCCGACCCAGCCGGATACGATCCGGTTGCGTCAGGCAACGACCCACCTCGACCGAGCGCCCCCTGCAACAGAGCAGCAGCCGTCGCTCCCGCCCCTCGGCCGGCACCAGCGCCACCCGGCTCCAGTACCGGTCGAAAGCCAGCGACTGCTGCGGCCCGTCCTGCCCCCAGACGAGGCTGACCCGGTCCTCGGTCACCTCGATGATCTCGCGATAGCGATTGGCCCGCAGGCAGTGGCCCAGTGCCAGGGCCAGGCAGAGCAGTTCCAGCCCCGCGAACGGCAACACCAGCCAGGCGCCCCGCCAGGCCAGCCAGCCGGCAATGCCCAGCGCCGGCACCGATGCCGCCAGCACGAAGGCTGCCGCGCCGCGCGCAGACAGAGAGCCATTGGGAGAGATCACGCAGCGGAACGACTGCATGGAGGACTCCCGATCAGCAAGGGCACCCGTCACGCATTCTCCGCTGGCCGCACGGGCCGATCGGTCAGTGCCTCGGATCAAGCGACGCCATGTTACTGAAGCTGCTGGGTCGACTCAAGACGCCGACGGCATCGCCCAGATAGGCCGCCACCTGCGCGGGCGAGCGCGCAGCCGCCAGCAGCGGCGGGACGAAGCCGAGGCGCGGCGCTCCCAGCCAATGCGCGAGAGCCGCCAGATTCTCCTGCCGACACTCCATCGGCGCCGCCGCACTGGCAACCCAGCCGAGCAGCCGGCAGCCATCCGCGCGGATCGCCTCGACCGTCAGCCGGGCATGGCTGATGCAGCCCAGCCGCAGCCCGACGACGAGGATCACCGGCAGCCGCCAGCGACGCGGCAATGCCGCCACGTCCCACTCATCCCCCAGCGGTACCCGCCAACCGCCGACCCCCTCCACGACGACCGGCGCGTGGCGCTGCGCCAGCGCGGCGAACGCGGCATCCAGGCCGGCCGGCTCGATCGGCCGGCCGGCCTGCACGGCAGCGAGGTGCGGCGCCACCGGCGGAGCGAAGCAGACGGGATTGATGGCAGCGTACGGCAGGTCCGGGCCGACCGCCTGCAGCGCGAGGGCATCCTCGTTGCGCAGTCCGGCCGGGCCGGCCTCGGCGCCGCTGGCGATCGGCTTCATGCCGCAGGCATCGATGCCGCGCGCGCGCAGGGCCGCGATCAGGCCAGCGGCGACCAGCGTCTTGCCGACGCCGGTGTCGGTACCGGCGATGAAGACGCCCCTCACCGGCGGCGCAGCCGGGACCGCAGCGCCTCGAGCGAGACCCGCACCACGCCCTGCTCGACCGGCGCCTGCGCCTCTCCCGGCACCCAGGCGTGGCCGTGGATCAGCTCCAGCGTGGCCGGCAACCGGCCCTCGTGCCGCATGGCCTCGTACGCCGCCCGCAGGCGCGCGTGGCCGCGCCGTCCAGTCAGCCCCTGCGGGCGATCGGCCCGCGCGTTGCGCACGCCGCCTGCCGCCAGATCCGCCTTGAGCCCGGCCAGATCGACGTATCGCAGCTCCAGCATCTCCATGTCCATGACCGGATCGGCGAAGCCCGCACGCACCAGCGCATCGCCGATGTCGTGCAGATCGATGGCATCGTGCACATGCGTCGGCGCCGGATCGGCGGCGGCCCATGCCTGGCGCAACTCGCGCAGCGTGTCCGGCCCCGGGGCGCTCAGCACCAGCAGCCCGCCGGGCGCCAGCACGCGCCGGCACTCGGCCAGTAGCGCGTCCAGCGGCAGCGCCCAGGGCAGCAACATCGCAGCGATCACCAGATCGACACTCGCGCTCGCCAGCGGAATCCGCCGCGCGTCGGCCTGCACGCGCCAGCCCCTGGCGGTGCCCTCGCCACCGGCGCGCAGCATGGTGGCCAGGCGATCCAGGGCGATGCGCTGCGCCTGCGGGTAGCGCGCCTGCAACGCGGCATCGAGCACGCCGGGGCCAGCGCCGAGATCCAGGATCCGTCGCGGCGACAGGCGGATCGGCTCCAGTCGCTCCAACAGTCGCCCGACCAGCTCGCGCACCACCGGATGCCGGCCGTAAGCCTCAGCGGCGGCGGCGAACCGGCGATCGGCCGCGGCCGCATCCACCGGCGTCAACCCCGGCGTGGCGTCAGCCGACGTCGGCATCGGCCGGCACGCCGCGCAGCGACCTCGGCACCAGCCGGTCCAGCTGCGCCAGCAGATCCGCCACTTGGGTCTCCGTATGGGCGGCACTCAGCGTGATGCGCAGCCGCGCCGTGCCCGGCGGCACGGTCGGCGGGCGAATCGCCGTCACCAGAAAACCCGCCTCCAGCAGGCGCGCGGACAGCTCGAGCGCCAGTGTCGCCTCACCTACCCGCAGCGGCTGGATCGGGGCGTCCGATGGCATCACCGGCAGGCCGAGGGCCGCCGCGCCGGTACGGAACTGCGCCACCAGCCGGTGCAGGTGCCGGCGCCGCCCGGGCTCGCCCCGACAGATGGCCACCGCGGCCAACGTGGCCGCGGCCAGCGCTGGCGGCGGCGCGGTGGTGTAGATGAAGGTGCGGGCGCGCTGCACAAGGAAATCGATCAGCGTGGCCGAGCCGGCGACGAAGGCACCGAAGCTGCCGAGCGCCTTGCCCAGCGTGCCGACGTAGACCGGCACCTGCGCGGCGTCCAGCCCGGCCGCCGCCACGCTGCCGCGTCCGCCGGGGCCGAGGACGCCCAGACCGTGCGCGTCATCCACCAGCAGCGTCGCCCCATGCGCCTGCGCCAGCCGCGCCAGCACCGGCAGCGGCGCCAGATCGCCGTCCATGCTGAACAGGCCGTCGGTAACCAGCAGTGCCGGCGGCTCGGCCGGCGCCTCGGCCAGGGCGCTGGCCAGTGCCGCGGTGTCGGCATGCGGATAACGGTGCATGCGCCCGCGGCTGAGCCAGCCACCGTCGAGCAGCGAGGCATGGTTCAGCCGATCCTGGAAGATCGCTGCGCCCGGCTCGGCGAGCGCGTTGATGACGCCGAGGTTCGCCATGTAGCCGGTGGAGAACAGCAGCGCCCGCTCGTAGCCGAGCCAGGCAGCGAGCGCCTGCTCCAGCCGCTCATGCACCTCGCGGTGCCCGGCGATCAGGTGCGCCGAACCGCTGCCGGTGCCGGACCGGGCCAGCTCCTCGGCCGCCGCGGCGGCCAGGCGTGGCTCGCCGGCCAGACCCAGGTAGTCGTTGCTGCAGAAGGAGACGACCCGACGGTCGCCCAGGCGGACCGTGCCGGCGGGCGCCGGCGCCAGCGCCCGGCACGCCCGCCACAGGCCGTCCGCCCGGCGCTGCGCCAGCACCGGCGCCAGGCGGGCGTCCAGTCGCCCCGCCGGTGTCACGCCGGGGCCGGCGCGGCGTGTTCGGCCGCCTGCACACCCAGACGCTGGAACAGTGCGGCGTCGGCATCGGCGACCGGATTGTCGGTCGTCAGCAGCCGCTCACCGTAGAAGATCGAGTTGGCGCCGGCCAGGAAGCACAGCGCCTGCTGCTCATCGCTCATGTCGTTGCGGCCGGCGGACAGCCGCACCCAGGAGCGCGGGAACATGATCCGCGCTGCCGCGATGACACGCACGAACTCCAGCGGATCCGGCGGCGCCTGCCCGGCCAGCGGCGTGCCCTGCACCGCCACCAGCTGGTTGATCGGCACGCTCTCCGGATGCGCCGGCAGATTCGCCAGCGCCACCAGCAGGCCCGCACGGTCCTGCTCGCCTTCGCCCATACCGATGATGCCGCCGCAGCAGACGTTGATGCCCGCCTCGCGCACGTGCGCCAGCGTCTCCAGCCGATCCTGATAGCTACGGGTCGAGATGATCTGGCCGTAGTACTCCGGGGAGGTGTCGAGATTGTGGTTGTAGTAGTCCAGCCCAGCCTCGGCGAGCCGCTGCGCCTGCGGCTCGCTGAGCATGCCGAGCGTCACGCAGGATTCCATGCCGGCCTCGCGCACCACGCCGATCATGTCGATGACTCGATCGAGGTTGCGATCGGTGGGCCGGCGCCAGGCAGCGCCCATGCAGAAGCGCGTCGCGCCGGCCTCGCGTGCCCGCCGCGCCGCCGCGGCCACCTCGGCCAGCGGCATCAGCCGCTCGCCCTCCAGGCCGGTGTCGAAGTGCACGCTCTGCGGGCAGTAGGCGCAGTCCTCCGGGCAGCCACCGGTTTTGATGCTGAGCAAGGTGCTGATCTGCACCCGATTGGCGTCGAAATGCCGCCGGTGCACCCGCTGCGCGGCGTAGAGCAGATCCATGAACGGCGCGGCGAGCAGCGCCTGCGCTTCGGGCACGGTCCAGTCGTGGCGCGCGTCCTGTGCCACCAGGGCGTCGAGGTCGATCATGGCGGCGAATCCTTCTGCGGCGGGAACGCGGCGATGGTAGCCCGCAGGTGCGGGCTGTCAACCGCAGTGCATGCGCCCGGTTGACAGCCTCGTCACCCTCGCCCGCCGGCTGGCGTTGCGACTCTACCCGCCGACCTGCCTGCTCTGCGGCGCCGGCGGCGAAAGTGATCTCGACCTGTGCGCGGCCTGTCGCGCGGACCTGCCCTGGCTGATGGGTGCCTGCGGGCGCTGCGCCCTGCCGCTGCCGGTCGCGCCCTCGGCGGCACTGACCTGCGGGCGCTGTCAGCGCCGGCCGCCGCCGTTCGACGCGGCGGTGGCGGCGCTGCACTACACCACGCCCGTGCCGGCGCTGATGCGGCGCTACAAGCGTGGCGATCTGCAGGCCGGCGACCTGCTGTCCCGCCTGCTGGCGGCGCGGCTGATGGGGCTGGCCGAGCGGCGGCCACTGCCGCAGGCGCTGGTTCCGGTGCCGCTGCATCCGGGGCGCCGACGGGCGCGGGGCTTCGACCAGGCCGAGCGCATCGCCGGGGTGCTCGCCCGGCAGCTCGGTCTCGCCCGGCTCGAGGGGAGGCTGGTGCGCCTGCGGGCGACGGCGCCCCAGCGGAGCATGGACGCGGCCGAACGGCGGCGCAACCTGCGTCACGCCTTTGGGGCCGAGGGCCGACTCCCCGCCCATATCGCGCTGATCGACGATGTCCACACCACCGGCGCCACCTTCACCGCGGCCGCGCTTGCCGCCCACGCCGCCGGTGCGGCGCGCATCGAGGTGTGGAGCATCGCCCGGGCCTGATACGCCCGACCCGGCGGCGGCGCTAGTGCAGGCCCAGCACGATGCCGAGGAACACCAGTCCGCCGAAGAGGTTGTTGTTCATGAAGGCGCGGAAGCAGCCATCCGCCTCGCGGTCCCGAATCAGCCACTGCTGCCACAGGAACGCGACCGCCGCCAGCATCAGCATGCCGTAGTAGGCTTCATCGAGTCCGGCGCGGCGGCCGAGCAGCACCAAGCCGAGCAGCATGAACGCCTGCAGCCCCCCAATGATCGCCCGGTCCTGCGCCCCGAACAGGATGGCGGTGGACTTCACGCCGGCCCGCAGGTCGTCCGGCCGATCGACCATGGCGTACTCGGTGTCGTAGATCAGCGCCCAGATCACCGCCAGCAGGAAGATCAGCCACCCGAGTGCCGGCACCTGCCCGGTCTGCGCCGCGAATGCCATCGGCACCGCCCAGCCGAAGGCCGCACCCAACCAGACCTGCGGCAGATAGGTGTAGCGCTTCATGAACGGATACACAGCCGCCAGCGCCAGTGCAGCGAACGAGAGCAGGATCGTCAGGCGGTTCAGCGTCAGCACCAGCGCGGCGGCCACCAGACACAGCAGAGCGAACAGAACCAGCGCCTCCCGCGGCTGCACCTCGCCGGTGGCGAGCGGGCGATCGCGCGTGCGCGACACGTGGGGATCAACGTCCCGGTCGGCGAAGTCGTTGATGACGCAGCCCGCCGAGCGCATGAACCAGACGCCGAGCAGCATCACGATCAGCACGTGCAGGTCCGGCAACCCGCCGGCGGCGAGCCACAACGCCCAGAGCATCGGCCAAAGCAGCAGCAGCGCGCCGATCGGCCGGTGCCAGCGCATCAGGCGGGCGTAGGCCCCCGCGCGCTGGCGCCAGAACGCCCAGCGATCGTCCGTTCCTCCCTGCATCACGCGCCATCCTCCATTGCCGGCTGCCTATCCTGCCACTGCGGCAGGAAGAATTCGCTCACGAACACTCGCCGGGCCGCCAGCTGGAAGATCGAATAGCGCCCGTGCAATGGTGCGGCCGGGCCGAACTTCCCGATGGTCGTGACTGCAGCGGCGATATGGCGGGCGGCCGGGCCGTGCGGCGGCAGGCGCACCACGCGGATGGCACTGCGCCGGACGCGGCGATCGTCGAACAGCGTCGCGCCCAGCGGGCGCACGCCGAGTCGGCCGAGACGCCGCCAGGGCCCGGTGAGGCTGGCAGTCGGCAGCACGGAGTGGGCGAAGACCAGCGGCACGCTGCCGCAGCACAGCAGCACTTCCCGGCGCAGTACACGCGCCCGCGGCGCCAGCTGCAGCACGCCGGCGCCCGTCGGATCGAGCCGATCAGCCCACTGGCCGAGCAGTACCACGCGAAAGCGCGCCGGACAGCGTGCCCGCACCCGTGCGGTCAGCGAGCCGCGATCGTAGAGCACCTCGCGCAGTGCGGGCGGCAGGGCCCGGCGGCGCCCGGCCGGCAACAGCTGCCAGGGCAGAGTCTCGGCCGTCAGTGCCGCCACTCAGGCCGCCATGAAGCGCAGCGACGGACCGATCCAGCGCGTGATCAGGTCGGCCGCCGCCGCCGGCCGCTCGCTGGCCAGCCGGTCCGCCAGCGCGTTGGCCTGCGCCAGCAGGTGTGCATCGCGCGGCAGCGCCGCCACGCGCAGTTGCGCCAGGCCCGTCTGCCGGGTACCGAGCAGCTCGCCGGGTCCGCGCAGTTCCAGGTCACGCTCGGCGATGGCGAAACCGTCGTTGGTGTCACGCAGGATCGCCAGCCGCGCATGCGCGCTCGGCGAGAGCGGCGGCCGGTAGAACAGCACGCAGTGGCTGGCCCGCTGGCCGCGGCCGACCCGGCCACGCAGCTGGTGCAGCTGGGCCAGTCCCAGCCGCTCGGCGTTCTCGATCACCATCAGGCTCGCATTGGGCACGTTCACGCCGACCTCGATCACCGTCGTCGCCACCAGCACCTGCAGCTGGCCGGCGACGAACTGCCCCATCGGCAGGTCGCGCTCGCTGCGGCTCATCCGCCCGTGCACCAGCCCGACGCGCAGCTCGGGCAGCGCTGCCTGCAGGCGGGCAGCGGTCTGCTCGGCAGCCTGCGCCGCGAGCGTCTCGTTCTCCTCGATCAGCGTGCAGACCCAGTAGACCTGCGCGCCGGCGGCGCAGACGTCGCGGATGCGACCGATCACCGCCTCACGCCGGGTCTCCGGTACCGCCACGGTCTGCACGGGCAGCCGCCCCGGCGGCAGCTCGTCGATCACCGAGGCATCGAGATCGGCATAGGCGCTCATCGCCAGCGTCCGCGGGATGGGGGTGGCCGTCATGATCAGCTGATGCGGCGTCTGCCCATCGGGCCCCTTGGCCCGCAGCGCCAGCCGCTGGCGCACGCCGAAGCGATGCTGCTCATCGATGATGGCAAGGCCCAGCCGGCCGAAGCACACCGCCTCCTGGAACAGCGCATGGGTACCGATGACGACCGCCGGGGCGGGGTCGGCCAGAGCCGCCTGCGCGGCCCGCCGCGCGGCGCCCTGCTGGCCGCCGGCCAGCCAGTGCACCGGCACCCCCAGCGGGGCGAACCATGCCGTAAAGGCCTGCAGATGCTGCTCTGCCAGCAGCTCGGTCGGCGCCATGACGGCGGCCTGATATCCCGCGCCCACCGCCTGCGCCGCGGCCAGTGCGGCGACTGCCGTCTTGCCGGCGCCCACATCCCCCTGCACCAGCCGCAGCATCGGCCGCGCCGCCGCCAGATCCGCCGCCACGGCGGCCACCACGCGCGCCTGCGCGCCGGTCAGGGCGAATCCCAGCGCGCCCCGCAGGCGCGCGGTCAGCGCCGCGGCGTCGATCAGGATCGGGGCGGGCGCCTCACGCGCCGTCGCCCGGGTCTGGCGCACCACGAGCTGGTGTGCGACCAGTTCCTCCA
>JAASSS010000055.1 GCA_021767745.1 Pseudomonadota bacterium
CGGCGTACCTGCCGGTAGAAGGCACGGTTGAACAGCCCTTCCGCCGGCCCCACCGGATCGGTGCTGTCGACGATGACCACATCCACGCTCTGATCCGGCGCCTCGGCCATCCAGCGGATGCCGTCGCCGAAGATCAGCGCCGCGCGGGGATCGGCGTTGCGCTCGCACAGCTGCGGGAAGTAGTGCTCGGCCAGCCGCGTCACGCGCTCGTCGATCTCCACCTGCGTGGCCCGCACCACGCCCTCGTGCCGCAGCACCTCGCGCAGGCTGCCGCAATCGCCGCCACCGATCACCACCACCTCGCGCGGGCCGGCGTGTCCGGTCAGGGCCGGGTGCACGATCATCTCGTGATAGACGAAATTGTCGCGGTCAGTCAGCATGACGCAGCCGTCGATGACCATCAGCCGGCCGAACCGCTCGGTCTGGTAGATCTCGATATGCTGGAACTCGCTCTGCTCGGCATGCAGCCGCTCGGCGATCTTCAGCCCGAAGGCAATGCCCTCGCGCTGACCCACTTCCACGAACCAATCCTGTGCGTTGAGCATCCGCTTTCTCCGGCCGGCGAACGGGCGGCAGTATAACGATGCCGGCCCGCCCATAGCTCAGCCGACGAACATGACATGCGTGCCCTGAAACCTGACCGCCATCGCTGGGATCTCGCCGCGGCCCGGCGGCTCTACCGCATCGATGCCTGGAGCAGCGGCTACTTCGACGTGGATGCGGCCGGGCAGGTCACGGTGCGCCCGCGGCGCCAAGTGGCCGGCGGCGAGCTCGCACTGACCACGCTGGTCGACCGGCTCGCCGCCCGCGGACTGTCGCTGCCGGTGCTGGTGCGCTTCCCCGACATCCTCACCGACCGGCTGGAGGCGCTGCAGACGGCCTTCGCCGAGGCCGCCACGCAGCACGACTACCCCGGCGGCTACACCGCGGTCTACCCGATCAAGGTGAACCAGCAGTACGCCGTGGTCGAGCAGCTCACCCGCAGTCCGGGCGTGGGCCTCGAGGCCGGCAGCAAGGCCGAGCTGCTGGCGGTGCTCTCGGTGGCGCCGGATGGCGCGACCATCGTCTGCAACGGCTACAAGGATGCCGACTACATCCGCTGGGCGCTGATCGGCCAGCGACTGGGGCACCGCGTGTTCATCGTCGTGGAGAAGCCCTCCGAGCTGCCGCTGGTGATCGCCGCCAGCCGTGAGCTCGACATCGCCCCGTGCATCGGCATCCGTGCCCGCCTGGCCACGCTCGGCGCCGGCAACTGGCAGAACACCGGCGGGGAGAAGTCGAAGTTCGGGCTGTCGGCCACGCAGCTGCAGGCGGCCCTGGCGCAGCTGGAGGCCGCCGGGCTGCTCGATCGCCTGCAGCTCCTGCACTTCCACATGGGCTCGCAGCTGCCCGACATCGCCGACGTGCACCGCGGGCTGCAGGAAGCCTGTCGCTTCTACGCCGCCCTGCGACAGGCGGGCGCGCCGATGGGCTATCTCGACGTCGGCGGCGGACTCGGCGTGGATTACGAGGGCACGCGCTCGCGCGAGCACTGCTCGATCAACTACAGCCTGCACGAGTATGCCAGCGCCATCGTCCGCCAGGTCGGGCGTGTCTGCGCCGAGTGCGGGCTGGCGCCGCCGCACCTGATCACCGAGGCCGGCCGGGCGATGACGGCGCACCACGCAGTGCTGATCACCGAGGTCAGCGAGGTCGAGCCGCCTTCGACCGCCGGCGCGGCGCCGGACACTGGCGAGACCCCCGTGCTGGCCGAGATGCAGCGGGCGCTGGCGGACATCGAACAGCGCCCGCCGCTCGAGCTCTACCACGAGCTCAGCTACGGCCTGCGCCAGGCGCGATCGCTGTTCAACCACGGGCTGCTGGGTCTCGCCGAACGCGCCGCCGCCGAGCGGTGCTACAACCGCGCCGGCCTGACGCTGCGCCAGCGCCTGGATCCGTCGCAGCCGGCCGAAGCCGCGGTGCGGGCGCAGCTGCAGGACGAGCTGGCTGCCAAGTATTTCTGTAATCTGTCGATTTTCCAGTCGCTGCCGGACATCTGGGCGATCAAGCAGGTTTTCCCGATCCTGCCGTTGCAGCGCCTCGCTGAAAGGCCCGAAATGCCGGCTGTCCTGCACGATCTGACCTGCGACTCCGACGGTCGTATCGATCACTATGTGGCCGACCCCGACTTCGGCATGGGCGGCGCCCTGCCGCTGCACCGGCCCGGTGAGGCCCGCTATCTGCTGGGCTTCTTCCTCGTCGGCGCGTATCAGGAGATACTCGGCGACATGCACAATCTTTTCGGCGATGCCGATTCGGTGAACGTCCGGCTGCAGGGCGAGGAGTTCACCATCGACGATCCGGAGCCCGGCGACACCGCCGGACAGCTGCTGGCCTACGTCCACTTCGATCCGGACCGCATGCGCACGCGCTATCGCGCCAAGATCAACCGCGCCGGCGTGACCGGCAGCGCGGCGGAGCACTATCTGCAGACCCTCAGCGCCGGCCTGCACAGCCACACCTATCTGCGGAGCGGCGGGTGAGCCAGCCGCGCGTCGGCTTCATCGGCCTCGGCACCATGGGCCGGGGCATGGCGGCGAACCTGCACCGGCGGGGGCTGCTCCAGACCGTGTGGAACCGGACCGCGGCCACGGCAGCACGCTTCGCCGCCGAGCACGATTGCCACGCGGCACCCACGCCGGCGGCGCTCGCTGGCGACTGCGAGGTAGTGATGCTCTGCGTCTGCGCCGATGCCGACGTGCTGGAAGTGCTGGCGGCGCTGCAGCCGGGGCTGCGTGCCGGCACCGTGGTGATCGATTGCTCCACCATCGGCGCCGACACCGCCCGGCAGGCAGCAGCGCTGCTCGCGGCGCAGGATGTGGCGTTCCTGGACTGTCCGGTCTCCGGCGGTGCCGAAGGCGCCCGCGAGGGCACGCTGACCGTCATGATCGGCGGCAGTGAGTCGGCGCTGGAGATCGCCCGCCCAGCACTGGCAGCCGTGGGCCAGCGCCTGGTGCACATGGGTCCGGTTGGCGCCGGCCAGGCCACCAAGGCGGTAAACCAACTGGTGGCCGCGGGCATCGCCCAGGCCGCCACCGAAGGGCTGGCATTCGCCGCGCGGCTGAACCTGCCGCTGGAAAAGGTGATCGAAGTCGTCGGCAGCGGCGCCGCCGGCAGCTGGTTCATGCAGCGGCGCGGCGAGAGCGCGGTGCGCGGCGAATTCGCCCCGGGCTTTCGCCTGGCGCTGCACGACAAGGATCTGGCGCTGTGCCAGCAGCTGGCCGCGCAGATGGACGCGCAGCTACCGCTGGTCGAGATGACGCGCACCCACTATCGGCGGCTGATCGAGGCTGGTTGGGGCGATGCCGACATCTCCGCCCTTTACCTGCTCAAGCAGGCCGCGCTCGAGCAGCGGCAGTTGCCTGCCGCCGGCGCCGGGACAGGAGAGGCCCGATAGCTACCGCACCCGCTGCCGAACCGGCGACGCCGGACGCCGGCACCAGTCAGCCGCCACAGCTGCGCTGCGAGGGCAGTGGCCGGGACCGCCGCGTGCTGCTGAGCGGCGACTTCCGGCTGCGCCATCTCGCCGGCCGCAGCATGCGCGGCCTGCGCCGTCAGTTGCGCCGCTACGGCACGGCCGACGTGCAGTGGGACCTGCGCCAGGTCGGACGGCTCGACAGCGCCGGGGCGACACTGCTCTGGCAGGCATGGGCGGAACGCCGGCCACGAGCACTGGTGCTCAGGCCCGAGCAGGAGGCATTGTTCGAGCGCCTCGAACAGCTGCCGGCCCCCACCGCGCCACGACGCGCCGCCCAGCTGGCGCGGCCGATCATCGGCGTCGGCGAGCGCATCTTTGGCATCGGCGCGGACCTGCGAGACTGGGCGTGGCTGGTCGGCCGGCTGCTGCTGGACGTGCTCTACCTGCTGGTGCACCCGCGGCAGATTCCACTCAAGGAGATTTCCGCCCACCTGACCAAGGTCGGCGCCCGGGCGCTGCCGATCACGGGCCTGGTCGGGCTGCTGATCGGCGTGGTGCTGAGTTATCTCTCGTCGCGCCAGTTGCAGCAATTCGGCGGCGAGGCCTTTCTCGTCTACCTCATGGGCTTCGGGGTGACGCGTGAGCTCGGCCCGCTGCTGGCGGCGATCCTGGTGGCCGGACGCAGCGGCTCCTCGATGACGGCCGAACTCGGCGTGATGCGGGTCACCGAGGAGCTGGACGCGCTGGTGGCGCTTGGCATCTCGCCGACGATCCGGCTGGTGCTGCCGAAGGTGATCGGGCTGGCCATCGCGCTGCCGCTGCTGGTCGTCTGGACCGATGCCATGGCCATTCTCGGCGGCATGCTGATCGCCAAGGCCGAGCTGAACATGACCTTCGCCCAGTATCTCAGTGATCTGCCGGACGCGATTCCGCTCGGCACGTTCTGGATGGGCATGTACAAGGCCGCAACGTTCGGCATGCTGATCGCCATGGTGGCCAGCCATTACGGCCTGCGCATCGAGCCGAACACCGAAAGCCTCGGCCGCGAGACGACCAATTCGGTGGTCGCCGCGATCACCATCGTGATCCTGGCCGATGCCGTCTTCGCCATCCTGCTGCGCGATGTGGGCTGGTATGACTGACGGTTGCCTGGTGGAAATGCGCGGGATCGTCACCCGCTTCGGCGAGGAGACGGTGCATAAGGGCATCGACCTGTGCCTGCAGCGGGGCGAGGTGCTGGGGCTGGTTGGCGGCTCGGGCAGTGGCAAGACCACGCTGCTGCGCGAGATGATCGGCCTGCTGCGGCCGACCGCCGGTGAGGTGCGGGTGTTCGACATCGACATCCTCACCGCCAGCATGCGGGAACTGGCCGGGCTGCGGCAGCGCTGGGGCGTGCTCTTCCAGCACGGCGCGCTGTTCAGCGCCCTGCCGGTGGCGGACAACGTCGCCTTCCCGCTGCGCGAGTTCGGCATTCGGGACGAGCGGCTGATCCGCAGGATCGTCGACCTGAAGCTGTCGCTGGTGGGCCTCACCCCCCGTGACGGGCGGCGCATGCCCGCCGAGCTGTCCGGCGGCATGATCAAGCGCGTGGCACTGGCGCGGGCGCTGGCGATGGAGCCCGAACTGCTGCTGCTCGATGAACCGACCTCCGGCCTCGATCCGGTTGCCAGCGAACGCTTCGTGGAGCTCATCGACAGCCTGCGCCGCGATCTGGCGCTGACCGTGGCGCTGGTGACCCACGACCTCGACACGCTGGCGGACCTGTGCGACCGGATCGCCGTGCTGGCCGAGCACCGGCTGGTGGCGATCGGCGATCTGGCCGAGGTGCGCGCCGTCGATCACCCCTTCATTCGCAGTTATTTCCATGGCACACGCGGGCGCCGTGCCGCAGGAGAGCAACCGGTAGCAGAACATGGATAGACGCGCCAACGCCTTCATCACCGGCCTGTTCGTGCTCGGCCTGGGCGCGGCGGCCATCCTGGCCATGATCTGGCTGGGCAACACCACGCAGCGGCGGCTGCCCTACGTCGTCTATACCGAGGGCGATGTCGGCGGCCTCGCGCCCTACTCGATCGTGCGCTATCGCGGCGTGCAGGTCGGGCAGGTGCGCACGGTGGACTTCGCCGAGCAGGGCCAGGAGATCCTCATCAACATCGTCGTCGACGCCGAGGTGCCCCTGACCGTGGATACCTACGCCACACTGCGCACCCTCGGCCTGACCGGCCGCTCGCAGATCTCGCTGCACGACGACGACCCCGGCGGTTCCCGCCTGCGCACCAGCCCGGAAGATCCGGCACGCATCCCGATGCAGCCCTCGCTGATCCAGCAGGTCAGCGATGTGGCGGACGACCTGGTGAAGAACCTGCAGTCCACCGCCGGCAACATGCAGAAGCTGCTGACGCCGGAGAACATGGCGCAGGTGGAGCAGATCCTCGGCAACGTACGTGAGCTGACCGCCGATCTGGCCGATCTCGACCAGCAGATCGACCCGGTGATGGCGCGCCTGCCGGCCCTGGTGGACCGCGCCGACGATTCGCTCGCGCGCGTGGATTCGGCGCTGGCGGTGATGGAACAGAGCCTGATCAACGTGCGTGACGTCACGGCCCAGGCGCAGGAGGTCATCGATCTGGCCGGCAGCGCCGGCGAGGAGGCGCTGCTCTCCACGCTGCCGACGGCCACCGCCGCACTGGCCGAGTTGCGTCAGGCCGCCCTGGCGGTGCAACAGACCAGCCGCCAACTTCAGCAAGACCCGGCCAGCCTGCTCTACGGGCGCGGCCGCATCGATCCCGGCCCCGGGGAGGCCGGCTACGGGAGCGCACCATGATCCACCGTCTCGTGCCACTGCTGGTGGCGGCCGCGGCCGCCGGCTGCAGCGTCATCCCCGAACGTCCGCCGGCGCCGGAGCTATATGACCTGGGGCCCGCACGCGCCACCCGGCAGGCGCCGGCCGTCGCGACGCCCTACTTCGTGACGGTGGAGGCGCCGGGCTGGCTGCAGACGTCGGACATCTTCTATCGATCCGGCGCGGCCGGCGGCGCCGCGCTCGCTCGCTACCGGCAGCATGTGTGGATCGCCTCGCCGGCCGCACTGCTGGAGGCACGCCTGGCCAGCCAGCTGGCCGGCACCCTGCCGGCCAGCTCGCCCGCGCCCGCGCGCCGCCTGGTGGTCACGCTGGAGAACTTCGAGCAGCGGCTAGCCCCGCAAGATCGCAGCCAGGCATTCATCCGGGCGCGGGCTTCGGTACTGGATCCGCGTACTCGCCTGATCCTCGCGCGGCGTCAGTTCATGTTGCAGGAGCCGGCGCCGGCCGATGCCGCCGGCGCCGTCGCCGGACTGTCGACCGCCAGCGATCGGCTGGTGATGCAGATGCTGGACTGGCTGGCTTCACTGCCCCCCGAGCCCGTGCCCTGAATCGACGGCCGGCGAGGGTAGGGGCCGGTCGGCCCGCTGTCCCCGTTCTGTCCTGTCGGGCGAGCCTGTCCCCGCTCCGTGCGGCTGACCTGTCGGGCGGGTCCGGCGGCCTAGAAGGTGATGCGCAGGCCGGCGTTGTAGCCGTCGCGCACATCGCTGAACTCGGCGCGGGCCAGCAGGTGCAGCGGTCCCCAGATGTGCGCCACGGCGCCGAGCCGGTAGAACGACTCCTCATCGTCCAGGACGTCGCCATATTCCAGGGCGGCATTCAGCTCCAGCCATGACAGCGGCAGGTAGCGCGCCCCGATCACGGCGAGATAGCCCTTGTCCTCGTCGTCGAGCGCCAGCGCCTGATTGATTTCGCTGTCGAGATAGCGCAGCTCGCCGATCGCATCGATGCCGCTCGCCAGCGGCCAGCGCAGGCCGAAACCGGCCGAGACGTCCGCACGATCGGCATCGCCGGTCTCCTCTTCCACGTAGATCTGCTCGCCGACCACGTAGAGCAGGTCGGTCAGGCCGAAAGAGAACTTCAGGCCGGCGCCCTCCAGGTCCTCGGCAAACCGGTCGCTGTCCCAGACCCGGTAGTCGAGATCGACGTAGTCGTAGTGCAACTCGGCCTGCGCGGGCAGCGCCGCCAGACCGGCAAGTGCCCAGACGGCCAGCGCCGCGGTGTGTGCTGTCTTCATGATTGGCTCTCTGCACTCTCTCTTGATGCTTCCAGGTGGCGGCGGGCAACCGCCGCCGCGGCGCGGACCCGTGCCGGCGCCGTCCCCCCGACATGGTCACGGCTGGCGACCGATCCCTCTACCGCCAGCACCTCATAGACATCGGCTTCGATCTGCGCGCTGAAGCCCTGCAGTACCTCCAGCGGCAGATCCGCCAGATCGCAGCCGCGGGTGACAGCCTCCGCCACCGCCGCGCCCACGGCCGCATGGGCATCGCGGAAGGGCAGCCCGTGACGTACGAGGTAGTCGGCCAGATCGGTGGCCGTGGCGAAGCCCTCGGCGGCCGCCTGCCGGCAGCGCGCGCGATTGACCTGCAGCGCCGGCAGCATGTCGGCGAAGGCCCGCACGCTGCCGTGCAGCGTGTCGACGGTGTCGAACACCGGCTCCTTGTCTTCCTGATTGTCCTTGTTGTAGGCCAGCGGCTGGCTCTTCATCAGCGTCAGCAGCGACATCAGATGACCGTAGACGCGCCCGGTCTTGCCACGCACCAGCTCGGGCACGTCCGGATTCTTCTTCTGCGGCATGATCGATGAGCCGGTGCAGAAGCGGTCCGGCAGATCGATGAAGCCGAACTGCGCCGACGACCACAGCACCAGTTCTTCGGCGCAACGCGACAAGTGCATCATCACCAGGCTGGCCGCGGCGGCGAACTCGATGGCAAAGTCGCGATCGCTCACGGCGTCGAGCGAGTTGGCCGACACGGCATCGAAGCCCAGCTGCGCGCGGGTCAGCTCGCGATCGATCGGGAAGGTGGTGCCGGCCAGCGCGGCGGCGCCCAGCGGCATCACGTTGGTGCGGCGCCGGCAGTCGGCCAGGCGCGTCCGGTCGCGGGCCAGCATCTCGTACCAGGCGAGCATGTGGTGGCCGAAGGTCACCGGCTGGGCGACCTGCAGATGGGTGAAGCCGGGCATCACCGTGTCCGCCTCGCGCTCGGCCAGCTCCACCAGCGCCCACTGCAGCCGCTCCAGTTCGCCGGTTATCTGGTCGATCGCCTCGCGCAGGAACAGCCGCAGGTCGGTGGCGACCTGATCGTTGCGCGAGCGGCCGGTGTGCAGCTTCTTGCCGGCCTCACCGATGCGCTGCGTCAGCCGCGCCTCGATGTTCATGTGCACATCTTCCAGCGGCACCGACCAGGCAAACCCGCCGCTCTCGATCTCCGCCCTGATCTCCTCCAAACCGGCGAGGATCTGTTCGCACTCCGCCGCGGTCAGCACGCCGGCCTGCTGCAGCATGCGCGCGTGCGCTATGGAGCCGGCGATGTCCTGCCGATACAGACGTTGATCGAAGGGCACCGAGGCCGTGAAACGCTCGACGAAGGCATCCGTGTCCTGACTGAAACGACCGCCCCAGAGCTTGGGCGGAGAACGGGAAGGATCGGCGTCGGACATGAATCACTCGCGGTCGGAAGAGCGCATGGATTATAGCGACTGGCGCCCGGACACCGGGGGCGGCAGCCTGCTGGACGACGCCGCGCCGATCGCCGTGCTGGTGGAGGCCCAGATGTGTGCGCTGGCGCTGACGCTGGCGGCCGGCGTGATCGACGGGCCACGCCTGCTGCTGTGGTCGGCGCTGTGCCAGACGGCGGCGCTGGCAGCGCTGGCGGCGAGCCGGCTCGCGCCAGCCCGCCAGCGTGGCGTGCTCGCGGCGCCGGGCGCCGTGCTCGGCGGCAGCGCCGGCGCGGCCCTGATCGCCGGCTGGCCCGGCGCCGGATTCGCCAGCCTGCCCGCCGTGGCGGCGATCGGCGGACTGATCGCGCTGACCTTCCTCTACCGCCTGAACCTGATCGCCCGGGTGCGCCAGAGCGCCGATCGCGAGGCCCGATTGCAGATCGAGGCGCTGCAGGCGCGGATGCGGCCGCACTTCCTGTTCAACAGCATGAACTCGATCAGCGCCCTGATCCGCATGGCGCCGCAGCAGGCCGAGGAAGCCATCGCCGATCTGGCCGACCTGTTCCGCGCCAGCCTGCAGAGCGGCACGGTGTGGGTGACGGTCGCCGACGAGCTGGCCCTGTGCCGCAGCTACCTGCACATCGAGCAGATCCGCCTGGGCGCACGGCTAAAGCTCGATTGGCGCGTAGCCGACAGCGTTCTGGACGCTCGGGTGCCGAGCCTGTGCCTGCAGCCGCTGATCGAGAACGCGATCTATCACGGCATCGAACGGCTGGCGGCGGGCGGCACGATCCGAGTGGCCATGAGCCGGGAACGAGACATGATCCGACTGACCGTCGTCAACCCGCTGGCCAGCGACGCCCAGGACCAGCATCGCGGCAACCGTGTGGCCATGGCCAACACGCGTCGCCGACTCGAACTCGCCTTCGGCCCCGAGGCGGGGCTGGAGCAGTCCCAGCGGGCGGGCGAATTCATCGTTCGCCTGCATTTCCCCTGTCGCGTCACCTGAACAACGAGAACGAGCCGCGATGCGCATATTGATTGCCGACGACGAAGTTGCCGCCCGCCAGCGCCTGCAGCAGCTGCTGGCCGACATCCCCGAGGCCGAGGTGGTCGGCGAGGCCGCCAACGGCAACGAGGTCCTGGAGCAGGTGCAGCCGCTGGAACCGGACGTCGTGCTGCTGGACGTACGCATGCCGGGCATGGATGGCATCGAAGCTGCCACGCAGCTGGCCTCGCTGGCGCATCCGCCGGCCGTGATCTTCGTCACGGCCTACAGCGATCACGCGCTGGAGGCCTTCGCCGCCCAGGCGGTGGGCTATCTGCTCAAGCCCGTGCGCCAGTCGACACTGGCCTACGCGCTGCACAACGCGAGCCGGGTGACCAAGGCGCAGCTGATGCAGCTGCCGCGGCCGGATAAGTCCCGGCGCAGCCACATCTGCGCCCGGGTGCGCGGCGGCCTGCAGCTGGTGCCGGTGGACGAGGTGCTCTACTTCCGCGCCGAGCACAAGTACGTCACCGTCCGCCATCTCGGCGGCGAGGTGCTGATCGAGGACTCGCTCAAGCAGCTGGAAACGGAGTTCGGCGAGCGCTTCCTGCGCATCCATCGCAACGCCCTGGCGGCGGTGGAATACATCGACGGGCTGGAGCGTGAGGGGCAGAGCGCGTTCCTGCGGCTGCAGGAGAGCAAGGAGCGGCTGGACATCAGCCGGCGCCACCTGCCGCGAGTCCGCCGCCTGCTGCGCCAGCACAGCAACGGCGGCGAGCTGCGCTAGCGGGGCCTCTGCTAGGATAGGCGCCCGCTTCCGGACCGGGCGTCCGATGCCTGCCGACACCATCCGTATCGCCACCCGGCGCAGCCCGCTCGCCCTCTGGCAGGCCGAACACGTACGTTCGCTGCTGCAGGCGGCGCATCCCGCGCTCCAGATCGACCTGCTGCCGCTGGCCACCGAAGCCGACCGCCGCACCGATGTCGCCCTGTCCCGCCTGGGCGGCAAGGGCCTGTTCATCAAGGAGCTCGAACAGGCGCTGGAGCGCGGTGAGGCCGAGCTGGCCGTGCACTCCATGAAGGATGTGCCGATTTCGCTGCCGGACGGGCTCGTCCTGGCACTGGTGCTGGCGCGGGCCGATGCGCGCGATGCGCTGATCAGCCCCCGCCACCGCACGTTCGAGGCGCTGCCCGAGAATGCCCGCGTCGGCACCTCCAGCCTGCGCCGGCAGTGCCAGCTCAAGCGCGCCCGGCCGGACCTGCAGATCGAGCTGCTGCGCGGCAACGTCGGCACCCGGCTGCGACGCGTCGACGAGGGCGAGTTCGCCGCCACGCTGCTGGCCGTGGCCGGGCTGGAGCGGCTGGGGCTGGAAGCCCGCATCGACAGCCGTCTGAGCCCGGAGGTCTGCCTGCCGGCCGTGGGTCAGGGAGTGATCGGCATCGAATGCCGGGACGACCCGGCCTTGCTCGAACTGCTCGCGCCGCTGGCCCATGCCGACAGCGCCGGCTGCATCCGCGCCGAGCGCGCCCTGGCGGCGCGGCTGGGCGGCAGCTGCCAGCTGCCGGTCGCCGGCTACGCCACCCTGCAGCATGGCGAACTGCACCTGCGCGGCCTGATCGGCCACCCGGATGGCAGCACGCTGCTGCGCGAGGCGGCCCGCGGGCCGGTCAGCCGCGCCGAGGTCCTGGGCTGGGAGCTGGGCGAGCGCCTGCTGGACGCCGGGGGTCGCCGGGTACTGGCGGCGCTCGGCCTCAAGGAAGGCCGGATTCGCCCCCACCAGCCACTGCTGGACACACGGCACGCCGCATGAACGCGCTGGCCGGGCGACGCATCGTCGTGACCCGGCCGGCGGCACAGGCCGGGCCGCTGCTGGCCGCGCTGGCGGCGGCGGGTGCCGAGGCCATTGCCTTCCCCGTGCTGCAGATCCTGCCGGCCGCCGATCCCGGCCCGGCGGCGCGGGAGCTGGCCGCGGTCGCGCCGGCCGATCTCACTGTCTTCGTCAGCCACAACGCCGCCTGGCACGCCGATCGGCTCCGGCCGCTGCGCGAGCTGCCCGGCACGCTGCTACCCATCGGCGCAGCCACGGCGCACACCCTCGCCAGCCTCGGTGCCCAACCTGCCGCTGCCACCGCCGAGGCCACCAGCGAGGCGCTGCTCGCCAGGCCAGCGCTGGCACCGGCCGCGGTCGCCGGACGCCACGTGCGGATCGTGCGGGGCAATGGCGGCAAACCGCTGCTGGGC
>JAASSS010000171.1 GCA_021767745.1 Pseudomonadota bacterium
CGCGCCAGATACAGCCGCCGCTGATCGCGCCAGCGCAGGCCGAGACTCGCCGGCAGGTCGTCTTCGATCAGCAACGGCTTCATGTCTTGCCTCCCCCTGCGGCTATCGTGGCCGGCCCGGCCCCTTGGCCGCCGCCGCGCGCAGCCACACGGCCACGGCGACAAGCGCCACCACGCCCGGCAGCGGCCCCCACGGCGCCGACGCCAGGGCCAGGATGTCGGCCCGGCCGCCGATCACGATCGGCACTGCCAGCAGGATACCCGCCAGCGCCTCCCCCGTGATCAGGCCGGCGGCCGCCAGTACGCCCCGCTCGGCCGACAGGCCCCGGCCGAGCAGGCCGCCGAGCAGGATGGCCGCCGTCAGCTCGAAGGGCAGGTACAGGCCGACCGCCACGGCCAGCACCGGCACCCCCTGCCCCCCGCGCCGGCGATCGGCGCGATCCAGCGCAATGACCCCAAGCGCCAGCACGCTGCCCAGCGCGAGCATGTCCCAGGGCAGCCCGCCCTCGAACATGCCCCGTGCGACGGCCGCCATCAGCGAAGCCTGCGGGGCGGGCAGCGCGTGCGGCTGGGCGGCGCTCGGCGGCCCGAAGCCGTAGGCCTGCTGCAGCAGGTGCAGCACCGGCGCCAGAAACAGCGCCGCGCTCGCCACGCCCAGCACCTGCGCCCACTGCTGCGGCCGCGGTGGCGCCGCCAGCAGGTATCCGGCCTTCAGGTCCTGCATGTTGTCGCCGGCGATCGCGGCCGCACAGCAGACGGCCGCACCGACCAGCAGCGCCGCCGCCGGACCGCCCAGCGCGAGGTCCCCGGGCAACAGGCGCAGCAGGCCGGCGGCGAGCACCAGGGTGGCGATCGTCACGCCGGAGACCGGGTTGTGCGATGAGCCGACCAGACCGGCCATGTAGGCCGCGACCGCCGCGAACAGGAATCCCGCCAGCGCCATCAGCAGTGTCATCACCAGGCCGGTGGCGGCGCCGCCGACGATGTCGGCATAGAGCAGCCACAGCGGCGCCAGCAGCAGCAGGACGATGCCGGTCAGCACCGGAGGCGACACGGCGTCGTCGGCGCCTTGCTCACGCAGCATCGAGACCAGGCTGCGGGCGATGCCGGGCAGCAGCGCCGCCAGCGTCCACAGGCCACCGACCAGCATCGCACCGACGCCGAGGTAGCGGATCCGGCTCGACCACAGCTGGTAGGCCACCTCGACCGGGCCGAGCCCCTGGGCCTGCCACTCGCGCAGCTGGCCGGCGGAAGCCAGCGCCGCATCCAGCGGCAGCGCGAGCAACCAGGCGATCGCACCGCCGGCGAAGACCAGCGCAGCGATGCGCAGACCGACCACCACGCCGACTCCCAGCAGCGCCGGCGACAGGTTCACCCCCAGATAGGCGACGCCGCCGCCAGGCCACCACAGCGCGCCCTGTGCGCTCGGCCGCCACAGATGCAGGCCCGTCTCCGCCAGCTTCATCAGCGCCGCCAGCGCCGCGCCGACGGCGATCGGCAGGGCCGAGGGCGCCGCCTCGTCCCCGGCCGTGCCGGCGCGCACCACGGCCGCGGTCGCCGCGCCCTCGGGGAATGGCAGCGGCGACTCGATCACCATCGCCCGGCGCAGTGGCAGCGTGAACAACACGCCCAGCAGCCCGCCCAGCAGCGCGATGGCCGTTACCCAGCCGTAGCGAAAGCCATCCCAGTAGTCGATCAGCACCAGGGCAGGGAAGGTGAAGATCGCCCCGGCAGCGAGGGATTCTCCCGCCGAGGCCGCCGTCTGGACCCAGTTCACGGTGTGCGGCTCGCGGCGCTGGACCAGCCGCAGCACGGCCAGCGCCATGACGGCCGCAGGGATGGAGGCGGATACCGTCAGGCCGGCGAACAGGCCGAGATAGGCATTGGCGGCGGCGAGCATGATGGACAGGCCGATGCCGAGGACGAGCGGCGCGAGCGCGGCGGGGGCAGGCATGACGTCTCCTGACGGGACCGCCGACGCTCTCCCGGCGGCCGATCGAAGGCCGGCGCCAGGGCCCGCGCCAGAGGTCAACACCTTGGGTCACAGAGCCGCCGATGCACTGTCGCGGCGGCCCCTTCTGGACAGCGCCGCCGGAACGCCTGCGCGGCGGGACCATCATAGCCAGAGGCACCGGCGCACCGCATCCGGCGCGCCCGCGGCCTTTGCTACCATCGATGCCCCCCATTGCCCAACGACGATGCCCATGACCGACCGCGAGATCGTTCTGCTCAGCGCCCGCCGCACGCCGATCGGCGCCCTTCAGGGGGCGCTCGCCGGCGTCGATGCCGCCACACTTGGCGCCACCGCCATCGCCGCCGCACTCGGCGATGCCGGGTTGGCACCGGCGCAGCTCGGCGAGGTGTTCATGGGCTGCGTGCTGCCGGCGGGTGTCGGCCAGGCGCCGGCGCGCATGGCGGCGTTGGCGGCCGGGGTGCCGAACTCGGTCGGCGCCGTCACCGTGAACAAGGTCTGCGGCTCCGGCATGCGCACCGTGATGCTGGCGCACGACCTGATCCGCGCCGGCAGCGCCCGCTACCTGCTTGCCGGCGGCATGGAGTCGATGAGCAACGCGCCCTATCTGCTGCCGCGCGCGCGCGGCGGCTATCGGCTCGGCCACGGCGAACTGCTCGATCACATGCTCTACGACGGCCTGGAGGATCCGGCCGGGCATCGCCCGATGGGAGCCTTCGCCGAGGCCACCGCCGAACGCTACGGCTGCTCGCGCGAGGCGCAGGACGACTTCGCACGGGTCTCGCTGGAGCGGGCACGGCGGGCGATCGCCGAGGATGCCTTCGCCGCCGAGCTCGTGCCGGTCGCGGTCACGGTGCGTCGCGAGCAGCGCACGGTGGTGCAGGACGAGGAGCCCGGCCGCGCCGATCCCGCGCGCATCCCCAGCCTGCGCCCGGTGTTCGCGCGCGAGGGCACGGTCACCGCGGCGAGTTCGTCCTCCATCGCCGACGGCGCCGC
>JAASSS010000172.1 GCA_021767745.1 Pseudomonadota bacterium
CGCCAGCAGCCGGACTGGGGCAGGGCCGTGGCCGGCCTCACCGACGGGCAGGGCGTGGATCACGTGGTGGAAGTGGGCGGCGCGGGCACGCTCGGGCAATCGCTGCAGGCGGTGGCGCCGGGCGGGCGCATCAGCGTCATCGGGGTGCTCTCGGGCGTGAAGACCGAGCTGGAACTGACCCGCGTGCTGATGCGCGGGGTGCAGCTGCAGGGCATCTTCGTCGGCAGCCGGGCGATGTTCGAGGCCATGAACCGCGCCATCGCGCTGCACCGCATCCGCCCGGTGATCGATCGCGTCTTCCCGCTCGCCCAGACGCGGGCGGCGCTGGAGCACATGGCGGCCGGCGCGCACTTCGGCAAGATCGTGCTGCGCGTGGCCGACTGATGGCGGCCGGGCCGGCAACGCCCGCGGTGGCCGAGGTGCTCGCGCGTCTGGCCGACATCGCCGGCCGGCGCGCCGTGCTGACCGAGCCGGCGGCGCTGGCGCCGTTCACGCAGGAGCGCCGCGGCCTGTTCGCCGGCCGTCCGGTGGCCGGCGTGTTCCTGCCCGGCAGCACGGCCGAGGTGGCCGCGGGCGTGAAGCTCGCCGCCGCTGCCGGCATGGCGATCGTCACTCAGGGCGGCAACACCGGGCTGGTCGGCGGCGCCGCGCCCGCCGCCGAGGCGCGGCCGCAGCTGATTCTGGCCACGCGCCGGCTCAAGCGCATCCGCGCCCTGGACGCGGCGGCCGACACGCTGATCGCCGAGGCCGGCTGCGTGCTGGCGGACGTGCAGGCCGCGGCGGCCGCGGCCGACCGGCTGTTTCCGCTGAGCCTGGCCGCCGAGGGCAGCTGCCAGCTCGGCGGCAACCTCGCCACCAACGCCGGCGGGCTGAACGTGCTGCGCTACGGCAACGCGCGGGCGCTGACGCTGGGGCTGGAGGTGGTGCTGGCGGACGGGCGCATCTGGTCGGACCTGTCCGGGCTGCGCAAGAACAATGCCGGCTACGACCTCAAGCAGCTGTTCATCGGCTCGGAAGGCACGCTCGGCATCATCACTGCCGCCAGCCTGCGCCTGTTCCCGCCGCTGCGCAGCCGGGCAACCGCCTGGCTCGCACCGGTGGATCCGGCGGCCGCGGTGACGGCCCTGGCCCGCCTGCGGGGCGCGCTCGGCGAGCGGGTGATCGCCTGCGAGCTCATCAGCCGCTTCGCGCTCGACTGCGTGCTGCGCCACGTGCCGGCCGCCCGCGCGCCGCTCACGGCCGAGGCGCCCTGGCACCTGCTGGTGGAGATCGCCGACACCGACGCGCACTACCCCTGCCGCGAGCGGCTGGTGGAGCTGGCCGGGGCGCTGATGGACGCCGGCCTCGTCAGCGATGGCGTGATCGCCGAGTCCGAGGCCCAGCGGCAGGCGCTGTGGCGGCTGCGCGAGGCCGTTCCCGAGGCGCAGCGGCGCGAGGGCGCCAGCATCAAGCACGATGTGTCGGTGCCGGTGGCGGCCGTGCCGGATCTACTGGCGGCCGCCACCAGCGCCGTGCAGGCGCGCGATGCCGGCGTGCGTGTCTGCGCCTTCGGCCACCTGGGCGACGGCAACATCCACCTCAACCTTTCCCGGCCGGTGGCGATGGCAGACGCCGACTTCCTGGCGCAGTGGGACGACTACAACCGGCTGGTGCACGACCTGGTCATCGAGCGCGGGGGCAGCATCGCCGCCGAGCATGGCGTCGGCCAGCTCAAGGTCGACGCGCTGGAGCGCTATGGCGATGCCGTCTCGCTGGCGCTGATGCGCACGCTCAAGACCGCGCTCGATCCGGCGGGCGTGCTCAATCCCGGCAAGGTGGTGCGCGCCGGGCGCGGCTGACAGCCGGCGCCCAAAAAAAACCGCCGGCAGGGCCGGCGGTCAGCACACGAGGAAACCTTCGGCCTTACAGGCGCTTCTTCAGATCAGACAGCATCCGGTGGGTCTTCTCCTGCTCGGGCAGCAGCTTGGCGTCCACCAGCTGCCGGCACTGCGGCAAGAGTTCGTCCAGGTGCTTGCGATAGTCCGCCAGGCCCCGGTCTTCGCCTTCCTCCAGCAGGCTCACGGCAGCGGCTTCGCCGCCGGCGTTCGCCAGACTCTGCGCCATGTTGGCGAACGAGCCCCAGGCGCCGCTGTCGCTCGCCGGCTCTTCGCCCATGCCGCGCAGGTGCTCGCGCAGGGCGTCCACCCGCTGCTGGTGGGACAGGCGCGCATCGGTCAGCTCGCTCTCCACGCGCTTGAGGCTGTTGGTCGCGTTCTGGTAGGTCTCCACCGCGGCCAGCTCGTTGCGCAGGAAGTTCTGCATGTGCTTGACGGACTGTTCCTTGTTCACTTCTGCCATCTCTCTCGCTCCGTTTCGAACCGACTGCAAAGACCTGCGCCAATGGCGATCGTTCCGCGTGGGCCCCGGTGGCGGGGCGGCTCAGCCGGGCTGGCCGGCCATCACGCCGCCATCCACATCCCAGATGGCGCCGGTGACCCAGCTGGCCCGGGGCGAGAGCAGAAAGGCGATGACCTCGGCGACCTCACCGGGCGTGCCGATGCGCCCGAGCGGGTGGATGCCGGCGAAGCCCTGCAGCGTGTCGTGCACCTCGCCGGGTTCGATGAAGCGTTCGTAGATCGGCGTTTCCACCACGGCCGGGGCCACGGCATTCACGCGGATGCCACTGCCGCCGAGCTCGATGGCGAGCTGCTGGGTCAGGCTGTGCAGCCCGGCCTTGGCCATCGCGTAGGCCGACGCGGGAGTGGCGCCGAGCGCCTGCTGTGCCCACAGGGAGCCGATGTTGACGATGGCGCCCGGCCGCGCCGCCGCCTGCAGGCTGCGCACGAACCGCTGGGTGATGAAGAACATCGCCCGGTTCAGCTCCAGATACGGGTCGTAGTCGGCCTCCGTGCAGTCCACGAACGGCTTGGGCAGGAACAGGCCGGCGGCGTTGACCAGCAGGCTGGCGTCGGCGTGCTCTGCGCCGA
>JAASSS010000004.1 GCA_021767745.1 Pseudomonadota bacterium
CAGCGGCTGGCCATCGTGGTCGATCCCATGCTCGCCACCGGCCATTCGGCCATCGCCGCCATCGACCGCCTGAAGGCCCGCGGCGCCGGGCCGCTGCGTTTCCTGTGCCTGCTGGCCGCACCGGAGGGCGTCGCCGCGTTGCAGGCTGCGCACCCGGAAGTGCCGATCTACACCGCTGCCATCGACGAGGGGCTGGACGAGCATGCCTACATCGTCCCGGGCCTCGGCGATGCCGGCGATCGCATGTACGGTACCCGCTAGCGGCCGCGGACCGCCGCGCCGGGCGGCGCCGATCCGGGGCCAAAAGCCATCGCCCGGCAGCCACGGCGGCCCGGGCCACTACCTCAGGAGCGGATATGGCCGAGTTCCCGATCGAGCGCGAGGAGCAGGGCGAGGGCGGGCGCTACCACGCCTGCATCGACGGCCACGAGGTGGAGATGACCTATCGGCTGGCTGACGCCAGCACGATGGTGATCGACCACACCTTCGTGGCGCCAGCGCTGCGCGGCCGGCAGGTCGGCGAGGCGCTGGTGGCCCGGAGCGTGGCCGATGCCCGGCGGGAGGGTCGGCGCATCGTGCCGGTCTGCAGCTTCGTCAAGGCGCAGCTCGCGCGCCATCGCGACTGGCAGGACGTGCTCTAGCCGGCCCGGCCCCGGGGCCGGCGGCGCAGCACCACCTGCAGTCGGCCGGCCTGCAGCGCGCGCAGCTGCAGGCACTGACCGTCGGCGCGCAGCGCTTCCTGTCCCGGTGCCTCCAGCGAATAGCCGTGGGGAAAGTGCCGGGCCGGCACGTGGATCTCGCTCGGCGCGGGCAGCGCCGGATCGGCGTCGAAGGCGAGCGTGAACTCGCCCCGCCGCCGGTCGAAGTGCATGCCGGCGAGCCGGCCCTGCACGGCGCGCGGGTAGGGCCGCACGAAGCCGTCCACGGCGCGGCCGCCGCTGTCCGGGTCGGTCGGATCGTGCTGCTGGTCGCGCGAGAAGATGCTCAGATCTTCCTGATTCCAGCCGTCGCCGATCGCCGGATCGTTTCGGTTGCTGGCCGTGTAGTTCCACTGCGTGGCGCTGAGCAGCAGGTCATCGAGCGCCTCGTAACAGATCTCCAGCGCGCGCACGTGCCGCCGCCACACGCGGGCATCGCCCGGGTGGCGGGCATCGTCGCGATAGGCGCGCCCACCGGCGAGATCGAAGGGCAGGCCGAACTCGCCGATCAGGGTCGCGCAGCCCGCCGGCCGACCGGCCGCGACGATCTCCTGCAGCCGCTCGCGATAGTTCGCCAGGTGCGCCTGCCGCCCCGCCAGCAGCCGGCCACGTTCCAGGTCGACGCCCAGCGGGTACAGGTGGCGCTTGAGCAGCAGGGTGGTGATGTCGTAGCAGTGCCCGGCGTTGACCGTCGCGGCCGGCAGGTGCCGGGGGAAGGCCCGTGCCGGATCGCCGGCCAGCAGGTCCGGCTCGGCGAAGATCAGCCAGTCCGGATTGTGGCGGCGCAGATTGGCTGCGCCTGCTGCGTAGAAGGGGGCGAGGTAATCCTCGGTGAAGTCCACCTGCCGGCCGTGGCGCTGGCGGAAGTAATCCTCCTGCAGCGCCTCGGCCTCGGCGCCGTTGCGCCGCCAGGCGCCGGCGGCGGCGAAGGGATCGGCGGCGCCATCGCGCCAGATCGAGACGCCTTCGGGATTCATCTGCCGGGTGCCGGTAGTCACCACGCCGCGGCGCAGCACCGAGATGGCCATCATCGGTACTGCGCGCGGCAGACCGCTGCCGGCCGCCAGGCAGTCGAGCGGTGACCAGGCCGGGCCGGGCAGCACCGGGCGCGGATCCTCGGCCGTCGCGGCGGTGTGGCGATGCGAGAGCGGCCGACCGATCCAGCCGGCGTTGGGCTCGTTCAGCAGGTCGAAGCCGATGACGTGCCCCAGGCCGGCGAGCCGTCCGGCCAGTGCCGCCTGGGCGCCGAAGAAGTGCTGCTGCAGGTAGTCCTGCACGTTGCGCCCCTCGATCGTGAACTGCGGGGCGAAGTCGCGGCCGCCGAAGAACAGCGTCCAGAGGATGCCGTTGGCCGCCAGGCCGTAGTTGCTCGGCCAGCTCATCTGCGGGTAGTTGTCCGGCTGGCGCGGGCGTGGATCGGCGTAGTCGTACTCGTGCTGCATGACGAAGGCGGCGCCGGCGGCGGCCAGCCGGGTATGGTCGAGCCCGACCGCCGCCAGCGTCCAGCCCGGTGCGCCGTCGCCGCCCGTCAGCCGGCTCCAGACGTCCTGGTGGAAGTCGACGTAGACGTACAGGCCGAAGTGCCCGGCCCGTGCGCACAGCTCCGTGAAGTAGTCGAGATAGGCGGTGTCGTACTGGCCCGGGCCGGCATGCTCGATCGCTTCCCAGCTCGTCAGCAGGCGCAGGCAGTTGAAGCCCCAGTGCCGCAGGCGGCCGAAATGCTCGTCCGCCTCGCCGAGCGGGAACGGGCGGCCGATGAAGCTGACGCTGCGGTGATCGGTGAAGCGGCTCGGCACATGGGTGCCGCCGTTCGGGTAGGGCAGCTTGCAGTCGCCGCCGAGGTTCACGCCGCGCAGCAGCACCTCCCGGCCACTGGTGTCGAGGAAGCGCCCCGCCTCGATGTGCAGCGGGCCGGGCGGACAGCTGCCGAGCATCCCGGCGCTCTCGGCGCGCCTGGAAGGCGGGGCGTGTTGCGGATCAGGCGTGACCATGCCTGTCAGATCGGCCGATCGGGCGGCGGCTGCACCGTCGGCAGCCCCGGCCTTATGCGGCCTCGAGCATGAGGGTGGCACGCATGATCGATGCGCCCTCGGGGGAGGTTCTGATCGTGAAGCCCAAGTCCCGGCAGATGCGCAGCATCGGCCGGTTCTGCGCCAGGATCTCGCCATAGATCTCGCGATAGTCCCGACTGCGGGTGTAGTCGATGATCGCGCGCATCAGCCGGGTGCCGAGGCCCTGGCCGGCGTAATCGTGGCGCACGGAGATGCCGAATTCGGCGCGTTCGTTGTTGGGGTCGCCGGCGATGCGGGCGCCACCGACGATCTCCGCCTGCCCGGGCGGCTTGCGCTCGGCGATCACCAGCGCCATCTCCCGGTCGTAGTCGATCTGCGACATGCGCGCGGCGAGCTGATGCGGGAACTTCGGCATCGGCGAGAAGAAGCGCATGTAGCGTTCCTCGTCGGTGAGCGACTCGAACAGCCGCACCAGCGCCGGCTCGTCCTCCGGCTGGATCGGCCGCAGCAGCATCTCCTGGCCGTCGCCGAGCTTGAACGGCCGCTCGAGCTCCTGTGGATAGGGGCGGATGGCGAAGCGGGTGCCCGGCGCCGGTGGGCCGATGCGCACGCGCGCATCCAGCGCCAGCACGCCGCGCTCGTCCGCCAGCAGCGGGTTGATCTCGATCTCCTGCACCACGTCCTGGTCGGCGACCAGTTGGGCGAGCTTGATCAGCGTCAGCGCGATGGCGTCGCGGTGGGTGCGTGGCAGGCCGGGGGCGCCGTCCAGCAGCTGGCTGACGCGGGTGCGATCGATCAGCGAGCAGGCGAGGGTCATGTTCAGCGGCGGCAGCTCGAAGGCGGTGTCCTTGACCAGCTCCACCGTGGTGCCGCCCTGGCCGAACAGGACCACCGGGCCGAAGGTGGGATCGTGACTGACGCCGCAGATGAGCTCGTGTGCGTGCGCCCGGCGCACCATGGGCTGGACGATGAAGCCGCTCAGCCGCGCCGTGGGCATCTTCGCCGTCAGCCGCTGGTGCATGGCCTCGGCCGCCTCGCGTACCGCGGCCGGGGTCTGCAGGTTCAGTGCCGCGCCACCCACGGCGCTCTTGTGGACGATGTCCGGCGAGACGATCTTCAGCGCATAGGGTGCCGGCAGCCGTTCGGCCTGCCGCGCCGCGGCCTCGGCGTCGGTGGCCGGCAGCGTCTCCACGCACGGGATCTGATAGTGGCCGAGCAGCGCTGCGGTGGCGGTCGGGTCGAGCCAGGCGCCGCCAGCCTCCAGCGCCTCCCGCAGCAGCCGGCGGGCTGGCGCCGCGGCCGGCAGGAAGTGCTCGGGCAGCGAGGCCGGCGTCTCCAGCAGCAGGCGCTGGTTGCGGCGGAAATTGACCATGTGCACGAACGCCCGCACCAGCTGGTCGGGCGTCTCGTAGGTCGGGATGTGATGCTCGGCGAACAGGCGCCGCGCCGGCCCGGCGGCGTCGATGCCGAGCCAGTTGGTCAGCACCGGCCGGCGGCTGTTGCCGATGGCATCGATCACCGCCTGGGCCGCATCCAGGCCGGTCGTGACCGCGATCGGGCAGTTGAACACGGCCACCGCGTCCACCTCGCGCGCCTTGATCAGCACCTCCATGGCCGCCCGGTAGCGCGCCGGCGGCGCATCGCCGAGGATGTCCACCGGGTTGTCGACCGTGCACAACGGCGTCAGCCGTTCGGCCAGGGCCTGGCGGGTCGCCGGCTCCAGCGGCGCCGGCTGCCCGCCCACGCGCACCAGGTCGTCCACCGCCAGCACGCCGATGCCGCCGCCGTTGGTCAGCAGCGCCAGCCGATCGCCGAAAATGCGCGGGCTGTGGGCGAGCGTCTCCACGGCGTCGAACAGTTCGGTGAGCGAATCCACGCGCAGCATGCCGGCGCGGCGGAAGGCGGCATCGTAGACGGCATCGGCGCCGGCGAGATTGCCCGTGTGCGAGGCCACGGCCTGCGCCGCATGCGCGTTGCGCCCGCCCTTGACCACGATCACCGGCTTGATGCGCGCGGCCGTGCGGGCGGCGGACATGAACTTGCGCGCGTGGCGGATGGACTCGACGTACATCAGCACGGCGCTGGTGTCGTGGTCCTGTGCCAGATAGTCCAGCAGGTCGCCGAAGTCGACATCGCTCATCGCGCCGAGCGAGATCAGGTGCGAGAAGCCGATGCGCCGCCCGTTCGCCCAGTCGATCACCGCCGTCATGATGGCGCCGGACTGCGAGATGAAGGCCAGTTTGCCGGGCAGCGCCATGCGGTGCACGAAGCTGGCGTTCAGCCCCACGCCGGGCACCACCACGCCCAGGCAGTTCGGGCCGATGATGCGCAGCAGATGCGGTTGGGCGGCCCGCAGCGCCTCGGCCTGCAGTTCGCTGCCGGCCTGATCCTGCAGTTCGCCGAAGCCGGCTGACAGCACCACCGCCGCCCGCGTCCCGCGGGCGCCGAGCTGGCTGAGGATGCCCGGCACGTCCGGCGCCGGCACCACCACCACCGCCAGTTCCGGCGCCTCGGGCAGTTCGTCGATGCCGCGGTAGACATCCTGCGCCGGCACGGTCGCCAGACGCTGGTTCACCCGCATCAGGCGCCCGGTGTAGCCGCCGGTCTGCAGGTTGTGCGTCACCACGCCGCCGACCGAGCGCGGATCGCGGCTGGCGCCGATGATGGCGACCGAGCGGGGATGGAAGAAATAGTCCAGATTGCGCGTCGTCATAGGGCCGGTCCGACAGCTGCGGCCTCTCACGCTGGCCATGGTGGCACGCCCTGTCAAGCGCCGGACGGCGTCCGTGCGCGCGGGGTTGACCGACATCAAGATGCCGAGCGCCGGTGCCCTTGAAACTGGCCCGGTGAGCCCTACCGACGCAGGTGGAAACCTAGCCCGGCGCCGCCGGGGCATTACCGGTCTCACGCAGTGCAAAGGAGGTTCCAGATGGCAGAGAAGGACACCGACATTCAGCTCTCGCGTCCGGCTGGGGAGCGCGATGGACGCGAGCGGGCGCTGGTGCGCGAACGGCGGCCGGCCTGGTTCTCGCCGCTCGCCGAATTCGAGCGCGACATGGAAAGCCTGCTGCCGCGCAGCATGCTGCCCTGGCGCGGCATGTCACGGCTGATGCCCGCCTTCAGCGAGGCATTGCGGCCGGTGGATGTGATCGAGCGGGACGACACCTTGATCGTGCGGGCCGAGGTGCCCGGCATCGAGCCGCAGGATCTCGATGTGGACGTGACCCGCGAGGTGGTGACCATCCGCGGGCAGCACCGGGAGGAGGCTCGCGAGTCGCAGGAGAACTACCTGCGCTCGGAGATCTCTCACAGCGAGATCCACCGGCGCATCGAACTGCCCGTGCCGGTCGATCCGGACCGGGCGAGTGCCCGCTGCGAGCACGGCGTGCTGGAGATCACGCTGCCCAAGGTCGAGGCCGCCCGGCCCCGGCGTCTGAACCTCGGTCAGGCCGATTCGCCGCCGCCGTCGGGTGAAGGCGCCGCTGGCGAGCGCGCGGGGGGCTGAGCCATCGGCGGGGCGGCGCCGGCCACGCCGGCCCGCCTGCCGCGGCCGGCCCTCGCATCGGCCGGCGGGGCCGGCGAGTGGCTGCGCCGAGCCGGAAGGAGACGATGAGCGGTACCGGCCGCCCCCACGGCATGCAGGCGATGGTGCTGACGGCGCCGCGCCGCCCGCTTAGCCTGCAACATCTGCCGATCCCGGTGCCGGCACCCGGCCAGGTTCGCCTGCGGGTGCTGGCCTGCGCCGTCTGCCGCACCGATCTGCACGTCATCGACGGGGACCTGCCCGATCCCGCGCTGCCGCTGGTGCCGGGACACGAAGTCGTAGGCCTGATCGATGCCGTGGGCGAGGGAGTGACGCTCGCGGTGGGTCAGCGGGTGGGGGTGCCCTGGCTCGGCTGGACCTGTGGCACCTGCGCCTATTGCCGGGCCGATGCGGAGAATCTCTGTCCCGCCGCGCGCTTCACCGGCTACACCCTGCCGGGCGGCTACGCCGACTACCTGGTGGCCGACGCCCGCTACTGCTTCGTCCTGCCGGAGGGGCCGGATGCCGCCCATGCGGCGCCGCTGCTGTGCGCCGGGCTGATCGGCTATCGGGCGCTGCGCCTGGCCGGCGTGGCGCAGCGGCTCGGCTTCTATGGCTTCGGTGCCGCCGCCCACCTGCTGACCCAACTCGCGCGCTGGCAGGGCCGGCAGATCTACGCCTTTACCCGCCCCGGCGATACATCGGCGCAGGCCTTCGCCCGCGAGCTCGGCGCCTGCTGGGCGGGCGACAGCACGCAGGCGCCGCCGCAGCCGCTGGATGCGGCCATCCTCTTCGCGCCAGTCGGCGCGCTCGTGCCGGCGGCGCTGGCAGCCGTGCGCCCCGGCGGCGCCGTGGTCTGCGCCGGCATCCACATGAGCGAGATCCCGGCCTTTCCCTACCGCCTGCTCTGGCAGGAGCGCCAGCTGCGCTCGGTGGCGAATCTCACGCGGCGCGATGGCGAGGCGTTTCTGGCGCTGGCCTCGCAGGTGCCGGTGAGAAGCACCGTGACCTGCTATCCGCTTGCCGCTGCGAATCAGGCGCTGGAGGATCTGCGAACCGGTCGTCTGCACGGCGCCGCCGTGCTGCTGCCGACACCGGCCGGCCGCCCGGCCGCCTCGTGAGGCGCCCACCCGCCTGCGTGGCGCGATTTGCCCGGTGCGGCGAGGCGCCGGGGGCCGGGCTGCCGGCGGGACAGGAGATGGCGGCGGGCGAGGGCCCGCCAGTGGGGAGGCCACCTGCGCCCGCGGCGGCCTGGCCGGTCTTGCCCCCGCGCGCTCAGTGCGCGGGGGCGGCCTGTGCCAGGCGCATGGCGGCCCGTTCGGCGCCGCGCAGGCCGACGTCGGGATCGAGCACCAGGTGCACCGGCATCCGCGCGATCAGCCGGCCCATCCGGCCCTTGTCGTGCATGGGCTGCAGAAAGTCATCGCTGTGCATGCGCTCGCGGAGGTGGCCGGCGACGCCGCCGGCGATGTAGATGCCGCCGAAGGGCAGACACTGCAGCGCGGCATTGCCGACGAAGGCGCCGTAGGCGTTGAGGAACAGCCGCACCGCGCCGACCGCCACCGCATCGCTGTCCGCCAGCGCCAGCCGCGTGATGACCGGGGCGGCATCCTCGCCGTCGAGTGCCTGCGCCAGTTCCGCGCCGGCCGCTTCGCGCGCCGCCAGGAACTGCGCGATCCGCACCAGGCCGGCGCCGGAAACCACCCGTTCCACGCTCACCCGGCCATGTTCGGCCAGCAGCTCGCGCCACAACGCGATTTGCGCCTCGCCGAGCGGCGCGAAGTCGATGTGCCCGCCCTCGCTCGGCAGCACCTCGTCCTGCCCCGGTTCGCCGACCAGGATCGCCTGGCCGAGGCCGGTGCCGGCGCCGACCACCAGCCGCGGCGCCCCGGCCTGCGCATTTGCCGCCTGCAGCGTCAGTAGCTGCGCGGGAGGCAGCGCCGTCACGCCGAGCGCGGTGGCCTCGAAGTCGTTCAGCAACGCCACCCGACCGACTGGCAGATCCGCCGCCAGGCGCTCGGGATGCAGGTGCCAGGGCAGGTTGGTCAGCCGGCGCCCGCCGTCGTCGGCCGTCGGCCCGGCCACGGCGAAGCAGGCGCCGGCGGGATCCTCGCCCGCCAGCTGCGCCTTGACCTGCGGCCGAGTGAGAAAGTCGAGCACCAACTCGCGCAGGTGCGGGTAGTCACCGCTGGGCAGCCGGGCCTGATGCAGGCAGCGCGGCCCGTCGGCTTCCAGCCGGCAGATCGACAGCAGCGTCTTGGTACCGCCGACGTCTCCTGCAAGCACTAGCATCGTTGTTCCTTCGCCTCTTGCCCCAGGGGTTGCGCCCAGCCTAACGAAAACACCCGGCCATGGGGCCGGGCTGTGGTGCCGCCGCCGGCGGCGGCTCAGCGAATCCAGTCGGCACGCAGCTGCTGGCACTCCTGCCACCAGCGACAGTCCGATTCCTCGCAGACGTGGCGTCGTTCGGTGGCGAAGCAGATTGCGTGTCCGGCACGTTCCTGCGACTGCCAGATCTCCCAGCGGCGCTGTACCCAGTCGGTCCGGCCGGACTCGGGTCGGCGGGAGGATTCGTTCGGTTCGGCCGTCATCATTTCGTCTCTCCCCGGCGCACCGCCTGTCGCGGAATGCGCTGCTCGGCGTTCATTGACAGGTATAGCCGCCGTCGACCACCAATTCAGATCCCGTCATGTAGCTGGCGGCGTCGCTGGCCAGGAAGGCGACAGGACCGGCGATTTCCTCCGGCCGTGCCGGCCGCTTGAGCAGCGTGGGGCCGAGCAGTTCGCCCGGACCGGCCTTGCCCACGTGCTGCGTCATCGGGGTATCGACCACGCCGGGATGCACGGAGTTCACGCGGATGCCGTAAGGGGCGAGCTCGGCGGCGGCGTTCTTCGTCAGCAACCGCACCGCGCCCTTGGTGGCCTGATAGGCACCCGCGCCGGCCGGGCCGACGAGCCCGTAGATCGAGGAGAGGTTGACGATGGCGCCGCCGCCTGCGCTGCGAAGGGCAGGGGCCGCGGCCTGGATGCCGAGGAACACCCCACGCGCGTTGACGGCGAAGATGTGGTCCCACTCCTCGACGCTGGTCTCCAGCAGCGGGCGCAGCAGCAGGATGCCGGCGTTGTTGACCAGCACGTCCAGGCGCTGGTGCCGCGCCAGCACGAGGTCCACCGTGCGCCGCCAGGCGGACGCGTCGGTGACGTCGAGCGGCATGGCCTCGGCGCGGCCGGGCAGCTCCATGCCGTCGGCCACCGCGACGGCGCTGGCCTCGTCGGCGTCGGTGACGATCACATGGCCGCCGAGCGCCGCGAACTGGCGCGCGCAGGCGGCGCCGATACCGCTGCCGGCGCCGGTGATGAGGATGATCTTGTGGTCGAAGCGGATCATGGCGGACTCGCGAGCTGGGATGTCCTCCCATGCTCGACGGGCCGGCGCAGGCATACGTTGATGCAGGTCAAACGGCTCAGGTTCGGGCGAGACGTGTCATCGCCGCTTCATAGACCTCCACGTAGGCGCGGGCGCTGCGCTTCCAGCCGAAGTCCGCGTTCATGCCCCGCGCCTGCAGTTGCCGCCAGGCCTGCGGCTGGCGGAACAGCGCCAGGGCATGCTCGATGGCCGCGCCAAGGGCCTCGGGCGTCTGCTGATCGAAGACGAAGCCGGTGCCGGCAGCCGGCGCGGCAGTGACATCCACCACGCTGTCGGCGAGTCCGCCGCAGCGATGCACGACGGGTGGGGTGCCATAGCGCAGGCTGTAGAGCTGGTTGAGCCCGCAGGGCTCGAAGCGCGAGGGCATCAGGAACAGATCGGCCGCCGCCTCCAGCCGGTGCGCCAGCGCCTCGTCGAAGCCGATCTGCACCGCGACGCGGCCCGGGTAGGCCGAGGCGAGATCGCGCAGCCGCTGTTCCAGCGCGCTCTCGCCGCTGCCCAGCACGGCCAGCTGCACGGCGCCGCGGTTGAGCAGATCCGGCAGTGCCTGCAGCACCAGATCGACACCCTTCTGCGGTACCAGCCGGCTGATCATGACCAGCAGCGGCATATCGGCCGCCACCTCCAGCCCCAGTGCCTGCTGCAGGTGCTGCTTGGTCTGGCGCTTGCCCGCCAGATCCTGCACCGAAAAATTGGCCGGCAGGTGAGGATCGCTGCGCGGATCCCACTCGTCTGGATCGATGCCGTTGAGAATGCCGACCAGGTCCTCCCGGCGGTGGCGCAACAGGCCGTCGAGGCCCTCACCACGCGCCGGCGTGCAGATCTCCTCGGCGTAGGTCGGGCTCACGGTGGTGAGCATGTCGGCGAATACCAGTCCGCCCTTGATGAACGACAGGTCGCCATAGAACTCCAGCGCATCGGCATGCCAGAGATAGCTCGGCAGGCCGAGCCGATGCAGCGTCTGTGGCTCGAAGCGGCCGTGATAGTTGAGGTTGTGCACCGTGAAGATGCTGGCTGCCGGCACGCGCCGCTGCTGCATCCACACCGGCACCAGACCGGTCTGCCAGTCGTTGCAGTGCACCACGTGCGGTCGCCAGACGGTGCCGGCGCGACCGGAGGCCAGCGCGGTGGCGATGCGGCAGAAGGCGTTGAAGCGAACGGCATTGTCCGGCCAGTCCTGGCCGTGTTCGTCCAGATACGGCGAGCCGCGCCGGTCGCTGAAGCCCGGCCCGGAGGCCAGCCACAGGCGGATGCCGTCGGTGCGTCGCCGGGGCGTCAGCAGCTGCCAGTCCTCGAAGCCGGCCGGCGCGCGGAAGCGGTGCACCGGCCGCAGGGACTGCTCGCCGGCAAGGATGTCACCGTAGGCCGGCAGCAGCACGCGCACGTCGTGCCCCAGCGCGGCGAGCGCCTTGGGCAGCGCGCCGGCGACGTCGGCCAGGCCGCCCGTCTTGATCCATGGCTGCACTTCACTGGCGATGAACAGGATACGGTGGCTCATGCGGCTCCCTCGCGTGTTGGGGCAGATGGTGGAAACCTGGGCGGCGGCTGGCACTCTATAGCAAGGCCGTCCCGGCGCGCCGATGCCGCCGGCGCTGGGTGTATCGAGCCCGGCGCCCGTCGCGGGTTCCTCGGCCGGCACGCACCATGGACTATCGACCGCTCACGGAGAGTCACCCGGATGCAGATCAACCCGTCGCAACGTTTCATCAGCCTGGTCACCAAAGACACCCTCGCCCTGATCCTGGCCGGTGGCCGGGGTAGCCGGCTGGGGGATCTGACCAACCAGCGCGCCAAGCCGGCGGTGCCCTTCGGCGGCAAGTTCCGCATCATCGATTTCCCGCTCTCCAACTGCGTCAATTCCGGTATCCGCCGCGTGGCGATCCTCACGCAGTACAAGGCACACTCGCTGATCCGCCACCTGCAGCAGGGCTGGGGCTTTCTCCGCGGCGAGTTCGGCGAGTTCATCGAAGTCTGGCCCGCCCAGCAGCGGGTCGGCGAGATGTGGTATCGCGGTACGGCGGACGCCCTCTACCACAACCTCGACATCATCAAGGCCCACAATCCCCGCTTCGTGCTCGTGCTGGGCGGCGATCACGTCTACAAGATGGACTACGGCACCATGCTGGGCTTCCACGCCCAACACCAGGCGGACGTGACGGTCGGCTGCATCACCGTGCCGCGGATGGAGGCGACGCCGTTTGGCGTGATGGGCGTGGACGAGGACGCCCGCATCGGTTTCTTCCAGGAGAAGCCGGCCGATCCGGCCTCGCTGCCGAACGACCCCGAGCGTGCGCTGGTGTCGATGGGTATCTACGTCTTCAACACCGACTACCTGGTGGCGATGCTGGAGGAGGATGCCGCCCGTGCCGAGTCCAAGCACGACTTCGGCAAGGATATCGTCCCGCGGGCGCTGGAGCGCGGCCATGCCGCCTACGCCTATCCGTTCCAGAACACCGTGGGGCGTGGGCGCGCGTACTGGCGCGATGTCGGCACCATCGACGCCTATTGGGCGGCGAACATGGAGCTGATCGGAGTGACCCCCGAGCTGGACCTGTACGACGACTCCTGGCCGATCTGGACCTATCAGGAGCAGGCGCCGCCGGCGAAGTTCGTGCTCGACGAGGACGGCCGGCGCGGCACCGCCACCAATTCCATGGTGGCCGGCGGCTGCATCGTCTCCGGCGCCACCGTGCAGCACTCGCTGCTGTTCTCCAACGTGGTGGTCGAGGAAAAGGCGCTGGTGCGCGATTCGGTGGTGCTGCCGCGGGCCCGCATCGGTACCGGTGCCCGCGTCTGCAAGGCCGTGATCGAGAGCGGCTGCGTGATCCCGCCGCAGATGAGCATCGGTGAGGACGAGGCCGAGGACCGGCGCCGCTTCGAGGTGACCGACAAGGGCGTGGTGCTGGTCACCCCGGAGATGCTGCACCAGGAGCTGCCCTACGTGCTGTAGTCATACCTCAAGACCAGACCTGCGTTTCTCCCCCCTGCTGCGGAAGCGTCGTCTATGGCCCAGTTCACTGACTGTCGTCGTGCCGGATTGCTGCTCCATCCCACCTCTCTGCCGGGCCCTGCCTGGCAGGGGCAGCTCGGGGCGCCGGCCCATGCGTTCATCGATTTTCTGGCCAGCGCCGGCGCCACGGTGTGGCAGACCCTGCCGCTGTGTCCGGTGGACAGCACCGGCAGCCCGTATCAGTCCAGTTCGGTCTTCGCCGGGGAGCCGGCGCTGATCGACCTGGAAGGACTGGCCGCGCAGGGCCTGCTGGCGGTGGAAACGGTGCGCGCAGCGCTGGAGACCGGCTGCGATGCTCCGCAGCATCGGCGCCTGCTGGCGCAGGCCGCGGCGGCGTTGCCGCAGGCACCGGTGGCGCTGCAGGCCGAGTTCGCCCGCTTCTGCCAGGAAGAGGCCGGCTGGCTCGAACCCTATGCGCTCTTCCATGCGCTGCATGACCGGCTGGCGGCGCCGTGGTGGGCGTGGCCTGTCGGCCTGCGCGATCGCGAACCGGCGGCGCTGGCGCAGGCGGCGGACGAGCTCACCGGCGAACTGCACACGCAGCGCTTCGAGCAGTTCGCCTTCGACGCACAGTGGCGCCAGCTGAAGCAGGCGGCCAACGCCCGCGACGTCCTGCTGTTCGGCGACATGCCGATGTTCGTGGCGCACGACAGCGCCGATGTATGGGCCAACCGCGAGCTGTTCCACCTCGACGGTGAGGGGCACATGACGCGGGTCGCCGGGGTGCCGCCGGACTATTTCTCCGCCGACGGCCAGCTGTGGAACATGCCGCACTACAATTGGCCGGCCATGGCGAGCGACGGCTACGCCTGGTGGACGCGGCGGCTGGCCCGCCAGCGCCAGTGGTTCGACCTGATCCGCATCGACCACTTCCGCGGCTTTGCCGCCGCCTGGGCGGTCGCGCCCGGACAGTCGACGGCGCGCGAGGGCCGTTGGGAGCCGGGGCCGGGCGCGGCGATGTTCCACACGCTGGCCGAGCGCCTCGGGCCCCTGCCGCTGGTGGCAGAGGATCTGGGCTTGATCACGCCGGACGTTGACGCCCTGCGCGACTCGTTGGACCTGCCGGGCATGCGGGTGTTGCAGTTCGCCTTCGACGGCGATGCCGGCAACGTGCATCTGCCGCACAATCACGTGCGCAACGCGATCGTTTACACCGGCACGCACGACAATCCCACGGCGCTCGGCTGGTGGGCGGGACTGGACGCGGCGGCGCGCGCGCAGGTGCGCGACTACCTGGGACCGGGCGATGAGGTCATGCCCTGGCTGCTGATCCGCCCGACGCTGGCCTCCGTGGCCGGCTGTGCCGTGCTGCCACTGCAGGATGTGCTCGGCCTCGGCGAGCAGGCGCGGCTCAACACGCCGGGCACCGCCGACGGCAACTGGTCGTGGCGCTACCCGCAGGGTGCGCTCGACCCGTCGCTGGCCGAGCGGCTGCGGCATCTGTTTGCCCTGTACGGCCGGCTGCCGGACTCCACGGCGCCGGCAGCCGCGGCGGACTAGCTCAGCCAGACCATCCGGCCGAGCTCGAAGGGATGGGCGAGGTCCGGGTGGTAGGGGAACACGCGTAGCTCGTAGCTGAACAGGCCGGTCTGCTCCAGCGGGATGTCCAGTTCGAACAGGGTCGCGCCGTCCTGCTCGCCGGCCGGCGTCAGCCGGTAGCACGCGGACTTGTCGAAGCCGCCATCCGGCTGCTCGGTGCCGACCACGCATTCCAGGCGCACGTCCTGGGGGCTCAGCCCGTTCAGGTGCGCCTGCACCCGCACGCGGAAGGCCTCCCCCCGTGCCAGTCGGCTGGTAGGTTCGTCCAGCCGCGCCAGACTGACGCCCTGCCAGCACTCACGCACCCGTTGCTTCCAGGCCGTGAGCGCGCGCGCGCGGCGCGCGTCGTCGGCCTGCAGCGAACGGGCGTGCTCCATCGCTGGCACGTAGAAGCCGTCGAGATAGTCCAGCAGCATGCGCTGGCTGTTGAACTCCGGCAGGATCGTCGCCATCGCGTGTTTCGAGCGGGCCACCCAGGCCGGCGAATAGCCGTGGTTGTTCTGCGCGAAGTAGGTCGGCACCACCTGGTGTTCGAGCACGTCGAGCAGATCGCGCGCTTCCTGCTGATCGCGCAGCTCCGCATCACCGTCCTCGCGGTGCGGCGTCAGGCCCCAGCCGTTGTCGCCATCGCAGATCTCCGGCCACCAGCCGTCCAGCACGCTGACGTTGAGCACGCCGTTCAGTCCCGCCTTCTGGCCCGAGGTGCCGCAGGCCTCCTTCGGGTACTGCGGCGTGTTGATCCACACGTCGACCCCGCTCACCAGCTTGCGGCCGAGCGCAAGGTCGTAGTTCTCGATGAAGAACAGCTTGCCGAAGAACGGCGGCGTGGCCGCCAGTTCGTTGATGCGCCGGATCAGTGCCTGCCCTGGCTCGTCGGCGGGATGGGCCTTGCCGGCATAGAGCAGCACCACCGGGCGCTGGGGATCGTTCAGCAGCGCCGCCAGCCGCTCGGTCTCGCGCAGCAGCAGCGTCGCCCGCTTGTAGGTGGCGAAGCGGCGGGCAAAGCCCAGCACCAGCGGCTTGGGGCCGTTGGGGTCGAGGCGGGCGAGCGCGCGCTCGCGATGCGCCTCGCTGGCATCGTTGCGCCGGTACTGCTGGTCCAGTGCCTGACGCACGAAGCTCAGGGTGCCGCTCTTGATCGTCTGGCGCACGTGCCAGAAATTCTCGTCCGGCAGCGTCTCCACCACGTGCTGCCAGAAGGCCCGGTCGGTGAGCCGGTCGCGCCAGCCGACGAAGCGCATGTCGAACAGCTGGGTCCATTCCTGGGCGAGGAAGGTGCTCACGTGCACGCCATTGGTGACATGGCGGATCGGATTCTCCGCCGGCGGCACCTGCGGCCAGTGATAGGCCTCCATCTGCGCCGCCACCTCGCCGTGAATCGCGCTGACCCCGTTGTGGTAGCGCGAGCCACGCAGGCCCAGCGCCGTCATGTTGAAGGCGTGCTCGTGTGCCGGCGAGCTGCCGAGCTGCAGCAGCGTCTCCACCGGCACCTGCAGCTCCTGCGCGAACGGCGCCAGATAGGGCCGGATCAGGTCGTGCTCGAACATGTCATGACCGGCCGGCACCGGCGTGTGGGTGGTGAACACCGTGGCGCCGGCCACCGCTTCCAGCGTCGGCGCGAACGGCAGGCCGCCGCGTACGCTGCCGCAGCAGCGCTCGATGATGGAGAAGGTCGCGTGGCCCTCGTTGATGTGCCACACCGCCGGCTGCAGGCCGAGCGCATGCAGCGCCCGCACGCCGCCCACACCCAGCACCATCTCCTGTGCCAGGCGGTTGCGGCGATCGCCGCCGTAGAGCTGGAAGGTGATGGACTGGTCCGCCGCCGTGTTCTCCGGCAGCGCGGTGTCGAGCAGGAGCAGCCGCAGGTTGCCGATCGCCACCTGCCAGACCTTCACCCGCACCGTGCGTTCGGCCATCGGCACCTGCACGTATACCTCGCGGCCATCGGCGTCGCGGGCCGGGGAGACCGGCAGGTCGCTCAGCGCGTGGGGCTGGTAGAGGGCCTGCTGCTGGCCGCTGGCGTCGATCGCCTGGCGAAAATAGCCCTGGTGATACATGAGCCCGACGGCGACGAAGGGCAAGCCGAGGTCGCTGGCCGCCTTGCAGTGATCGCCGGCCAGGATGCCGAGGCCGCCCGAGTAGATCGGCAGGCTCTCGTGCAGGCCGAACTCGGCACAGAAATAGGCGATCAGATCGGACTCGGGCGTCACCTGATGACGTACGGCCCGGTGCAGTGCGTCGGTGTGGACCCGGTAGGTGCGATAGGCCGCGAGCGCGTATTCCAGCTCCTCCAGAAAGGTCGGATCGCTGGCCAGCGCGTCGAGGCGCTGCTGGTCGACCCGTCGCAGCAGGATCTTCGGGTTGTGGCCGCAGCGATCCCACAGGTCGCTGTCGATGTGGCGGAAGACGCGACGGACGCGTCGATCCCAGCTGTAGAGCAGGTTGTCGGCGAGCGTTTCCAGCCCGGCCAGCCGCTCGGGAAGCTGGGCCCGAACTTCCACGGCAAAACGTTTGGCAGTCATCATCACCTCGCGGGGGAGCGGGACGGGCGCCGGGGGGCGCACACCCGATCTTAACAAGGGTTAATGCGTACGGCTGCTGCGTCTGCCCGCGTTCGGGCTTCAGCCGAGGAAGCGGAACAGCGAGAGGTTCTGGATACGGGTGAAGGCGGCCTGCGCCGCTTCCAGTCCCACGAGGTCGAGGTTGAGCTGGCTGACCGCGCTGGCGATGTCGAGATCCTGCGTCTGCGAACGCAGCCGTTCGAGCTCCAGGCCCGTGTCTTCCAGTGCCAGTCGCTGGCGGTCGAGCGTGGTCAGCCGGCTGCCGATGCCGGCACGGATCTCGTTCAGCTCGCCGAGCGCGCTGTCGAAGCCGGCGAGCGCGGTGGCATAGGCCTGCTGCTGCTGCGCGGCGCCGGCGGCATCGCCGGCGGGAGCCAGCACCGCGGCCAGCGCGCCGTCGAGCACATCGAAGGCGCTGATCGCCCGGGCGGGTTCGATGGAGAAGCCATCCCCCGCGGCGGGTGCGCCTTCGATCGTCACGCTGATGCCGGCCACGGCGAGCGGTTCGCCCGCCACGTAGGGGCCGGCAGCGATCAACCCGCCACCGCCGTCGCGCACCTCGTAGGCATCGGCTGCAGTGAAGCGGATCTCGAAGCTGGCGTTGGCGTAGAGCGTCGCATCGGTGACCACGCCCGGGCCGATGCGGCCCGTACCGGTATTGGTTGCCGCCGGCGCCGCGACGAACTGGCCGTTGCCCGGGCGCACGCGCATGAACACCGCCTCGCCGCTGTCGCCGATGGCGATCTGCCGACCCTCGCCCAGCGCGAGCCGCGGCTGGCCCTGATCGCCCCGGTAGCTGACCTCGCCCGCCGTGCGCACGAACGGTGCCTGCTGGCTGGCGTAGCCGCCGAACAGATAGTTGCCGTTGCCGTCGGTGGTGTTGGCGAGCGCCAGCAGGTCGGCCTGCAGACCGGCGAGCTCCGCCGCGATCGCCTCGCGTCCGGCGGCATCCTGCACGCCGCTGTTGGCCTGCAGGGTCAGCTCGCGCGCCCGGTTGAGCACATCCCCCGCCGCGGCGAGGGTGTCCTCTTCCAGTTGCAGGCTGCCCTCGGCGCGATCGATGTTGCCCTGGTAGCGCGCCAGCTCGGCCAGGGCGCCGCCCAGCTCGCTGACGCGGGCGGCGCCGAGGGGATCCTGCGCCGCGGTGGTGAAGCGGACGCCGCTGGCGATCTGCTGCTGGGTGCGCAGCAGCTTCGCCTGCTGATCGAGCAGGGCCTGCAGCGCCTGCTGCTGGGCGGAACTGGTGGCGACGCGCATCACCGGCCCACCGCGTTCAGCAGTGTGCGGAAGACCTCGTCTGCCACCGCGATGATGCGGGCGGCGGCCTGATAGGCCTGTTCGTAGCGCAGCAGGTTGGCCGCCTCCTCGTCCAGATTGACGCCGGCGACGGCATCGCGCGCCACCTGGGCCTCGCCAAGAATGGCATCGCGCGCTTCGGCGCGGCCCTCGGCCGCCCGGGTGGCCGCGCCCACCCCGGCGAGCATGCCGGCAAAGCGTTCGCCGGCGGAGACCGTGCCGCCCTCGAACAGGCCCTGATCGAGGCTCTGGGCCAGCGCTGCGGCATTGCGGCCGTCGCCGGGGTTGTCGTTGGCGCTCACGCTGAAGCGGTCGCCCGCGGCCGGCGTGCCCTGGATCTCCACCTGCCAACCGTTGTAGGCGATGGCCTCGCCCGGCACGTAGGCCTGCGGCGGGCCGCCGTCGAGCTGATAGGTGGTGGCGTCGATGAAGGTCAGGGTTACCGGGTCACGCAGTGCCGGGTCGGCGGCGTCGAGCACGATCCCGGGCGAGATCTGCGCCTGCCCGAGATTGCCGGCATCGGCCTGGCCGAGGATCGGCGCGGCGGCGGCCAGCTCGGCGCCGCTGCGGGGCGCCGCCGCCAGCCCCGCGGCGGCGCCGCCGGCCGGCAGCAGACGGTAACGCTCGCCCGCACTCGCCCCGGCCGGCGGCGTGATCTCCAGCCCGTCGACGAGGAAGGGGCCGCTGCCGGTCGCCAGGGTGGCGCCGGCATCGTCGGTGAGGTTCCACTGCGTGCCGTCATAGCCCAGGCGGTAGGCCTGCGGCTGCACGGCGGACAGGTCGGTCACCTGTACCTGCGGCAGGTTTGCACTCGCCTGACCCCGCGGGACCTGCACCTGCGGCGGCGGCACGGTGTAGAGCGGCAGGCCAGGCTGGCCGTTGCGGTCGACGCCGCCCGCCTGCGCGGCGTTGGCGGCGCCCGCCACGCCCAGCGCCAGCGTGTCGAGCTCGCGCTGGGTGGGCTCGAGCATGTCGCGGCGGAAGGCGAGGGCGCCGCCGAGTTCGCCGCCGGTCAGCTGGCTGTCAATGCTGCCGCCGCTGGCGAAGGCGACCTGCCGCCGCGTGGGATCGAACGGATCGGCGGTGACGACGAGCGCCTGACTGTCGCGCCCCACCACCAGCGACTGGCCGCTGCCGACGTAGACGTTCAGCGCGCCGCTGGGCTCGGTAGCGGTGGTCACGTCCACGTACTGCGCGAGCGCCTGCACCGCCGCGTCGCGCTGATCGAGCAGGTTCAGGGGTGTGGTGCCCGCCGCGCTGCCGGCATCGACGATCTGCCCGTTCAGCGTCGCGATCTGCTGTCCCAGGCGATTGATCTCGGCGACCGAGTTGTCGACCGTGGCGTTGACCGAGGCTTCGATGCGGTCGAGCTGGGCGGCCGAATCGTTGAACTGCGCGGCGAGGTTCGCCGTTTCGGCGAGCAGCACCTGCCGGGTGGCCGGATCGGCCGGGTCGGCGGCCAGCGCGTTGGCGGCATCGGCGAAGCGGGAAAAGCCCGCGCCGAGATCGCCGCTGGTGCCCGCCAGCAGGTTGTCGACCTGCGCCGCCAGCTCGGCGTAGGTTCGGCTGGCGCTGGCGCCGGCCTCGGCCTGCTGCAGTTGCTGGGTCAGCAGCGCATCGTAGCTGCGCCGGGTGCCGGTCACCTGCACGCCGGTGCCGAAGGCGCCGTTGCCGGCGAATTCCGCCGGCCGCGTGGTCTGCTCGATCCGCTGGCGGCTGTAGCCGGGCGTGTTCAGGTTGCTGATGTTCTGCCCGGTGGTGGTGAGCCCCCGCTGGGCGGCCAGCAGGCCGGAGACACCGATGTTCGCGAGATCTGGCATGGCGTGGCCGGGTGGTTGGTACTAGGCCCTGTCGGGGCTATCGGCCGGGCCCGCGGCCAGCTTGATGCCGGCCCCGGTTCCGGTCGGGTCGAGATCGGCAAGGGCGGCGTTGAGTGTCGGCCCGCGCATGATCGCCTTGAGCTTGTCGGCGTAGCGCGGATCGGTGGCATAGCCCGCGGCCGCCAGTGCCTCGGCGCTCGCGGCTTCGTCGGTGCCGGCGGCGCGCACGCCGGCGTAGCGCGGCCGGTTCAGCAGTGCCTCGTAATCGGCCAGCGCGCTCGGCAGGTCCGGATAGCTGCGGAAGTGATCGCGCAGCCGGCGCGGCTGGCCGGCGATGAACTCGGTCGTCGGCACTTCCACCCGCTCGCCCTGCCAGCGGCCGCTGCCCTTGATGCCGAACAGGTTGAAGCTGGCGCGGCCGTCCTCATGGCGGATCTGGTGGCGGCCCCAGCCGGTCTCCAGTGCCGCCTGGGCGACGATGGTGCGCGGCGAGATGCCGAGCCGGGCCGCCACACGCTGCGCATGCGGCCACAGACCTTGCACGAATTCCTGCGGACTCTCCGGGTGCCAGCGCGCATCCTGCCGTGGCGCCAGCGTGGGGTCGACGCCACCGGTTGCGGCGGTTGGCGGCGAGGCGGCGGGGCGCCCATCGAGGGGCGGTGTGGCCGGGAGCGCCGCGCTTGCCGACGGCGCCGGCGAGGGCGCCGGCGCGCCGCCGAGGCTGCGCGTCAGCACGCTGGCCAGACCTATGCCTTCGCCGCGGCTCAGTTCCTGGCTGATCTGCTGGTCGAACATCTCGCGGTACAGCCGGGTCTGGTCGCTCTCGAAGGGCGAGCGGGCCAGTTCGGCATCGCGCATGCTTTTCAGCAGCGTCTGGATGAACAGGGCCTCGAACTGGCGCGCGGTGGCCGGCAGCGCGGCGTCGGCGTCGCGCTGTGCCTGGGCGCGCAACTGGCCGAGCTGGGCAAAGGCGCTCTGCAGCGGCAGGGCGTCCATCAGATCACCACCAGCTGGGCGCGCAGGGCGCCGGCCTGCTTGAGCGCCTCGAGAATCGCGATCAGGTCCGAGGGTGAGGCGCCGACGCGGTTGACCGCGCGCACGATCTCGTCGAGACCGACGCCCGGGTCGAACAGGAACATGCGGTTGTCGTCACGATCCACATCGATCTCCGAGTCCGTCGTCGCCACCGTGCGGCCCTGGCCGAAGGCCTCGGGCTGGGAGACCAGCGGCTCCTCGCTGATGGTGACGGTGAGGTTGCCGTGCGAGACGGCCGCCGGGCGCACCCGCACGAAGCTGCTGATCACCACGGTGCCGCTGCGGGAGTTGACGATCACCCGTGCCGGCGCATCGCCCGGCTCGATCTCCAGGTTCTCCAGCGAGGCCAGGAAGCCGACCCGTTGGGCAGCGCTCTGCGGCGAGCGCACCTGTACCGAGCTGGCATCGAGCGGGCGGGCGATGCCCTCGCCGAAGGTGCGGTTGATCTCCGCGCTCATGCGTTCGGCCGAGGTGAAATCGGCGGTGTGCAGGTTCAGCGTGACGAAGCCGCTCTCGCCGAACGGGTCGGGCAGCACACGCTCGACGATGGCGCCGGCCGGAATCCGCCCGCTGCTGGGCACATTCACGACGATCTGCGAGCCGTCCGCGCCGGAGGCCGCCAGGCCGCCGACCACCAGCGAGCCCTGCGCGAGGGCGTAGATGTTGCCGTCCGCGCCTTTCAGCGGGGTCAGCAGCAGACTGCCGCCGCGCAGACTCTTGGCGTTGCCGACCGAGGAGACGGTGATGTCGATCTGCTGGCCCGGCTTGGCGAACGGCGGCAGCTCGGCATGCACCGACACGGCGGCGACGTTCTGCAGCTGCAGGTTGGTACCCGGCGGCACGAAGACGTCGAACTCCGCCAGGAAGTTGCGCAGGCTCTGCGTGGTGAACGGCGTCTGGCTGGTCTGATCGCCCGAGCCGACCAGCCCGACCACCAGACCGTAGCCGACCAGCTGGTTGCTGCGTACGCCGGCGACGCTGGCGATGTCCTTGATCCGCTCGGCGAGCGCGGCGCCCGGCAGGAGGGCGAGCGCGAGCAGCGGCACGAGCAGGTAATGGCGGCACGGGCGGCGCATGGGATTCAGAACGGCCAGAGCGGGGTGTTGACGAACCACATTGCCCAGCCCGGCGTGTTCGCCGCGGCTATCGTGCCGCGCCCGCTGTAGGTGATGCGTGCATCGGCCACCTGGGTGGAGGCGACGGTGTTGTCCGGGCCGATGTCGTTCGGCCGCACGATGCCGCTGATGCTGACCAGCTCGCGGCCCTGGTTCAGGGTCATCCACTTGTCGCCCCGCACCAGCAGATTGCCGTTCGGATGCCGCTCGACCACCTGCACGGTGATGCTGCCGGTCAGGCTGTTGCTCTGCGCCGAACTGCCCTCGCCATCGAACTCGCGGCCCGCCTGCACCTGCGCCTGCAGGATGGGGATGCCGTTGGCGGTGACGGGCGCGCCGAAGATCGTCGGCGCGGGGAAGTCGATGCTGCTCTCCTTGCTGGTGCTGGTGCTCGCGCGCTTGTTCGCATCCGTCCGCTCGGTCAGCACGATCGTCAGCACGTCGCCCACGTGGCGGGCGGTCCGGTCCTCGAACAGTGAGCGCCCCCCGGTGGGCTGGTAGATCGCCCCGATGTTGCGCACCGGCGACGGCTGCGGGTAGATCATCTGCGGCGCTGGCACGGGCGCGAGCGGCTGGGGCGGCGGCGCGCTGGCGCAGCCGCCCAGCACGCCGATGAACAGCACGGACGCGGTGGTGCGGATCAGATGGGTGAGCGGCTTAGACATTGTTGTTCGCGTACTGCAGCATCTGATCGGTGGCGGCGATCGCCTTGGAGCTCATCTCGTAGGCGCGCTGCGTCTCGATCATGTTCACCAGCTCCTCCACCACGTTCACGTTCGAGCCCTCCAGCGCACCCTGGATCAGCGTGCCGACGCCGTTCAGCCCCGGCGTGCTGGTCTGCGGCGGGCCGCTGCTGCCACTCTCGGCGTAGAGGTTCTCGCCCCGCGGCTGCAGGCCGCTCTGGTTGATGAAGTCCACCAGCTGCAGCGTGCCGAGCTGGGTGGGCGTCGCCTGGCCGGGCAGCACCACCGAAACGGCGCCGTCGCTGCCGATGGTGACGCTCTGCGCGCCCGGCGGGACGCTCACCGGCGGCTGCAGCGGGTAACCGGCCGGCGTCACCAGCTGGCCCTGGTCGTTGAGCTGGAAGCTGCCGGTGCGGGTATAGGCCGCGCTGCCGTCGGCCATCAGGATCTGGAAGAAGCCCCGCCCCTGGATGGCGAGGTCGAAGGCGTTGCCGGTCTGCAGCATGCTGCCCTGGGTGAACAGCTTCTCGGTGCCCACCACGCGCACGCCGGTGCCGAGCGTGAGCCCGGAGTTGTATTCGGTCTGCTGCGTGCTCTGGCCGCCGGCCTGGCGCAGGTTCTGGTACATCAGGTCCTCGAACACCACCCGACCACGCTTGAAGCCGGTCGTGTTGGCGTTGGCGAGGTTGTTGGAGATGGTGGCCATGCGCATCTGTTGCGCATCCAGGCCGGTCTTGGCGACCCACAGGGCAAGGTTCATATCGGTTCTCCGTCGGGCGTCGCCGTTACTGCAGCGACATCAGCCGCGTCGAGGCGGCGTCGTTGTCTTCGGCGGCCTTCATCACCCGGGTGTGCAGTTCGAACTGGCGGGCGAGCGTGACCATCTTCACCAGCGCCTCGGCAGGGCTGACATTGCTCGATTCCAGGCTGCCGGAGGCGAGCGTGACAGCGGCATCGGCCGGGCTGGTACCGCCGTCACGCAGCGCCAGCAGCCCGTTCGGCGCACGCACCAGCTCGCTCGCCTGGGGATTCACCAGCTTGATGCGATCGAGCACCACACGCGCGTTCGCCGGCTGGCCCAGCGGCAGCACCGAGATCGTGCCGTCGCGGCCGATCTCCACGTCCTCCGCCGGGGGCACGGCGATCGGCCCGTCATCGCCGAGCACCAGGTGGCCGTTCGCGGTCTCCAGCAGGCCGCCGGTGCCCACGCGCAGATCACCGGCCCGGGTGTAGCCCTCGCCGCCGTCCTCGCGCTGCACCGCCAGCAAGCCCTGGCCGTCCACGGCGACATCCAGCGAACGGCCGGTGGCTACGAGCTGACCGCCGCGCAGGTCGATGCCGGCACTGTCGGCCGTGGCATAGGCCCGGCTGGCTAGCCCCGGACCGTTCACCGGCCGCGAGGTGAAGTTCTGCAGCTCCGCGCGAAATCCCGTGGTGCTGGCATTGCTCAGGTTGTGGCTGTTGGCCGCCTGGGCTTTCAGCACCTGGCGGGCGCCGGTCATGGCGAGGTAGAGCGAGCGATCCACGGGTGCCTCCCTCCGGTCTAGCGGATGTTGATGATGGTCTGGGTGATCGTGTCGGCGGTGGAGATCATCTGGGCGTTCGCCTGGAAGTTGCGCTGCGCCGTGATCATGTTCACCAGCTGATCGGTCAGATCGACGTTGGAGGCCTCCAGCGCGCCGGACTGGATCAGCCCGAGGCTGCTGGTGCCGGCCTCGCCATTGAGGGCATTGCCGGAGCTGAAGGTCTCCGTCCAGGTGGTGTCGCCCAGCTGCTGCAGGCCCTGCGGATTGGCGAAGTTGGCCAGCGCCACCTTGCCGAGCGGAATCGCCTGGCCATTGGTGTAGCGGGCCAGCGCCACGCCCTCGGGATTGATGTCGATGCCGGTCAGTCGCCCGGAGGCATAGCCGTCCTGGAACAGGCGGTTGACGCTGAAGTCGCCGCCGTACTGCGTGGTCTGCAGCACGTCCACCTGCAGCGGCAGCGGGTCGGCGCCGTTGGTCGGCGTGAAGTTGCCGAACAACAGCTGGCCGTCGGTCGGCGTGTTCAGCGTACCGTCCGGATCGAACACCACCGGCTGGGCGGTGCCCACGGCGGTGCCGTCGGTGTAGAGATAGGCCTGCCAGCTGGTGGCGGCGGCATCGCGCACGAAGTAGATCTGCGCCGTGTGCTCGGCGCCGAGCGAATCGAACACGGTCGTCGCGGTGGAGTGGTTGTAGCTCGCCGGCTCGGCCGGATCGAAGGCGACCGGCGGCGGCACGGCGTCGGCTGGCAGGTTCGCGCCCAGCTCGATCACGCTGGTGGCCTGCGGCGTGCCCTCGGTGGTGGCCAGCTGCAGGTCTTCCAGGCTGCCGGTGTTGAAGCTGCCATCGCCCGCAGGCGGGAAGACCTGCAGCCGCTGGTCCTGGCCGTTGACCACGTAGCCTTCGCGATCGGTCTGGAACGAGCCGGCGCGGCTGTAGACGGTGCCGCCGTCATCGGCCAGCACGAAAAAGCCCTGGCCGTTGATCGCCAGATCCAGGTTGTTCTGCGTGAAGTCCACGTTGCCCTGGGTGAACTGCTGGCTCAGCTGGGCGAGGCGCGCGCCGGAGCCGGTGGACGTGGCGCTGATGCCCTGGTTGGCGACGGCGTAGACGTCGACGAACTCGGCCCGCGACTCCTTGAAGCCGGTGGTGTTGGCGTTGGCGATGTTGTTGGCGGTGACGTCCAGGTCGGCCGAGGCGGCGTTCAGGCCGCTGAGAGCGATGTTGAATGGCATGGTTGACTCCTGTTGGTGTTCTTGTCGGATCAGCCGACGCGGCGGACGTCGCCGAGGGCGACGGCGCTGCCGTCATCGAGGTTCAGCAGCGGCTCGCCGCCATCGCCGGCGAGCGTGACGCTCTCCACGCGACGGGCAGCCAGCACCGCCAGCTCCACGCCGCGCTGGCCCTCGCCGTCGGCGGCGCTGGCCTGCAGCCGGTAGCTGCCGGGTGGCGCGGTGGCGCCGCCGGCGGTTTCGCCGTTCCAGCGAATCGGAACCTCGCCGGCGCCCTGCGGGCCGAGATCGAGCGTCTGCACGAGCTGGCCGCTGGCATCGCTGATGCGCACGATCACCCGCTCGGCGGGCGTATTCAGCTGCAGCACGGCCTCGAGCGGGACGTCCTTTGCCAGCTGCGCCTGCGTGCTCGGCACCAGGACCTGCCGGTCCACCAGCGCCGCGGCGGCGAGGCGCCGATCGCTCTGCAGGCCCTGCGCCACGCCCTCGAAGCTGCCCTGCAGCTCCTGGATGCCGGTGACGGTGTTGAACTGCGCCAGCTGGCTCAGGAACTCACCGTTCTCCATCGGCTGCAGTGGGTCCTGGTTGCGCAGCTGCGCCAGCATCAGCGTCAGGAAGGCGTCGGCACCGAGCTCGTTCTCCGGCGCCGTGCTGGCGGCCGGGCGGGTGAGGCCGAGCTGTTCGTAGAGATTGGTATCGGTGGCGTTGATCGGGTTCATGCCTACTGTCCCAGCGAGAGGGTGCGCAGCAGCAGCTGCTTGGCGGTGTTCATGACCTCGACGTTGTTCTGGTAACTGCGCGAGGTGGAGATCATGTTGGCCATCTCCTCGACCGGATCGACGTTGCTGCCCCAGACGTAGCCGTCCTCGTCCGCCAACGGATGTTCGGGCAGGTACTGACGCTCCGGCGCCGCGCCGTTCTCGACGATGCCGGCCACTTCCACGCCGTTCAGCTCGCTGCCGTCGGCCAGGCGCTGCAGCACGCTGCGAAAGTGCGGCGAGCGGCCGCGATAGCTCTCGGCCTCGCTGGCGGCCACGGTGTCGGCATTGGCGAGGTTGCTGGCCGTGGTGTTGAGCCGCACGTTCTGTGCGCTGAGCGCGCCGCCGGCGAGGGTGAAGACGTTGAACAGGGACATGATGATTACCTCTGCCCGCCGGTGATGGCGGTGCGCAGGCCGCGGATGCGGCTGTTCAGGAACTCGAGCGTGGCCTGGTAGCGGATGGCGTTGTCGGTGAAGGCGGCCTGCTCGGCCTGCCGGTCCACGGTATTGCCGTCCAGACTCGACTGCAGTGCCGGCCGATAACCCATCCCCGCCGTGCCGGCTGCCTGCCGGCCGGCCAGGTGACCGGGCGCCGTGCGCGCCGGGGCCTGGCCGCCGGCGGCGTCGAGTGCCTGGCGAAAGTCGATGTCGCGCGCCTTGTAGTGCGGCGTGTCGGCATTGGCCAGGTTCGAGGCCAGCAGCCCCGTGCGCTGGCCCAGCACGCGCAGTGCCTTGACGTGCAGTGCGAACGGATCGTCGATGGAAGCCATGGTGTCGCCACCTCTGCCCAGCATTCGCAGCTCAGGCAGCAAGCGGCATGCCAGTGACAGGCGGCGGCCGACGGACGGTAGCGGCAGGTGGTCAGGCGGTAGGAAAGCAGGAACGGGGGCGGCACGCCGGGGCGCGCCGTGCTGCGTCCGGCCCGGACGTCAGTCGCGCTCGTTGAGGTTCGGCAGGTTCGCCAGCTGCTGGGTGAGGAAGGCGCTGGTGGAGTTGAGCTGGCTCAGCAGGCTGTCCAGCGCCTGAAACTCCCGCAGCAGCCGCGATTCCAGCGCGCTGGTGCGCTCGTCGAGCCGCTCGCGCTGCACGTCCAGCGCGGCGATCGAGGCATCCAGGCCCTCGGTGCGGGCCGTCAGAAGTCCGTCGTCGCCGAGATAGCCCGCCACGAAACCGTCGAGCCGCCCGCCAAGGCCGGTCTCCCCCAGCAGCGCCGCCAGCGCCGCCGGATCGTTCTCGAGCTGTTCGACCAGCGCGTCCTTGTCGAGCGAGAGCGTGCCCTCGGTCGAGGTCGTGATGCCGATCTGCGAGAGCAGGCGCAGCGGGCCCTCGCCGTTCTCGCCGCCGACGATGCCGCGCAGGCGCGATTCCAGTCCGCGCGCGGTGGCGTCGCCCAGCAGCGGTCCGCGCGCATCGCCCTCGGGGTCGAAGCGGGTCAGGTCCCCGAGCGTCTGCACGAGTTTGTTGTAGGTCTTGATGAAACGCTCGACGTCGGCGACGGCGCCGTCCGTGTCGCGGCCCACGGTCAGCGCGGTGCGCTCCCCGGGCCGGGCCGTCAGCGCCGTGAGGCTCACGCCGGCGATGGCGTCGTCGAAGGTGTTGTCGGCACTCTCGATCAGGATGCCGTCGATCCGCAGCTGGCCATCGCGTGCGGCCTGCTGCTCGCTGAGGTTGCGTACGCCCTCGGGATCGGCTTCCCAGACGAAGCCGGCGAGGCTACCGGCGTCATCGCGGGCGGCCACGGACAGCGCCTGGGCCGTGCCGCTGCCGGCGGCGGTGAGTACCAGCCGAGTGCCTTCCGCGCCGGTGATCAGGCCCGCGCGCACGCCGGGGTTGTCCTCGGCCTCGTTGATGGCGGTGGCGAGCTCGGCGAGCGTCGCGCCGCTGGCCAGCGTCACGCTGAAGGTGTCGGTGCCGGCGGTGATATCGAGGCTGCCCGTGCCGACGGCGACATCGGCGCCGCTGAAGGCGGCGCTGGCGAGTTTCTGCGTCTGCGCCAGCTGCACCACTTCGATGTCGTAGCCGGCCAGGGCCGCCGTGGGCTCGGCGGTGGCCGCGAAGGTGGCCGGCTCACCGATCGTCACGCCGCGGGCGGCGAAGCGGTCCGCCTCGCCCAGCGCGGCGTAGGCATCCTGGAAGGCCTGTAGCGCACTGCGCAGCGTGCCGAAGGCGGACAGCTGCGCCTGATAGCCCGCCTCGCGCCGGGCGAGCCGGAGCGTGGCCGGCTGGCGCTCGGCCGCCACGAGCTGATTCACCAGCCCGCTGACGTCGAGGCCCGAGCCGATGCCGGGAGAGCTGAGCGAGGCCATGGCGGTGCTAGGCCTCCACGTCCAGCAGCGCGGGATCGCCGCCCTCGGCGAGCACCTCGCGCAGCCGCACGACCTCTTCGGGCGGCAACTGGCGGATCTGCTCGCCGCTGTTGGCGTCCATCACCCGGATGATGGTCTGGCGACTGGCGCCGTCGACCTCGAAGCGCAGCCGCAACTGGCGGGCGCCGGAGGCCGCGTCGAGCGCGGCGGCCAGCTCGCCGGCGAGCTGTGCGATCCGGCTCATCTCCTCCGGCCCGGTATCGGGAGTCGAAGATGGCAGGCCGGCGTCGTCGGCGCCGGCCGCAAACGGAGTCGCCCGCGAGACAACGCTCGCGGGCGGGGAAACGGGTCCGGCAGCAGGCCCGGCCGCACCCGGCGCGGGCCGCTCCGGGAGCGGGAGCATGCTGCTTGCAGGAGTGATTGCCATGGCACCAGGCTCCGATGGGGGCGGCGTCGCCGCAGCGACGCCGCCGGCGGGGCTTACTGCAGCAGCGACAGGGCCGACTGCGGCAGCGTGTTGGCCTGCGCCAGGATCGACAGACTCGCCTGCTGCAGGATCTGGTTGCGGGTCAGGTTCGCCGTCTCGGCAGCGAAGTCGGCATCGACGATCCGCGAGCGCGCGGCGCTGATGTTCTCCGAGGTCGCCTGCAGGTTGTTGATGGTCGACTCGAAACGATTCTGCACCGCACCCAAAGAGGCGCGGGCCGCGTTCAGCGAACCCAGCGCCGAGTCCACGCGCTGGATGGCTTCCTGCGAGCCTGCCACTGTGGAGATGTCCACGGTGTTGATGCCGCTGGCGTCCTTGGCGATGGCGGCGCTGAGGCCGACGTTGGCCGTCGTGCCACCCACGGCGATGCTGTCGGTGCTGGACACGGTCAGCGTGCCGCGCAGGACGCCGTCGAAATCGCCACCGGTCACCGAGATGCCGTCGGTGCCGGCGGTGAAGCCGGTGCCGCTTTCGGTCACGGTGATGTTGCTGCCATCGGCCGCGCTCAGCGTCAGATCGCCGCCGTTCAGGGAGGCGATCACGCCGGTGCGGTCAGATTCCGCGTTGATGGCATCGCGCAGCGCGCTGTTCGTCAGCGCCGTGCTGACATCCTGATTGGTGTAGATGGCGACGCCGTTCACGCTGAGGTTGTACGTGTCGCTGGCCGTGCCGCCGATGGCGCCGACCGTCTGCGTGCCGCTGGTCTGGGCCGTGACGCTCAGGTCGGACAGACCGGCATCGTTGATCGCCGCAGCCTTGGCGAAGGCGGACGTGGCGTCCTTGGAGGTATCACCGGAGACGGCGAAGCCGGCACTGGAGGCGATTTCCTGTGCCGCGCCGCCGCCGATGGCAATCGTGATGTCGGTCGCCGCAGCAGCGGCCACTTCCGCGCCGGTCTCGGTCGCGATGCCGCCGATGCTCGAGGACTTCACGCTGGTGATGCCGAACTCGATCGTCTGGTTGGCGTTCGCGCCGACCTGGAAGGAGGCGCTGGTGAACGAGCCGTCCAGGATGCGGATGCCGTTGAACTCGGTGGTGGACGCCACCCGGTCGAGCTCGGCCACCAGCTGACTGACCTCCGACTGCAACGCCTGACGGTCGCTGGCCGAGTTGGTCGCGTTCGCGGACTGGATGGCCAGCTCACGCACGCGCTGCAGCAGCTGGGTGGTCTCGCCGATGGCGCTCTCCGCCGTCTGCGCCAGCGAAATGCCGTCGTTGGCGTTGCGCGCCGCCTGGTCGAGACCGCGGATCTGGGTGGTGAACCGCTCGGCGATGGCGATGCCGGCGGCGTCGTCCTTGGCACTGTTCACGCGCAGGCCCGAGGACAGGCGCTCCAGCGAGGTCTGCAGGGCGCTTTGCGAGCGGTTCAGACCGCGCTGTGCCGTCAGCGAGGCGATGTTGGTATTGATGACCTGAGGCATGGGGGTCTCCCGTTGTTCGACTTCCAGGCGATGGCCGCTCGTGGGCTCCGTGATCGCCAAGGCGCGACAGTGCGCTCTCGTGGCGGTTATCGGGCTGGCCGGGGGCGCGCTTGAGGGGCCGGGTGCCGGATTTCTGACGACCGGACGGACGGCATTCGGGCGCCGAACGGCGGTGGGGCGGACCGCCGGTCGGGGCACCCCCTGCCGGTCGATCAAGAAGCACGCCGGCCTCCCGTTAACCCCGGTGGCGGCGGCATGGGCCGGCCGTCGTTTCCGATCCACCTGCCGGGGTAGCACATGAAGTACGAGAGCGCAGTCGGCGCCTACCGCCGCATGGGCGCGGAGCGGGCCAGCACGGCCGAGCCCGCCATGCGGGTGACGATGCTCATGCAGGGCGCGCTCGATCGTCTGGCCGCGGCCGGTGGCGCGCTGGCGGCCGGGCGGCGTGCCGAGAAGGCCCGCCACATCGGCCGCGCCGTGGCCATCATCGATGCCCTGGGCGGCAGTCTGGACCGCGAGGCGGGCGGCGAGATCGCCGAGAACCTTGCCGCCCTGTACGGCTACATGCTGCGGCGTCTGCTGCAGGCCAACCTGCACGACGATGCCGCCGCGCTCGCCGAGGTCGGCACCCTGCTGCGGCAGGTGAAGTCCGGCTGGGATGCTGCCACCGGCGCGCCATCGGCCGGGGCGGCGGCCTCGGCCGGCTGATGCCGACGCCGGGCCCCGCCGCGAGGCGGCCTGCTATGGCCGCGGTCGCCGGCCCGCAGCCCGCCGGCCAGCTGGCGCCGGTGCTGGCGGCATCATCCCTGGCGCCGGCCGTGGCGGCGCTCGAGGCGAGCGTGAGGGCCGCCGACTGGATGCGCTTGCTGACACTGCACGCCGATCTCGACCGTCGCCTGCGCACCGAGGCCTTCTCCGCCGACGAGCTGCGCGCCGTGCAGGCCTGCCACGAGGCCTGGCGCGAGGCGCTGGTGCAGGCGCGCGAGGCGCTGTGCGCCGAGGCGGCCAGCCAGCGCGCGAACGCGCGCGCCGCCCGCCGCTACCTGCAACATCCCTGACGATCCCTCCGGGCGCGCCGCCGCGCCCCTGCCCACACCAGACCGCCGTGGGGCGCCGCCGGCAAGCACCCGATTCGGCGTTGTCCGGCTGCCGGTCATGAGCCTGCTGGTGCCGCTCGTCGGCCTTGACAGCGCGCGCTGTGCCTGCGTCTACTGCGCCAAAATAATGACACTCTGCGGCCGGGCAGAGCGGGGAGCCGAGGCGCATGGCGCGATCGAAATTGCTGATCGTCGACGAGGATCCGGCGCGAGTCGAAGAACTCACGCGGGTCCTCGAGTTTCTGGATGTCGATGTCGAGCGCGGTGCCGATCCGGCCACCGTGCCCGTGGGCGACGATGCCGCCCTGGCCGGCGTGTGCCTGGGCAGGCTCGCCAGCGAGGCAGCCCTGGAGGCGTTGGCCAGGCGACTGCGTGAGCAGGCACCGCGGCTGCCCGTGCTGTTGCTGGATGAGCCGCCGGCGACGCTGGAGGGCCAGCCGGTATGGCGGGTACGCCGGCCGATCCGGTACGCCCAGTTGGCCGAATCGCTGCGCGCGGTGGAAATCTACCGGGCCCGCCAGCGGGCGCAGGCGCCCGGGGGCGGCGAGCGCGACCCGGAACTCTTCCGTAGCCTGGTCGGCAATTCCCGCAAGATCCGCCAGGTGCGCCAGCTGATCTCGCAGGTGGCGGGTTCGGATGCCTCGGTGCTGATCCTCGGCGAGTCCGGCACCGGCAAGGAGGTGGTGGCGCGCAACATCCACTACCACTCCACGCGGCGGGACGGGCCGTTCGTGCCGGTGAACTGCGGCGCCATTCCGGCGGATCTGCTGGAGTCGGAGCTGTTCGGCCACGAGAAGGGGGCCTTCACCGGCGCGATCAGCGCTCGGCAGGGCCGCTTCGAACTGGCGCAGGACGGCACCCTGTTCCTCGACGAAATCGGCGACATGAGCCTGTCGATGCAGGTCAAGCTGCTGCGGGTGCTGCAGGAGCGGGTATTCGAGCGCGTGGGCAGCAATCGGCAGCTGACCGCCAACGCCCGCATCGTGGCGGCCACCCACCGCGATCTGGAAACCCGCATCGACGAGGGGGACTTTCGCGAAGACCTGTTCTACCGGCTCAACGTCTTCCCGATCGAGATGCCCCCGTTGCGCGAGCGGGTCGAGGACCTGCCGCTGCTGATCGAGGAGCTGATCACCCGCATCGAGCACGATCGCGGGCACTCGGTGCGGCTCACCTCGGCCGCCATCATCGCCCTGTGCCAGTACCGCTGGCCCGGCAATGTGCGCGAGCTGGCGAACCTGGTGGAGCGGCTGGCCATTCTGCATCCGTTCGGCGTGGTCGACATCGGCGACCTGCCGGCACGCTACCGCGAGCACGCCGGCGACATCGAGCAGGCGCCGGTGCTGGAGCTGCCCGCGGGCGGCGGTGGCACGGCGGCCGACGGGGCCATGCCCCGGCTGCCGCGCGAGGGCCTGGATCTGAAGGAGCACCTGACGTCGGTGGAGGTCTCCCTGATCCGCCAGGCACTGGAGAGCAGCAACGGGGTGGTTTCGCGCGCGGCGAAGCTGCTCAACGTCGGGCGCACCACGCTGGTGGAGAAGATGCGCAAGTACGGCATGAGCCGGGACGAGGCGACAAACGCTTGACGCCGCCGGCTTTCCGACGCTAGAGATTTTCGCCAAGTCAATAATAATAAAGACATTATTTGCCTGGCACGTGATCTGCTAACGATCGTTTGAGACCGCACCGCGGCCCACGATCAACCGACGCAGACAGGTGCCACATGAACTCGCCCAGTCCCCGGCCTGCCCCATCCCCGGCACCGCTGCCGAGCGCCCGTCAGGCCCAGACGCACTTCCTGCTGCTGTTCGATCCCGATTCCGCCCGCGCCGACGACTGGCGCCGACGGCTCGCCCCCCTGGACTGCCCCGTCCTGGTGGCGAACGACTGGCCGGCGATGCTGGCCTTGGCCCAGCAGGTGCCGGTGGGGCTGGTGGTCTGCGCGGCGGCGCCGGGACTCGCCAGTGCGACCCGCCTGCTGCAGCGTCTGCGTCAGCGGCTGACGGTTGTGCCCCCGGTGGTATTGGTCGGCCCGGCACTCGCTGATCGGGATATCGCGGCCGGGCGGGAAGCCGGCGCGGCCGAGGTGCTGATCGCCACCGCCACCGATCGGCGGCTGGTCGAGCGCCTGGCGCAACACTGGCTAGAGCGTGCGCCGGTGACCGCAGACCGGCTGCCGCAGGCGCCGGCACCCCCGGTCGTCGCCCCGATGCCCGCGCAGGCACAGGCGCTGGCACAGGACCTGCACGTTCCCGAGCAGGGGCAGATCCTGGCGGCGCTGGAACGCTTCGCCGGCCACCGTCTGCGGGCGGCGGCGCATCTGGGCATGAGCCCCGGCGCCTTCGCCGACCGGCTCAGCGCCCTGCGCGCGGCCGGCGTCGTGCTGCCGGCCTGAAGAGCGAACAGATGAACACGAGTGGGATCGGCAACGCGTCGCTGCTGCGCCAGCTGGCGGCCCAGGCACGTCAGGTTGCGACCGAACCGGTCGCCCCGGGCGCCGCGCCGGGCAGCGCGCCCACGCCTGCCCAGGTGGACAAGCCGGATTTCGCGGCCCTGCTGGGTGAGGCGCTCGGCGGCGTCAACGATGCCCAGCAAAGCGCCGCGGCGCTCGGCGAGCGCTTTCTGCGCGGCGGCGATGTCGACCTCGCCGAGGTGATGGTGAGCATGCAGCGCGCGGGGCTTTCCTTCCAGGCGATGACCGAGGTACGCAATCACCTGGTGAGTGCGTATCAGGAAATCATGCGGATGCCGGTGTAAGGGGCGCACATGGCCGGAACGATCCAGAGCGAGGGCACGCCCGCCGGGTTCGGCGCGCTGCAGCAGTTCATCGGCACCGTGAATCTGCGCCAGCTGATCCTGTTGATCGGCCTGGCCGCCAGTGTCGCGGCCGGCATCACGGCGGTGCTGTGGCTGCGCGGGCCGGACTACCAGAGCCTGTTCGCCAGCCTGCCCGACCAGGAGGCCGCGGCGGTGGCCGAGGCGCTGGAGGCCGCGGGCGTCGACTACCGCCTCGATGGGCGCGGTGGCGGCGTGCTGGTGGCGGCGGACGAGCTCTACGCCGCGCGGCTCAAGCTCGCTGCCGAGGGCCTGCCGCGCAGCAGCGCCAGTGGCTTCGACCTGCTGGACGAGCAGCCGAGCTTCGGCGTCTCGCAGTTCATGGAGAGCGCCCGCTACCAGCGCGCCATGGAGCTGGAACTGGCCCGCACCATCGTCGGCCTCGCGCCGGTGGCCAATGCGCGGGTCCACCTCGCGCTGCCCAAGCCCAGCGTCTTCGTGCGCGATGCCCGAACTGCCAGCGCCTCGGTCACGGTGCAGCTGCACGCGGGCCGGCAGCTGCTGGCGGAGCAGATCGGCGCCATCACCTACCTGGTCGCCTCCAGCGTGCCGGACCTGGAACCGGGGCAGGTGACGGTGGTGGACCAGCAGGGCGTGCTGCTGAGCGGACGGCAGGAGGATCCGCTCGCCAGCGCCAGCGATCGCCAATTCGAGCAGGCCCGTCGTCTGGAGTCTGCCTACGTGCGCCGGATCCACGATCTGCTGGCGCCGGTGGTCGGCGCCGAGGCGGTGCGGGCCCAGGTCGATGCGGATCTGGACTTCACTGCCGTGGAGGAGACCCGCGAATCGTTCGATCCGGAGCGCTCCGTCCTGCGCAGCGAGCAGGTGGACCAATCCGAGCGGCGCAACCTGCAGCCCGGCGAGGGCGGTGCACCCGGCGCCCTGAGCAATCAGCCGCCGGAGGCAGGCACGCTGGCGCCGGCCGGCGAGCAGACGCCGGTCGAGCGGCGCGAGACCAATTCCCAGACCACCCGCAACTACGAGGTGGACAAGACCGTCAGCCATATCCGCCGCCCCCTGGGCGAGGTCGAGCGGCTGACCGTGGCGGTCGTGGTGGATGACTGGCGGCGTATGGACGCCGACGGCAACGCCGTGCGCGAGCCGCTGGCCGAGGCCGAACTGCAGCGCCTGCAGCAGCTGGTGGAGCAGGCGGTGGGCTTCGACGCCGCGCGGGGCGATCGCATCAGCGTCATCAACCAGTCGTTCCAGTCACCCGAACTGCTCGAACCGCTGCCCGAACCCTCGCTGCTCAGCCGCCCGTGGCTGCGCGAGCTGCTGCGCCAGGGCCTGCTGGCACTGGTGCTGCTGGTGCTCGGCTTCGCCGTCGTCCGACCGACGCTGCGCTCGTTGACCCGCGGCCTGCCGGGCTTGCCCACCGGCGACACCCCGGCCCTGCCGGCGCCTGCACGCCGGCTCGAGGGCCCGGTCGCGACGCCGGCCAGGGAGATGACCTTCGAGGGCAGTGGACTCAGCTTCGATCAGAAACTGCAGGCCGTGCGCAGCCTGGCCAGCCAGGATCCAGGCCGGGTCGCGCAGGTGGTGAAGAGCTGGGTGCGCGAGGATGGCTAAGGACGCCGCCGAGGGTCTGCAGCGGGCCGCGATCCTGCTGCTCTCGCTGGGCGAGGAGCAGGCCGCGGCGGTGCTCAAGCTGATGGGCCCGCGCGAGGTCCAGCAGCTCGGCCAGACCATGACGGCCATCGCCGGCGTGGAGCGCGAACAGGCCGACGCCGTGCTCGAATCCTTCGTGCTGGCGGCGGAGAAGGGCACCTCGATCGGCATCGGCGCGGAAGACTACGTGCGCCGTGCGCTGATCGGTGCGCTGGGCGAGGAAAAGGGCGCCGGCCTGATCGATCGGGTGCTGCACGGGCCGCCGAGCAAGGGCGTCGAGGCGCTGCGCTGGATGCAGCCGCGCGCCGTCGCCGGGCTGGTGCGGGAAGAGCATCCGCAGGTGATCGCGGCGGTGCTGGCGAGCCTCGAACCCGATCAGGCTGCCGCGGTGGTGGACCAGCTGCCCGAGGCCGTGCGCGGGGATGTGCTGCTGCGGGTGGCCACGCTGGAGAGCGTGCAGCCAAGCGCCCTGCAGGCGCTCGATGAGATCGTCGCCCAGCAGCCGCAGCGGCGCGCGGGCGGCACGGCCGCTGCCGGCGGCGTGAAGCGCGCGGCGGAGATCGTCAACGCGCTCAAGAGCAGCGACGATCGCAAGCTGATCGAGGAGATGGTCGGCATCGACGAGGCCACCACCCGCCAGATCCAGGAGCAGATGTTCGTCTTCGACAATCTGCTGGAGCTGGACGATCGCGGCATCCAGACCCTGCTGCGCGAGGTCTCCTCCGACCAGCTGGTGGTGGCGCTGAAGGGCGCCGAGCCGCAGCTGCGCGAGAAGATCTTCAAGAACATGTCCACGCGCGCGGCCGACATGGTGCGCGACGATCTCGAGACGCTGGGCCCGGTGCGCGTGGCGGACGTGGAGGCGGCGCAGCGCGAGATGCTCACCGTCGCACAGCGGCTGGCCGACGAGGGCCAGCTCGCGCTGGGCAGCAGCGATGACTTCGTCTGAGTCGGCCCCCGCCCGCTGGTGCCCGCCCGAGGTGGTCGGGCCGGCTGCCATCGCGCCCACGGCGGACGAGCTGCAGGCGTTGCAGCGTGCCGCCCACGAGGAGGCCTGGGCGCAGGGCCATCAGGAAGGACTCGCCGCCGGTCGCGCGGCGGCGGTTGAGCGGGTGGCACGGCTCGATCATCTGCTGGCCGAGCTGGCGGCTCCGCTGGCGGTGATCGACGAGCGCCTGGAACAGGAACTCGCCG
>JAASSS010000173.1 GCA_021767745.1 Pseudomonadota bacterium
CGGATCTGGATCGACGCCACGCTCTCGCTGGTGCGTCAGGACGATGGCAGTCCGCTGTATCTGGTGGCGCAACTGCAGGATGTGACGGCACGCATCGAGGCCGAAACCCGCGTTCAGGAGCAGGCCGAGGCGTTGGCCCGGGCCAACGAAGAACTGGGCCGGCTGGTGGTGACCGACCCGCTGACCGGGCTGGCGAATCGGCGCGCGCTGACCGAGCGGCTGGATCACGAGATTGCCCGCAGCTCACGCAGCGGGGCGCCGCTGACGGTGGCGGTGCTCGATGTCGACCACTTCAAGCGTTACAACGACGACTTTGGCCACCTCGCGGGCGATGGTGTCCTGCGGCAGCTGGCAGAACTGCTGCGCGAACAGTCGCGGGAGACCGATCTGGCCGCCCGCTACGGCGGCGAGGAATTCGTGATGCTGCTCAACGCCGCGCCGGCCGAGGCTGCCGCCCAGTGGGCAGAGCGGCTGCAGGCGCGCATCCGCGCTCAGGCATGGCCGGAGCGGGCCGTGACCCTGAGCGGCGGCATCGTGACGCTGGAGTGCGAGCCGATGCGGGGCAGCGGGCTGCGCGTCACCGGTGAAACGCTCATCCGCGCGGCGGACCAGGCCCTTTACGAGGCCAAGCGGGCCGGGCGGGATCGGGTGATCGCCGCGCCGGTCATCCGCTGCAGCTGTCCGAGCTGAGGTTCAGTCGGCGATGTGCTTGTCGAGGATCTCGAAGCCGCCGCCGGCGTCCGGGCGCAGGCGGTAGGTGATCGGGACGCCGGTCGGGATCTCCAGACCCGGGATGTCCTCGTCGCTGATGTTCTCCAGATCCTTGGTCAGCGCCCGCAGTGAATTGCCGTGGGCGGCGATCAGGATCGTCTGGCCCTGCGCCAGCCGCGGCTTGATCTCGCCCTCGAAGTAGGGCCGCACCCGCTCGATCGTATTCTTCAGGCTCTCGCCCCCCGGCGGCGGGACATCGAAGCTGCGGCGCCACAGGTGTACCTGCTCCTCGCCGTGCCGGGCGCGCGTCTCGTCCTTGTTCAGGCCCTGCAACTCGCCGTAGTGCCGCTCGGCCAGCGCAACGATGTTGAGATGCACCGGAAACTCGTCCTCGCGCAGCGCGTAGTCCTGCTGGGGCAGGCAGTCGGCCGGCTGCACGAAGATCGGCTTGCGTCCGCTGCGGCTGTGCCGCAACACGACCTGCAGCGTGGTGATCGCCCGTTGCAGATGCGAGGTGAAGGCCGCATCGATCACGGCATCCCCCAGGTGGTGCCCGGCACGCTCGGCCTCGGCCCAGCCGGTTTCGTTCAGCGGGACGTCGACCCAGCCGGTGAAGCGATTCTCTGCATTCCAGACCGACTGGCCGTGGCGGATGAGGATGAGCGTTGCGGTCATGCTGATGGCCTGCGACAGGGGGAAGCGATGATTCTAGCGAAAGCGGGCCGGCCCGGTGGCGATCGTCACGAGTCCTCGGCAGCATGGCCCGTTTCGCCCGACAGGATGCGCGTCATGGCCGATGCCTCACTCCACCGCGCGCTGGGTCTGCCCGGCGCCATCTTCATGGGCCTCGGCGCCATCCTCGGCACGGGCGTGTTCGTCAGTCTGGCGGTGGCGACGGGCGTGGCCGGCAGCGCCATCCTGCCGGCCGTGCTGCTGGCTGGGCTGCTGGCGATCTGCAACGGCCTCTCCTCGGCCCAGCTGGCGGCGGCCCATCCGGTGAGCGGGGGCACCTACGAGTACGGTTATCGCTGGCTCAGTCCCGTGCTGGGCTTCAGCGCCGGCTGGATGTTCCTGGCCGCCAAGAGCGCCTCCGCGGCGACTGCGGCGTTGGGGCTCGCCGGCTATCTGTTGCATGTGGTGCAGGGCCCGGCGGGGCTCGCGGTGCCACTGGCACTCGGGAGCGTCGCACTGTTCACGCTGCTGGTGGCGGCCGGCATCCGGCGAGGCAACCAGGCGAACCTGGCGATCGTCTCGCTGACACTGGCCGGGCTGGCCGTCTTCGTGCTCGCGGGGCTGCCGGCCGTGACGCCCGCGCGGCTCGCGCTGGCACCGCCGAGCCCCGGTGCGCTGCTGGAAGCCGCGGCGCTCGTCTTCGTCGCCTATACCGGCTACGGACGCATCGCCACGCTGGGCGAGGAGGTGCGCCAACCGGCGCGCACCATCCCGCTGGCCATCATCGTGACCCTCGGTATCACGGTCCTGCTCTACGGGGCCGTCGCGCTGGTGGCGGTGGGTACGCTGGGTGCCGCCGAGTTCGCAGCCACCGTCAGCGGCGCCGCGGCGCCGCTGGAGCAGGTGGCCGCGGCACTGCAGCGGCCCGCAGTGGCGCTGCTCGTCAGCGTGACGGCGATCACGGCCATGGGCGGCGTGCTGCTGAATCTGCTGCTCGGCCTGTCACGGGTGGTGCTGGCGATGGCCCGGCGCGGCGATCTGCCGCCCGCGCTGGCGCGGGTGGAGCAGACATCCGGCTCGCCGCGCCGGGCGGTGCTGCTCGTCGGCGGCATCATCGCCACGTTGACCCTGGCCGGTGACGTCCGGCTGACCTGGTCGTTCAGCGCGCTCACCGTCCTGGTCTACTACGCGTTGACCAACCTGGCCGCGTTGCGGCTGGAGGCGGGGCACCGACTGTATCCGCGGGCGATCTCCTGGGCCGGCCTCGCCGGTTGCCTGGGACTGGCCTGGTGGCTGGATGTCGCTGTCTGGGCCAGTGCGGTGCCGGTGCTGCTGCTAGGCCTGCTCTGGCACCGCTACGCCCGCCGCCGCTGGGCGGGCACAGCCGGCGCTGCCTCCGATTCAGACGCCTGAGGGCTTCGCGCCCGGCGCCGGTACGGCGCGCTCGTACCAGCGCCGACTGCGGTTGATCAGTGCCACCAGCGCCAGCATCACCGGCACCTCCACGAGCACGCCGACCACGGTTGCCAGCGCGGCGCCCGACTGCAGGCCGAAC
>JAASSS010000174.1 GCA_021767745.1 Pseudomonadota bacterium
CAACCAGCGTCTCGGGCTCTACGACGCCATCCTGATCAAGGAAAACCACATCGCTGCCGCCGGTTCGATCCTCGACGCGCTGCGGGCGGCCGAGGCGCTGGCGGCCCGGCACGCCCTGCCGGTGCAGATCGAGGTGGAATCGCTGACCGAGCTGCAGGCCGCGCTCGAGGCCGGCGCCCGCCTGATCCTGCTGGACAACTTCCCGCTCGAGACGCTGCGCGAGGCCGTGGCGCTGAACCGTCGCTGGCAACACCCAGCGGAACTGGAAGCCTCCGGCAACGTCACTCTGGAGACGATCGGCGCCATCGCCGCGACCGGCGTCACACGCATTTCCTGCGGCGGGCTGACCAAGCACGTGCAGGCGGTAGATTTCTCGCTACGGTTACAGGCCGAGGCCTGACGGCCCGCGGGCGACGACACGGAGGCTTGCCATGGCGAGCGTGATCTGGCTGGGACTGTTCATCGTGGTGCTGGGCACCGTCTTCTACCGGCGGACCGAGCCTCTCGCCGGCACCACCGCAATCGGCCTGTTCCTGCTGCTCTACACGGTGGCGAGCTCGGCGCCGGTCGCCTGGTTGGTCCTGCTCTGGCTGCTGTTCGGCGCGGTGGCGACCGTACTCAACGCCGACGAACTGCGCCGCCAGCAGCTCATCGCCCGTCTGCTGCCCTGGTTTCGCAAGGTGCTGCCGAGCATCTCGCCAACCGAACGCGAGGCGCTGGAAGCCGGCAGCGTGTGGTGGGACGGGGAGCTATTCAGCGGTCGGCCGGACTGGCAGCGCCTGCTCGACCTGCCGGCACCGACGCTCAGCACCGAGGAGCAGGCCTTCCTCGATGGGCCGGTGGAAACGCTCTGCGACATGCTGAGCGACTGGGACATCACGCAGGACAGGGACCTGCCCGCCCGCGCCTGGAAGTTCATCCGCGAGGAAGGCTTCTTCGGCATGATCATCCCGCCCGAGTACGGCGGCAAGGGCTTCTCGGCGCTGGCGCATTCGGAAATCGTGATGAAGATCTCCAGCCGCAGCGGCGCGGCGGGCGTGAGCGTGATGGTGCCGAACTCGCTCGGCCCCGGCGAGCTGCTGCTGCAGTACGGCACCGACGCGCAGAAGACGCATTACCTGCCGCGCCTGGCGCGCGGGCAGGAAATCCCCTGCTTCGCCCTGACCGGTCCGCATGCCGGGTCCGATGCCGCGGCGCTGCCGGATGTCGGCATCGTCTGCACCGGCGAGCACGAGGGCAAAGAGGTCCTCGGCCTGCGGCTCACCTGGGACAAGCGCTACATCACCCTGGCGCCGGTGGCGACGCTGCTGGGCCTGGCCTTCCGGGCGCACGATCCGGACCATCTGCTGGGCAACCAGGAGGACCTCGGGCCGACGCTGGCACTGATTCCGGCGGACCACCCGGGCGTGGAGATCGGCAATCGCCACTATCCGCTGTCCTCCGCCTTCCAGAACGGGCCGACGCGCGGCCGGGACGTCTTCATCCCGCTGGACTGGATCATCGGCGGCCGCGAGCGCATCGGCCAGGGCTGGCGCATGCTGATGGGCGCGCTGGCGGCCGGGCGCGGTATCTCGCTGCCGGCCCTGAGCGTCGGCGCCGCCAAGGTCTGCAGCCAGACCAGCGGCGCCTACGCCCGCATCCGCCGTCAGTTTCACCTGCCGATCGCGACCTTCGAAGGCGTGCAGACGCACCTGGCGGCCATCGCCGGGGAGACCTACCGCATGGACGGCGCCCGCCTGCTGACCCTGATCGGGCTGGATCAGGGCGAGCACCCGGCGGTGATCTCCGGCATCGTCAAGCAACAGCTCACGGACGGCATGCGCCGCGTCGTCGAGCATGCGATGGACGTGCACGGCGGCAAGGGCATCTGCGACGGTCCGCGCAACTACCTTGCCCAGATCTATCGCGACGTCCCGATCTCCATCACGGTCGAGGGCGCCAACACGCTGACCCGCAGCCTGATCATCTTCGGCCAGGGCGCGGTGCGCTGCCATCCCTACCTGCTGCGCGAGATGCTGGCGCTGCAGCAGAGCGACGAGCGCCAGGCGGTGCTCGAGTTCGACCAGGCGCTGATGGCGCACCTGGGCTATGGCCTGCGCAATGCCACGGCCACCCTGCTGCACGGGCTCACCGGTGCCCGGCTGGCGCCGGCGCCCACCGATGGCCCCGAGCGGCGCTACTACCAGCAGCTTGGCCGCTTCAGCGCCGCCTTCTGCGTGCTGGCGGACCTCGCCCTGCTCACCGTCGGCGGCAACCTCAAGCGCAAGGAGCGTCTGTCAGGGCACTTCGCCGACGTGCTGAGCCAGCTGTATCTGGCCAGCGGCACGCTCAAGCGCTTCGCCGATACCGGCCAGCCGGCCGAAGACCTCGCCCTGCTCCGCTGGGCGCTCGACGACAGCCTCGCCAGCATCGGCCGCTCGCTGGAGGCCGTCTGCCGCGAGCTGCCGCAGCGCTGGCTCGGCATCGCCCTGCGCTGGCTGATCTTCCCGCTCGGCAACCGGCTGGCGCCGCCCGCCGGCATCACCGAGGAACGGGCGGTGCAGACCATCCTGACCCCTACCCCCACCCGCGAGCGGCTGATCGCCGGGATCTATCTGACGCAGCAGACCGACGACGCCCGCGGCCGGCTGGAACACGGCCTGCGCGAGGTGCTGGCGGCCGAGCCGATCGAGGCCAAGCTGCAGCGCGCGCTGCGCCGGCGCCTCGCCGAACACGAACTGGCCGAGGCGGCCGAGCAGGGCTTGCGCGAGGGCATCATCAGTCGCGAGGAGGCCGAGCAGCTGCGGCGCACCCAGGCTGCCATCGACGAGGTGATCGCCGTCGACGACTTCCCGCCGCGGCGCCGGCGGCGCAAGCCGAAGTCCGCCGAGGCGAGCGAGGCGCCAGGCGCCGATGCC
>JAASSS010000005.1 GCA_021767745.1 Pseudomonadota bacterium
CTGGCACTCGAGCTCGAGCAGATCGCGCTCAGCGATGACTACTTCAAGGAGAAGAAGCTCTACCCGAACGTCGACTTCTACTCCGGCATCATCTACAAGGCGCTGGGCCTGGAAACCAACATGTTCACGGTGATGTTCGCCATCGCGCGTACCGTGGGCTGGGTAGCCCACTGGCGCGAGATGATCAGCGATCCGGAGCAGCGCATCGGCCGGCCCCGCCAGATCTACACCGGCTCCCCGGCCCGCGACTACGTCCCACTGGAGTCCCGCTGACCCTGGCGCCCGCGCCGGGCGCGGTGTGCCTCGCTAGCGGCGGGGGCCCGAGCCCAGCGCTGGCAGCGGCTCGGCCGGCGCTTCCGCCGCGAGCAGCCTAGCCAGCTGGGTCGGCCCGGCCCGTTCGGCCGGACGGCCGTCCACCGGACTCGCCGGTGGCGACTGGCGATAGGACTCCGGACCCAGCACGATCGCCTCCACGGTGATCTCGCCGAGATCGAAGCGATAGCAGGCAAATCCCTGCGCGCGGCCTTCGAGGCGCAGCTGCCGCTCGCTCTCCTGATAATTCACCCGGGTGTCCATCAACCGCATCGCCACCTGTTCGGGCGCATCGGCCGATAGCAGCAGCGTGACCGGCGAATGCGGCGTCGCACTGCCGCGCAGCACCGGGCCGGTCAGACGCGGCTGGAAGTCGGCGAGCAATTCCATGGCAGCGAGCGCTGCCTGCCGCTGCGCCACCAGCGCTTCACGTTGCCTCGGCGCGTGGAAGAGCCGCTGGTATTCCCGCAGCGCTTCCTCGATCTCGCGGTTGCGCGGCATGTTGCTGCTGTTGCGGGCAATGCCCAGCTGCAGCGCCGCCTTCTGCTTGGCGAGCTGAAAGTCGCGCACACCCTGGTCGAACATGATGCGGGCAGCGGTCTGCGCGATGCGCTCGCGCTGCTGCCAGCCCTGGCCCCGTCGAGGCATAACGACCTCCTCGGCTGCGATCAGAACAGGTCCTGCATGATGTCCGCCCGCGACTCGGCGCCCTGGCTCACGCTCTCTCCGGCCACCTTGCGCATGGGTGCCGGCGCCGGCGCGGGCGGCAGGGCATCGAGGCGGAAGAGCTCGAACACCGTGCCGGATGTGCCGGCGTCCGCGCGCAGCCCGGTCCGCGCCGAGACACGCAGGCTCACCAGCTCCTCCGGCTGCGGCAGGATCTGCTCGGGAACCTCGGCGAGCGCCTCGCGCATGTAGTCGATCCACACCGGCAGCGCCGTACGACCACCGGACTCGCCACGGCCCAGTGGCTGCGGATCGTCGTTGCCGACCCAGACCACGGCGGTCAGCAGCGCGTTGTAGCCCGCGAACCACGCGTCGCGCTGCTCGTTGGTCGTGCCCGTCTTGCCGGCCAGGTCGCTGCGCCCCAGCGAGGCGGCCCGCCGGGCGGTGCCGCGACTGACGACCTCCTTGAGGATGTCGTTCATCAGATAGATCGTGCCCGGCTCGATCACGCGCGGGGCGTTCTCGCGCGGCAGTGGCACGTAGTCTGGTCCGCCAAGCACCTCGCTGCCTGCCGTCTCGCCCCAGTAGGCATCCGCCCAGCCCCGCTCCGCCAGCAATTCGGCGCGGCTGGCGCAGTGGTCGCAGGCCAGCGCCGGCGTGCTGGCGTAGAGGATGGTGCCATCACCATCCTCGACCCGACTGATCAGGTGGGGTTCGATCAGGTAACCGCCATTGGCGAACACCGCATAGGCGCGCGCCATCTCCAGTGGGGTGAACGAGGCGCTGCCGAGCGAGAGCGAGAGATTGCGCGGCAGGCTCTGGCGCTCGAAGCCGAAGCGTTCCAGATAGCGCAAGGCGTAGCCCATGCCGATGCGTTCGAGGACCCGCACCGACACCAGGTTGCGCGAATGCACCACTGCCTCGCGCAGGCGTGTGGGGCCATAGAAACGCCCGCTGTAGTTCTTCGGCCGCCAGCTCGAGCCGTCGGCGGCGTCGAACACCACTGGCGCATCGTTGATCACTGTGGCCGCGGTGAGACCACGATCGAGCGCCGCGGTGTAGAGGAACGGCTTGAAGCTGGAGCCGGCCTGACGGCTGGCCTGCACGGCGCGGTTGAAGGCGCTGGCGTCGAAATCGAAACCGCCGACCAGCGACAGGATCCCGCCGTCCAGCGGATCCAGCGCCACCAGTGCACCCTGCACCGAGGGCCGGGGCGCCAGCCGCGGCTGCCCCTCGTTCCAGCTGACGTAGATCACCTCGCCCTGCGCGAGCAGCTCCGCCGGCGTGCTCGCCTCGCCCCCTCCCTCGCGCGCCGCCCGGCGCTTGGCCCAGGACATCGCATTCCAGGGCAGGTTCGCCTCGCCATGGCCGGCGACATAAACCCTCGCCGCCTGCGCGTCCGCCGCGAGCACCAGCGCCGGGCTGAGCCCGCCGATCGCCCGCTGTTCGCCCAGGGCCTTCTCCAGCATGCTCACACGCTCGCGCCGGCGTTCGGGCGAGTCGCCCGCCGGCAGGGTCGGTACGGCGATCCGCGTCAGCGGCCCTTCCCAGCCGTGCCGTTCGGCGTAGGCGATCAGATTGCGCCGCAGTGCCTGCTGCGCCGAACGCTGCATGCGGCTGTCGACGCTGGTATAGACCACCAGCCCGCGCGTATAGGCGGAATCCCCGTAGCGTTCGACCATCTGCTGGCGGGCCATCTCGCCGACGTAATCCGCCTCCAGGTCGATCCGCAGCGGATGTGGCTCCGCCGATACCGGCTCGGCCAGCGCCGCCTCGTAGGTCGGCTGGTCGATCATCGCCAGCTTCAGCATGCGGCGCAGCACGTAGTCGCGGCGGGCCTTCGCCGCCACCGGGTTGGCCACCGGGTTCACCCGCGAGGGCGCCTGCGGCAGGCCGGCCAGCATCGCTGCCTGCGGCAACGTGAGCTCACTGATGTCCTTGCCGTAGTAGGTGTAGGCCGCCGCGCCCATGCCGTAGGCCCGCTGGCCGAGATAGATCTTGTTCAGGTAGAGCTCGAGGATGCGCTCCTTCGGCAGCGCCCGCTCGATCCGCAGCGCCAGCAAGATCTCTCGCAGCTTGCGCTCGTAGGTCTTGTCCCGGCTGAGGAAGAAATTGCGCGCCATCTGCATCGTGATGGTGCTGCCGCCCTGCTCCTTCTCACCGGTCAGCAGCAGCTTCGCTGCCGCCCGCAGCAGTCCCTGGTAGTCCACCCCGGGGTGTTCGAAGTAGCGATCGTCCTCTGCCGCCAGCACGGCCTGGATGAGCACCTCGGGGTAGTCCTCGTAGGCGATCGGCCGGCGCCGCTGGCTGCCGTACTCCGCGATCAGCTGTCCGTCCCGGCTGTAGACCCGCAGCGGCACCTGCAGGCGCACGTCCTGCAGTTCACTGACATCGGGCAAATCGTCGGCGAAGGTGAAATAGATCACCGCCAGGCCCAGCAGCCCCGCCGTCAGGGCGGCGAAGGCGAAGCCGGCCAGCAGCCGCAGCGCGCGCAACGGTAAAGCCATAGGGGGAAGGTCCGATAACAGGATGGCGGCATGTCGAGGTGGTGATTATACGCCCCCGCCCCTGCCGCGGGATGACGTTCATCGCCTTGTCGATCAAGCGCTTGCACCGGCTGGCGCGGTACAGGGCCCCGAGGAAGAGATTCGTGCGCCTATTTCGCTCCAAGACGCCGCCGCTGCTGGGCCTGGACATCAGCTCCACGGCGGTGAAGCTGATCGAGCTCGGCGGCGAGCGCGGTCAGCTGCGGCTCAAGGCCTACGCCGCGGCGGGGTTGCCGCCGGAAGCCGTGATCGACAAGCAGGTGACCGACCCGGACGCGGTGGGCGCGGCGCTGCGACAGGCGTGGGACCGGGCGGAGACGCGCACCCGCAACGTCGCGCTGGCGGTCGGCGGCTCCACCGTGATCACCAAGACGATCCCGATGCCCGAGGGCCTCGGCGAGCGCGAGCTGGAACAGCAGATCCGGGTCGAGGCCGACCAGTACATCCCCTTCCCGCTGGACGATGTCGGCATGGACTTCGAGGTGCTCGGCCCGCATCCGGCCGAGCGGCACATGAACGAGGTGTTCATCGCCGCCTGCCGCAACGACACCATCGAGGGGCGGGTCGCCGCAGTGGAGATCGCCGGCCTCAAGTGTCGGCTGGTGGACCTGGAGTCGCGGGCGGTGGAGAACGCCTGCGGCCTGATCGCCGAGCAGATCGCCACCGGCGAGGACGCCGACAGCGCGGTCGCCTTCATCGACGTCGGCGCCACCACCACCACGCTGAACATCATGCATCGCGGCAAGATCACCTACAGCCGCGAGCAGGCCTTCGGCGGCAAGCTGCTGACCGAGGAGATCATGCATCGCTACGAGCTCTCCTACGAGGAAGCGGGCAAAGCCAAGCGCGTGGGCGGCTTACCCGACGATTACGCCGACACGGTCCTGCAGCCCTTCGTCACCGATACCGTGCACCAGATCCAGCGCGGCCTGCAGTTCTTCTTCTCCTCCCAGGGCAGCATCGACCGCATCCGCCAGATCATCCTCGCCGGCGGCTGCGCCTCGATCAGCGGCATCGATAGGGCGATCGAATCCGCCACCGAGATTCCCACGCGCATCGCCGATCCCTTCGGGCGCATGAGCGTGGAGCTGACGACCCAGCTCAAGCGGTTGCAGCTGGACGCGCCCTCGCTGATGACCGCCTGCGGTCTGGCGCTGCGGAGGTTCGACGCATGAGCGGACTCAACCTGCTGCCCTGGCGGGAGGCCCGCCGCCGCGAGCTGCAGCAGCAGTTCCTGACCCGCCTGGTGGGCGCCGTGATCATCATGGGCGGCCTCATCTACCTGGCCAACGCCGCCGTCGCCGGGCGCGTCGATCAGCAACGCCAGCGCAACGGGCTGATCACGCAGGAGATCGCGGCCCTCGATGTGCAGATCGAGGAAATCCGCCAGCTCAAGCAACTGCGCCAGCGGCTGATCGATCGCATGCGGGTGGTAGAACAGTTGCAGCAGCAGCGCAGCGACATCGTGCACCTGTTCGACCAGCTGGTCGAAACGCTGCCGCCGGGCGTCTACCTCACCAACATCAAGCAGGACGGCGAGCAGATCGAGCTCAAGGGCGTGGCGCAGTCCAACGCCCGGGTGTCGGCCTACATGAAGCAGCTCGACGACTCGGACTGGCTCGCCGACCCACGGCTGCTGGTCATCGAGACCCGCGCCGGCGAACCCAGCCGCTACAGCGAATTCGTGCTGCGGGTGCGCCAGACGCGGCCGCAGCCGGAAGACGACGACGGGGAGACGCCGGCGTGAAGGCCAACATCGACGTCGGCGAACTGGTCGCCGAGATCCGCAACCTCGACTTTCGCGACATCGGTGCCTGGTCAACCGCGGCCCGGGTCACCGTGATCGCGCTGGGCTGCGCCCTGATCGGCTTTCTCGGCTACTGGTTCGTGATCAAGAACGAGCTGGCGACGCTGACCGAGGTGCGCGCCAAGGAGCCCGAACTGCTGCGCGCCTTCGAACAGAAGCAGCAGCAGGTGGCGAACATCGACGCCTATAAGCAGCAGCTGGAGACGATGCGGATCGCCTTCAGCACCATGCTGCGGCAGCTGCCGTCCGAGACGGAGGTCGCCAACCTGCTGCAGGACATCTCCAACACCCGCGTCAGCGTCGGCCTGGAGGAGGAGCTGTTCAAGCCAGAGAACGAACGGCCCAAGGAATTCTATGCCGAGGCGCCGATCCGCATCCGTGTCCTGGGCGATTACCACCAGTTCGGCGAGTTCGCCAGCGGCATCGCCGCACTGCCACGCATCGTCACCCTGAACGAGATCAGCATCCGCCCGGCCGGCGGTGAGGGCGATGTGCTGGTGATGGACGCCATCGCCATGACCTACCGCTACCTCGACGACAGCGAGAGCGGCACATGAACGCCAGAGGACTGACCGCGACCCTGCTCTGCCTCACGGCTGCGGCACTGACCGGCTGCGGTACCGACATGAGCAACCTGCAGGCTGAACTGGAGCGGATCAAGGCCCGCAAGAGCGGCCAGATCGAACCGATCCCGCAGCTGCGGACGTTCGAAAGCTTCGCCTACCGAGCGCTTGGCCGGCGCGGGCCGCTGACGCCGGACCAGCGCGCCCGACCGGCGGCGCCTGACTCGGCCGACGCCCCGAACAGCAATCGCGTGCGCGAGCCACTGGAGGCCTACCCGCTCGACAGCCTGCGCATGGTCGGCACGCTGCGCGCCAATGGCCGGGAATGGGCGCTGATCCGCGCCAGCGACGGCGTCGTCCATCGCGTCGGCACCGGCAACCATCTCGGCCAGAACTACGGCCAGGTGCTCGCCATCGAGCCCGCCGCCGTGCTGCTGCGCGAGACCGTCCCCAATGGCCTCGGCGGCTGGACCGAGCGCGCCACTGCCCTGGCGCTCAGCGACTAGCGCTGCGCGTCGATAAGAACAACAACTGGCGTTCGCGCCACAGCCGGATAAGCACGCATGTACCGCCTCTTCGTCTCGCTCCGCACCTCCCACCGCTGGCCCGGCGCGCTGGCGCTGTGGGGCGCTCTCGCCCTGCCGGGCCACGCGCTCGAACTGCAGGACGTGGACTTCTACACCGGCGGCCCGAACCGGGCCGACGTGCTGCTGCGCTTCGATGGCCCGCCACCGGCACCGACCGCATTCGTACTCGATCAGCCGCCGCGACTGGCGATCGACATCCCCGGCAGCGGCAGCGCGCTGCGCCCGGCGATGATCGAGACCGGCAGCGAACTGGTCGAACGGGTGACGGCAGCAGCGGCGAACGACCGCACGCGGGTGGTGATCGAGCTGGGGCAGACGCTGGCCCATCGCGTGCAGGTCGAGGGTGACGCCATCCGTGTGGCCCTCGGCGACGAGGCGCCCGCCACGGCGCGTGCCCCCGCCGCGTCCGACCAACCCGCGGTACGCAACGTCGACTTCCGCCGCGGCCCGGACGGGGCCGGTCGTGTGGTGGTCACGCTGTCCGCGCCCGGGGCCGTCGCCGATGTGCGCGAGCGGGGCGGCAAGGTCCTGGTCGACCTGGCGGGAACGGCGCTGCCGCCGCAACTGGCCGAACACCTGGACGTCATGGACTTCGACACGCCGGTGGAGAGCATCGACGTGCGCGACACCGGCAGTGGCGTGCAGCTGGCCATCACGCCGGCGGGCGCCTATGAGCGCGCCCTCTACCAGAACGGCAATCGGGTGACGTTGGAGCTGCGCCGGCCCGTCCAGGCCAAGCGGCAGAGCTCGAGCGGCAAGCCGGTGTTCACCGGCGAACCGGTGAGCCTGAACTTCCAGAACGTGGAAACCCGGGCCGTGCTGCAGATCCTGGCGGACATCGCCGGCAAGAACCTGGTGGTGAGCGACTCGGTGACCGGCACCGTCGCCCTGCGGCTGGAGAACGTGCCGTGGGATCAGGCGCTCAGCATCATCCTCAAGACCCAGGGCCTGGCCACCCGCGAGGCCGGCAACGTGCTCTTCATCGCCCCGGCGGCAGAGATCGCCGAGCGCGAACGCACCGAGCTGGAAAGCCGCCAGCAGCGCCAGGAGCTCGAGCCGCTGCGCTCGGAGTTCCTGCAGGTGAACTATGCCAAGGCGGCGGACCTGGCGGGCCTGCTCAAGAACGAAGCGAATTCGCTGCTGTCCCCACGCGGCAACGTGAGCCTGGACCCGCGCACCAATACGCTGCTGGTGCAGGACACGGCCGACCGGCTGCGCGACATCCGCGCCCTGGTGACGGAGCTGGACGTGCCGGTGAGCCAGGTGCTGATCGAATCGCGCATCGTGGTGGCACAGGATGACTTCACGCGCGACATCGGCGCCCGCTTCGGCCTGTCGAGCTTCAAGAGCATCAATGGCGACGATGGCATCGTGATCGGCGGCGGCAGCCTGGAAGGCACCGACGTCGGCATCAACCAGTCGATCGACTCGCTGAACAGCAACGGCTCGGTGTTCCCGACCGCCTATCCCGATGCCAACCCCTCGCGGCTGAACGTGAACCTGCCGGCCTCCGGCAACCCGGCCTCGCTCGCCTTCGCCATCCTCAGCGACAACTTCCTGGTGGATCTGGAGCTCTCGGCGCTGCAGGCGGAAGGGCGCGGCGAGGTCATTGCCAGCCCGCGGGTGATCACCGCCAACCAGAAGACCGCGGCCATCCGGCAGGGTGTGGAGGTGCCCTACCAGGAGGCGACGGCCAGTGGCGCGACCAGCGTCAGCTTCAAGGAGGCCGTCCTGGCACTGGAGGTCACGCCGCAGATCACGCCGGATGACCGCGTGATCATGGACCTGGTGGTCAACCGCGACAGCGTCGGCGAGGTGGTGCCCAGCGGCTTCGGCGGCTTCATCCCCAGCATCGACACCCGGGAAGTGATCACCCAGGTGCTGGTCGACAACGGCTCGACCGTGGTGCTCGGCGGCATCTATGAGCAGGAACTCAACCAGACGCTGGCCAAGGTGCCCCTGCTCGGCGACCTGCCGGTGGTCGGCGCGATGTTCCGCCAGGTCCGACGGGTGGACAACAAGTCCGAGCTGCTGGTCTTCGTCACGCCCAAGATCGTCAAGGAGGGGCTGGCGCTGAACTGAGGGCACGGCAGGCCGCCGCTGGCGGCGCGGTGGCGAGGCTCGGCATAATCGACAGCCCGCCGCCGCCCGTCAGCGACCCGCCGTCCGTGACCACTCCGCGCCCTGCGCCCGAGCGCATCTTCCTGATCGGCCCGATGGGGGCCGGCAAGACCACGGTCGGCCGACGGCTGGCGGCCCTGCTGCACTATCCCTTCGTCGACTGCGACGAGGAACTGCGAGCCCGTACCGGGGTGGACATCCCCTACATCTTCGAGCGCGAGGGTGAGGCCGGCTTTCGTGAGCGGGAGCGGCGGCTGATCGGGGAGCTGACCGAGCGCTCGCCCATCGTCCTTTCCACCGGCGGCGGCGCCGTGCTGGACGCCGGCAATCGCCACCACCTGCACGCGCGCGGGCAGGTGATATTCCTCAACACTCCGACGCGCGAGATCCTGCGCCGCCTGCGGCACAGCAAGACGCGCCGGCCGTTGCTGGAGACGGCCGATCCCGCCGCGACGCTGCGGGCGCTCGCCGCCGAGCGCAACCCGCTCTACCGCGAAACGGCGCACCTGGTGATCGACACCGACGCCCGCAACCCGCGCGCCGTCGCCCACCGCATCGCTCGCCAGCTGCAGGCGCGGTAGGATCGGCCCATGCGCATCCTCGACGTCGCGCTGGCCGCGCGCAGCTATCCCATCTACATCGATTCCGGCCTGCTGGCGCAGGGCAAGCTGTGGCAGCCGCACCTCGGCACCGGCGGCACCTGCATCGTCACCAACGAGACCGTCGGACCACGCTATCTGCCGGCCCTGCGCACGGCACTGCCGGCGCCGCCGCTGGCGGTGGTGGAACTGCCGGACGGCGAACGCCACAAGACGCTCGCCAATGTCGAGCGCATCTTCGACGCCCTCATGACCGCCGGTGCCGGGCGGGACGTGACGCTGCTGGCGCTCGGCGGCGGCGTGGTGGGCGACATGGCCGGCTTCGCCGCGGCCTGCTACCAGCGCGGCGTCCGCTTCCTGCAGTTCCCGACCACCCTGCTCGCGCAGGTCGACTCCTCCGTCGGCGGCAAGACCGGCGTCAACCATCCGCTCGGCAAGAACATGATCGGCGCCTTCCATCAGCCGGCGGCGGTGATCATCGATACCGATACGCTGGCCACGCTGCCCGCGCGTGAGCTGCGGGCCGGGCTGGCCGAGGTGGTGAAATACGGACTGATCCGGGAACCGGCGCTGTTCGACTGGCTGGAAGCGCACGCCGGGGCACTACTCGCCGGCGATGCCGAGGCGCTCTCCCACGCGATCGAGACCTCCTGCCGCATCAAGGCCGCGGTCGTTGCCGCCGACGAGCGCGAGGCCGGCGAGCGCGCCATCCTGAACCTCGGTCACACCTTCGGTCACGCCATCGAGGCCGCCACCGGCTACCGCGCATGGCTACATGGCGAGGCGGTCGCCACCGGCATGCTGATGGCGGCAGACCTGTCGCACCGGCTGGGCTGGCTCACGGCCGGCCATCGCCATCGCCTGGCACAGCTGCTGCAGGCCCTGGATCTACCGCTGAGCCCGCCGGTGCTCACGCTCTCGCGCTGGCACGAGCTGATGGGGCGCGACAAGAAGGTGCTGGCCGGCCGGCTACGCCTGGTGCTGCTCCGGCGCTGGGGTCATGCCATCACCACGGCCGACGTCGAACCGGCGGCGCTCGAGGCCACCCTGCGCGCCTTCGGCGCAACCGCCGACTGAACGGTCGGCGGCAAGCGCGATTGCGCTATACTGGGCGGCCGTCCGTGCCGGCGGTTTCAGCCCCGACGCCCCCCGGCGTCCTGCATCAAACACGCGCTTTCCTGCGGTCGCGAGCGACACGCGCCTTGCCAGCGCTCGCCAGAGCCCCCCGGGAAGCCGACGGAGTTCGCCGATGATCGACCTCAGCACGACCCTCTACCGGCCGGAATTCGAACGCGACAACTGCGGCTTCGGCCTGATCGCTCACATGGACGATCGACCGAGTCACTGGCTGGTCGAGACCGCCATCAAGGCGCTGGTGCGCCTGACGCATCGCGGTGCGGTGGCGGCCGACGGCAAGACGGGCGACGGCTGCGGTCTGCTGGTGAAAAAGCCCGATGCCTTCCTGCGTGCAGTGGCAGCCGAAGCCGGCATCGAGCTCGGCGAGCAATACGCCAGCGGCCTGGTCTTCATGCATCCGGACGATGCCGATGCGGCGGAGCGGGCCCGGCGGGTGCTGACCGACGCGCTGGCCGCACGGGGCCTCGCCGTTGCCGGCTGGCGCGAGGTGCCGCTGGATCCGAGCGCCTGCGGCGACGAGGCGCTGCGCTCCATGCCGCGCATCGAGCAGATCTTCGTCCACGGCCCGGCCGAGGGTGACGACGCCGCGTTCCAGCGGGCGCTGTTCGTCGCACGGCGGCGGGCGGAACAGACGTTGACCGACGATGCGCACTTCTACGTGCCCAGCCTGGCGGTGCACGTGATCGCCTACAAGGGCCTGGTCATGCCGGCGAACCTGCCGGTGCTGTTCCGCGACCTGGCAGATCCGCGACTGGCCGCCTCGCTGGCCGTCTTCCATCAGCGCTTCTCCACCAACACCCTGCCGCAGTGGCGGCTGGCGCAGCCCTTCCGCTATCTGGCGCACAACGGCGAGATCAACACCGTGCGCGGCAACCGCAACTGGGCGGTGGCACGGGCCAGCCGCTTCAGCTCGCCGCTGCTGCCCGAGCTGGCCGAGCTGCAGCCGATCGTCGCGCTCACCGGCTCGGATTCCAGTTCGCTCGACAACATGCTGGAAGTGCTGGTGGCCGGCGGCATGGACATCTTCCGGGCCATGCGGCTGCTGATTCCGCCGGCGTGGCAGAACGTCGACACGATGGACCCGGACCTGCGGGCCTTTCACGAATACCACTCCATGCACATGGAGCCCTGGGACGGGCCGGCTGGCATCGTGCTGACCGACGGCCGCTACGCCGCCTGCACGCTGGATCGCAACGGCCTGCGCCCGGCGCGCTACGTGCTGACCGAGGACCGGCACATCACGCTGGCCTCCGAGGTGGGCGTGTGGGACTACCGCCCGGAGCAGGTGGTGGCCAAGGGCCGGCTCAAGCCGGGCGAGATGATCGCCGTGGACACGCACACCGGCGAGCTGCTGCGCCCGGCGGACATCGACGCCCTGCTGGCGCGGCGCAAGCCCTACAAGCGCTGGCTGCGCGAGCACAGCCGGCATGTGGAATCCAAACTCAACGACCGGCGACTGACCGCCGAGCCGCTCTCGCCGGAGATCTTCAAGGTCTACCAGAAGCTGTTCGGCGTGACCTTCGAGGAACAGGACCAGATCCTGCGACCGCTGGCCGAGGCCGGCCAGGAAGCGGTCGGCTCGATGGGCGACGACACGCCGTTCGCCGTGTTGTCCTCTCGCAGCCGGCCGCTGTACGACTACTTCCGCCAGCAGTTCGCGCAGGTCACCAACCCGCCGATCGACCCGCTGCGCGAACAGATCGTGATGTCGCTGGAGACCTGCCTCGGCGCGGAACGCAACATCTTCGAGGAGACGGCCGATCACGCCGCGCGGCTGCTGATCGACTCGCCGGTGCTCTCGGAGGGCAAGTTCCGCCGGCTGATGGAGCTCGACGAGCCGGGCTATGCCAGCCAGACGCTGGATCTGAACTACCCGCTGCAGACGCCGCTGGCGGAGGCCGTGCGGGATCTGGCCGAGCGGGCCGAGGCGGCCGTGCGGGCCGGCAAGGTCATCCTGGTGCTGGACGACAGCGCCATCGAACGTGAACGCTTTCCCGTGCATGCCCTGCTGGCCACCGGCGCGATCCATCATCGCCTGGTGCAGGCCGGCCTGCGCACCGACGCCAACCTGGTGGTGAAGACCGCCACCGCCCGTGATCCGCATCACTTCGCGGTGCTGCTCGGCTACGGTGCCACGGCGATCTACCCGTATCTGGCTTACGAGATCCTCCACCAGCTGGCCAAGCGCGGCGAGATCGACAAGATGCTGGCCCCGGCCCTGGCCGAGAACTACCGCAAGGGCATCAACAAGGGCCTCTACAAGATCATCTCCAAGATGGGGATCTCCACGATCGCCAGCTACCGGGGAGCGCAGCTGTTCGAGATCGTCGGCCTGCACGAGCAGATCGTCGCGCTGTGCTTCAAGGACACCACCAGCCGCATCCAGGGGGCCCGCTTCGAGGATCTGGAGCAGGACGTGAAGAGCGTGGTGTGGCGCGCCTGGAACCCGCGCAAGCTGCCCGAACACGGCGGCGTGCTGAAGTACGTGCACGGCGGCGAATACCACGCCTACAACCCCGATGTGATCGCGCTGCTGCAGGCGGCGGTGCAGCACGGCGACTACGCCACCTTCAAGGAGTATGTCGCGCAGGTCGACGGCCGGCCGACCACCTGCCTGCGCGATCTGCTGCAGCCCAGGCTGGCGGACACGCCGCTGCCGCTGGATGAGGTGGAGCCGATCGAGGCCATCCTGCCGCGCTTCGACTCGGCCGGCATGTCGCTCGGCGCGCTCTCGCCGGAAGCGCACGAGGCGCTCGCCACGGCCATGAACCGGCTCGGCGGGCGGTCGAACTCCGGTGAGGGGGGCGAGGATCCCTCGCGCTACGGCACCGAGCGGATGAGCAAGATCAAGCAGGTCGCCTCTGGCCGCTTCGGCGTCACGCCGCACTACCTGGTGAACGCCGAGGTGCTGCAGATCAAGGTCGCCCAGGGCGCCAAGCCCGGCGAGGGCGGGCAGCTGCCCGGCCACAAGGTCAACGAGATGATCGCCCGGCTGCGCTATTCCAAGCCGGGCGTGGCGCTCATCTCGCCGCCGCCGCACCACGACATCTACTCCATCGAGGACCTGGCGCAGCTGATCTTCGACCTCAAGCAAGTCAATCCGCAGGCCCTGGTCTCAGTGAAGCTGGTCGCCGAACCCGGCGTCGGCACGATCGCGGCCGGCGTGGCCAAGGCCTACGCCGATCTGATCACCATCTCCGGCTACGACGGCGGCACCGGCGCCAGCCCGCTGACCTCGGTCAAGTACGCCGGCACGCCCTGGGAGCTCGGCCTGGCCGAAACGCATCAGACGCTGCGGGCGAACGACCTGCGCGACAAGGTGCGCCTGCAGACCGACGGCGGCCTGAAGACCGGCCTGGACGTCGTCAAGGCGGCCATCCTTGGCGCCGAAAGCTTCGGCTTCGGCACCGGGCCGATGGTGGCGCTCGGCTGCAAGTATCTGCGCGTGTGCCATCTGAACAACTGTGCCACCGGCGTGGCGACGCAGAACAACGTGCTGCGTGCCAAGCACTTCATCGGCCTGCCGGAGATGGTCATCAACTACTTCCGCTTCGTGGCCGAGGACACGCGCGAGTGGCTGGCACGCCTGGGAGTGCCCTCGCTGGCGGCGCTGGTCGGGCGCACGGATCTGCTCGAGGCGCTGCCCGGGCAGACGCCGCAGACCCGCCATCTCGACCTGCAACCGATCCTCAGCGACGGCGGACTTCAGGACAAGGCGCAGCTCTGCGGGGTGCCGAAGAACGAGCCGTTCGACCAGGGGCTGCTCGCCGAACAGATGGTGCGCGACATGCTGCCGGCCATCGAAGCGCGCCAGGGCGGCGAGTTCCACTACCTGGTGCAGAACAACAACCGCTCGATCGGCGCGCGGATCTCCGGCGAGATCGCCCGCCGTCATGGCAACCGCGGCATGGACAAGCACCCGCTGAAGGTGCACCTGACCGGCACCGTGGGCCAGAGTTTCGGTGTCTGGAACGCCGGCGGCCTGCATATGTATCTGGAAGGCGATGCCAACGACTATGTCGGCAAGGGCATGGCCGGCGGCAAGCTCGTGCTGGCGCCCTCCGCCGGCAGCCGCTTCGTCAGCCGCGAGACGGTGATCATGGGCAACACCTGCCTGTACGGCGCCACCGGCGGACACCTGTATGCGGCCGGCCTCGCGGGCGAACGCTTCGCCGTGCGCAACTCCGGTGCCACCGCGGTGGTCGAGGGCGTCGGCGATCACGGCTGTGAGTACATGACCGGCGGCGTGGTGGCGGTGCTGGGCAGCACCGGCGTCAACTTCGGCGCCGGCATGACCGGCGGCCTGGCCTACGTGCTCGACATGGAGCGCACCTTTGTCGACCGCCACAACCATGAGCTGATCGACATCCACCGGGTCGGCACCGAACAGATGGAGGCCTACCGCGCCTATCTGAAGGAGCTGATTGCCGAGCACGTCGCCCACACCCGCAGCGCGTGGGGCCGCGAGTTGCTCGACGGCTTCTCGGACTACGTCTACTACTTTTGGCTGGTCAAGCCGAAGGCCATCGACCTCGGCGAGTTGCTGGACTCGCTGCGCACTGCCGCCTGAACCTGCGAACTATGAGCAAGACCGACCCCCTGCACTTCCTGGCCGTGCCGCGTCAGGACCCTCCGAGCAAGGCCGTCGAGGTGCGTATCAAGCGCTGGGACGAGATCTACGGCCAGTTCGATCCAGAGACGGCGGCCTCGCAGGCCAGCCGCTGCATCGCCTGCGGCAATCCGTACTGCGAGTGGAAATGCCCGGTCCATAACTACATCCCGAACTGGCTCAAGCTGATCCGCGAGGGCAACCTGTTCGAGGCGGCGGATCTCGCCCACCAGACCAACACGCTGCCGGAGGTATGCGGCCGTGTCTGTCCGCAGGACCGACTCTGCGAGGGCGCCTGCACGATGAACGACGGGCTCGGCGCCATCACCATCGGCTCGATCGAGAAGTACATCACCGACGAGGCGGTCAAGCGGGGCTGGCGCCCTGACCTCTCGCATGTCCAGACCACCGGCCGCCGGGTTGCCATCATCGGTGCCGGCCCGGCGGGCCTCGGTGCGGCAGACATCCTCACGCGCAACGGCGTCGAGGCCGTGGTCTACGACCGTCATCCAGAGATCGGCGGCCTGCTGACCTTCGGCATCCCGCCCTTCAAGCTCGAGAAGGAAGTGGTGCAGACCCGCCGGCGCCTGCTGGAAGGCATGGGCATCGAATTTCGCCTGAACGTCGAGATCGGGCGCGATGTGCAGATCGAGGCGCTGCTGGAGGAATACGACGCCGTCTTCCTCGGCATGGGTGCCTACACGGCGATGCGCGGCGGCTTCCCGGGCGAGGATCTGCCCGGTGTGCACGAGGCACTGCCGTTCCTGATCTCCAACGTCCGGCGCACCATGCGCCTGGATCCGATCGGCGAGCGACACATCAGCATGCAGGACCGGCAGGTGATCGTGCTCGGTGGCGGCGACACCGCCATGGACTGCAACCGCACCTCGATCCGCCAGGGCGCCGCCAAGGTGGTCTGCGCCTACCGGCGCGACGAGGACAACATGCCCGGCTCCAAGCGGGAATACCGCAATGCCGTCGACGAGGGCGTGCAGTTCCTGTTCAACCGCCAGCCGGTGGAAATCGTCGGCGACGGCAGGGTCGAGGGCGTCAAGTTCGTGCTGACCCAGCTCGGCGAGCCGGACGAACGCGGCCGCCGCCGGCCGGAGCCGGTCCCCGATTCCGAGGAGATTGTGGCGGCCGACAGCGTGTTGATGGCATTCGGCTTCCGGCCGAGCCCGCCGGGCTGGCTGGAGTCGATCGAGGTCGCCTGCGATCGCAGCGGGCGCGTGGTCACCAGCGCCGGCGCCTATCCCTACCAGACCAGCAACCCGCGCGTGTTCGCCGGCGGCGACATGGTGCGTGGCTCGGATCTGGTGGTGACCGCCGTGTGGGAAGGGCGCGAGGCAGCCAAGGGCATCCTCGACTACCTGCAGGTCTAGCATCATGGCCGTCCCCGACGCCGCCGACCGGCTGATCTTCGCGCTCGACGTGCCCGACCTCGCGGCGGCCCGCGTGCTGATCGACCGGCTCGAGGGCGTGGTCGGCTTCTACAAGCTGGGGCTCGAGCTATTCATGGCCGGCGCCGGCTTCACATTGCTCGATGAACTGGTGCGGCGCCGGAAGCAGGTTTTCGTCGACCTGAAGTTCTTCGACGTGCCTGCCACGGTCGGCCGGGCGGTGGCGCAGCTGGCGGACCGTGGCGCCACCTTCACCACCGTGCACGGCAATCAGGCGATGATGGAGGCGGCCGTGGCCGCGGCGGGGCCGCTGCAGATCCTGGCTGTCACGGCGCTGACCAGTCTGGACCGTGGTGACCTGGACGATCTCGGCTTCGATTGCGATCCCACCGCGCTGGTGGTGTCGCGAGCCCGGCGGGCACTGGAGGCCGGCTGCGCCGGCGTGGTCGCCTCCGGCATGGAACTGACCGCCATTCGTGCCGCCCTCGACGCGCACCTGCTGGTGGTGACGCCCGGCGTCCGCCCGGTGGACAACCGCGCGGAGGACGACCAGAAACGTATCGTCACGCCGCACGCCGCCATCACCCAGGGCGCCGATTATCTGGTCGTCGGCCGCCCGATCCGCGATGCTGCCGATCCCGCCGGGGCAGCGCGCCGCATCCAGCGCGAGATCGCCGCCGCAGCGGCCGACTGAGGGACCCGCGATGCGCAACGACCTGATCCTGCGCGTGCTGGCGCGCCAGCCGGTGCCGCGCACCCCGGTGTGGATGATGCGACAGGCCGGGCGCTACCTGCCGGAGTACCGCCGGGTGCGCGAACAGGCGGGCAACTTCATGACGTTGTGCCGCACACCCGAGCTGGCCTGCGAGGTGACGCTGCAGCCGCTGGCGCGCTATCCGCTGGACGCGGCCATCCTCTTCTCGGACATCCTCACCATCCCGGACGCGATGGGCCTCGGCCTGCACTTCGTGGAGGGGGAGGGGCCGCAGTTCGAGCGGCCGCTGCGCACCGCCGCCGATATCACTGCGCTGCCGGTTCCCGATGTGGCCAGCGATCTTGGCTACGTGCTCGACGCCGTGCGCCTGATCCGTCGCGAGCTCGACGGTCGGGTACCGCTGCTCGGCTTCTCGGGCAGCCCCTGGACCCTCGCCAGCTACATGGTCGAGGGCCGCGGCAGCCGGGACTTCCACCGCATCAAGGCGATGGCTTACGGCGCGCCGGCGTTGCTGCACGAGCTGCTCGCCCGGCTGACGCAGTCCGTGGTGGCCTACCTGCAGGCGCAAATCGACGCCGGCGCGCAGGCCGTGCAGGTGTTCGACACCTGGGGCGGGGCGCTGACGACGCCGGCGTTCGAGACCTTTTCGCGACGCTACCTGCAGCAGATCGTGCAGGCGCTGAAGGCCAGCCATCCGGCCGTGCCCGTGATCGTCTTCACCAAGGGCGGCGGGCAATGGCTGGAGTCGTTGGCCGCGACCGGCGCCGACGGTCTGGGTATCGACTGGACGACCGAACTCGGCGCCGCGCGTGCGCGCGTGGGCAAACGGGTCGTGCTGCAGGGCAATCTGGATCCGGCGGTGCTGGTGGCCGGGGCGCCGGCGGTGCGTGCCGAAGTGCAGCGCGTGCTGGCGAGCTTCGGTGCCGGCGAGGGTCACATCTTCAATCTCGGCCACGGCATCACGCCGGACGTCGACCCGGAGGTCGCCGGCGCCATGATCGAGGCCGTCCACGCCTACAGCCCCGCCTGGCACGCCGACTGAAACGCCCGCACCGCGCTAGGGCTCAAAGGCGGAACGGCGTGAATTCGCCCTGCGAGTCGAACTGACCGAGATAGGGCAGCCGCGCAACGTCGGGAACGACGTCAAGATCCACGTACAGCGGCACCTCCTCCAGCAGGTCGACCGCGCCGTCGGCAGCGACCCGGAACCGGCTGCGGGCCAGCGTCTGGCCATAGAGCACCGTGGCGCTCATCAGCAGCCCGCCTTCGCGCAGCTCACCGCCCTCGATGTGGGGCGGCACGATATCCGTGGCCAGCGCTGCCAGCAGACTTCCGTCCGCCGGCACACTCCATTCCAACTCGTTGACATCGTCGATGACCAGCAGCCGGCCATGCTCGGCAATCAGCGAGGCACAGTAGAATTCCAGATAACGCGCGGCATGCACGCGCCGGAGCCGGAGCGGAGCCAGCTCATTGGCATGCTTGATGGCATTCGCATCGCCTGCCAGCGACAGTGGTTTCATCGCCTCGCCGATCAGCAAGTAGGCGACGTGGCGCGGCGCCTGCCGATCGGACAGTTCTGCCCAGTCGTAGCGCTCGTAGAACGGCAGCCTGCAGACCCGCACCTTCAGGCCCTTTTCCGGATCAGTCGCCGCGCCGGCGATGCCGGCCTGCGCCAGCCGTATCAGCCGCTGCTCGCCGTGCTGTTCATCCCAGCATCGCGCCGGTACGGGATGGAACAGCCCTCGTGCCAGTATCATGCGCTCGCGCAGCCCGGCCGACGATGCCGCAGCTCGCGGCGCGACCGTGCGCCGGAAAATGGGACGGGAGTGGACCTCGTCCGTCACCTCGGTGCCGCCGTACAACGGATTGGCATCGAATCGGCCCCTGAAGGGCGGGTCGCTGCGGTAGTTCGGCTTGCGCACGACCACCGGTTCGTCGCCGGCGACATTCAGGATCATCTCATCGCGGCCGAGCTCGAGGATCTCGTCACGCGGGCCGTAGCCGGAGACGGCGACCACGGCATCGGCCGCCAACGCCGTGGTCGCGCCGAAATACTGCTGGATTCGCGAGTTGTTCAGGATCGTCTGCCAGTCCGGGTACAGGCGCTGGAGCTGGCTGAGATCCTGCCAGAACGACCAGACCCGTACGCCATACCCGCGCAGCAGGGTGATGGCCTGGCGCAGTTGCGGCAGTTCCCCCAGCTGCGCCGCCTCGTCCACGAGCAGCAGCGTGTCCTGCACCGGACGGCTGCCACGGCGGGCCAACGTGCCGGTCAGCACCCCGATCCACAGGCGCAGCAACGGCGCGTGGCTCTCCAGCTTGTCGGGTGGGAGCACCAGGTAGATCGACAGCGGCGCACCATCGTAGACGTGATTCAGGTCGAGATCGGACGCCGCCAGATGTGTCGCTACCTGCTGGCCCTTGAGGAAATCGAGCTGATTGACGGCAACCGTCCAGTAGCCGCCCATCGTCTCGACCGCCGGATGCTGCATCAGCGAGGCCAGGCGCCGAAGCTCAGGGTGGGGCGCATCCCGCCAGCGCGCCGAACGCTCGATCAGACTGCGCATGGACTGGCCGATCAGCGACCGCACGGCCGGCAGGGTGGCTGTCTCCGAATCCGGCATCGTCAGCACATCCATGATGGCCGCTGTCACCAGCGTCCGCGCCATCTGCGCCCAGAAGGGGTTGTGATCGCGATCCACGTGCGCCGGATTGGTCCCGACCAGATGCGCCAGCGTCGCGACATCCTCAACGAACGCGGCGGAATCCGGATTGGCGAGATCCAGCGGGTTCAGTCGGTGACGTGAGGTCGCCGCGGTGACATGGAAGGGATCGAAGAGGATGACCTCCTGTCCCATCTCCCGCCGGCGGCGCGCCGTGACCGCATAGTTCTCTCCTTTCGGATCGACCACCACCACCGGCCCGGGATAGCGCAGCAGCGCCGGAATGATGCAGCTGACCCCCTTGCCTGCACCGGTCGGCGCCACCGTCAGCAGATGACCCTCCGATGCGTCGAGGATGGGCTCGAGCGCCCGTGCCGGCGAGGGGTAGCTGTCGTCCCGCGGCCTGAAGCCGAATAACGGCCGGCGCCAGCCCGCCTCCAGCGACCACCCGACCAGCAGTCCTTCGGTTGGCAGGGAGGGGGGCAGCGCGCGCATCTTCGCTCCTTTCGCCGGGGGTGGCGGCGCCTCTTACGGGTCCAAGGATAGCAAGACTGTCGCTGCCGATCGTGTGTGCCGCGGCGCATCGGCAGCGGGATGCGGCGGGGCAGGCGGCCAGCAGGCACTGGGGGTGTCACCAACCACGCGATACGCACGCGGGATCGCCGGTGCTATCGGCGGTACGGGTCCGACGGGCGCGCCACCGGCGTGGCCGGCAGGCGCAACAGCAAAAAGGGTCAGGCCCGATGGGTATTCAGCGGCCGAGAGTAGTTCAGCACTTCGCCCAGCCGGCGCAGGCCGGGTTGGATTTCCTGCCCCAGCGGGATGGCGCCGGCGCGCTGGATCTCCTCGCTAAGGCGCGTGGACACACGCCCACCCACGACCACCGGCACCCCGACCTGCTGGACCAGCCGGCGCAGCTGCGCCGGCAGGTCGGCGTCCGTACCCGACCGGCAGCCGGTACCGGCCAGCACCACTGCATCGCTGAATGAACGTCGCAATGCCTGCGGCAGCTCTTCGAGCGGTGTGTTGGCGCCGAGCAGCACGACCCGGAAGTCCAGATCCAGTGCCTCCAGGCAGAACAGCATGAGGCCAAGCTCGTGCTGCTCGCCCGGCAGACAGGCGCACAGCAACTTCGGGCCCCGGGCATGGGTCAGCAGATGATGGAAGCGCGCCCCGAGCTTGTGGCGCATGAAGACGCTGAAGAAATGCTCCTGGGCGACAGTACCCTCGCCCGTCTCCCACCGCCTGCCAAGCTCGTGCAGCAGCGGCACGATCAGCTCTCGCGTGACCACGCCAATCGGATACAGCGCCAGCGCTTCGTTGTAGATGAGATTCATCGCCGCTTCGTCATAGCGCGCGATGGCCGCAACCATTCGATCGAGATAGTCATCCCAGGGGCCCCGCGGCGCAGCAGCCTCTTCCTCGGCGCCCGAGGCCTCTAGCAGCTGGCGCACCTGACCGATGGAGATGCCCCGTTCGAGCAGTCCCAGCACCCGGTGAATGCGCTCGACATCCTCCGCCGAATACAATCGGTGGCCTTTCGGCGTACGCTGTGGCTGCACGATCCCGTAGCGTCGCTCCCAGGCGCGCAGCGTGACCGGATTCACCCCGGTCAGCGTGGAGACGGTGCGAATCGGGAACAGCTCGTCTGAATGGGCAGTGTCAGACACGGCTTCCCGCCTCCTCAGCCTGGTTCGCGAAACTGATGTACAAATTCTTTCCTATGTGTTCAATTCTAACGCATTTCAATAGCGTAGGCGACCGACGCATCTGTATATGAACGATACAACCCGTGATCAAGGCACTGTTCTGCACACGTCGGTCGCGCTGGGCCGATATGCTGAGTTCTTCGCCGCCATGCGTCAGGCCGACGTCGAGCGCATGGGTACCGTCATGACACCCGCGGTACACTTTCGGGACCCCTTCAACGATCTCCATGATCTTGAGGCGACCCAGACTGTGTTCCGGCACATGTTCGAAGCCTGCCAGACGGCCCGCTTCACAATCCTGGATCAGGCCGCTGCGGACGAGACCGGTTTTCTGCTGTGGCGGCTCGACTTCCGGCTCAGGCGCTGGCAGCCCGAGCGCGAGCGGCAGATTCTCGGCACCTCGCATGTCCGCTTCGCGCCGGATGGCCGCGCCCACGAGCATCGCGACTACTGGGACGCCGGCCAACAGGTCTACGAGCAGATTCCCGTGCTCGGCGCGCTGCTGCGGCAGGTAAGAAAGCGTCTCGGATGACCCCCTGCCAGGCCGTCAGCTTCGATCTCGACGACACCTTCTGGGACGTCATGCCCGTGCTGCAGCGTGCCGAGCGAGCCGTCAACGTCTTCCTGCAGCGGCGCTATCCGCGCATGGCCGAGCGCCTGGCCAACCCGGGCATCCGCGCGCGAATGGACGAGCTGGCGCTGCACCGGCCCGAACTCGCCCACCACAACACGGAACTGCGGCTGCGCGCACTGCGCCGGGTGGCGCGCGAAAGCGACTACCCGGCGCTCGCCGGCGATGCTGCCTTTGCGGTGTTCCGCCAGTGGCGCAGTCGGGTGACGCTGTATCCCGAGGTGCTGCCCACGCTGCGCCGCCTGCGCCCGCGCCGCCGGCTGGCGACCCTGACCAACGGCAACGCCGACCTGCGTCGCATCGGCATTGCGCACCTGTTCGAGCGTCGCCTGAGCGCCGAGGATCTTGGTGTCGCCAAACCCGACCCGCAGGCCTTCGACTCGCTGTTCGCGGCCCTGGCACTGCCGCCGCCGGCGGTCTGGCACGTCGGCGATCATCCGGAATGCGACGTCATCGGCGCCCGGGAGGCCGGGGCCGTACCGGTCTGGTACAACCCGCAGGCACGCCCCTGGACGCATGCCGGGCCGGCGCCGCTGCAGATCCGCTCGCTCACCGAACTGCCCGCCCTGCTCGACCCGGCCGGCTAGTCGCGCCGGAAGGCGATGGTCACCTCGCCCACGCGCACGCCGAACTTGCTCACCTCCGCCACGTTCAGCAGCACGCCGTCCGGCTGCAGATACATCCAGTCGTTGAAGTGCACCTTCACGTCCCGCTCGCCGACCGTGAGCGCCACGTCGTACTGCCAGTTCAGCGCCGGTCCATGAGCCTCGCCGGCAGCCACGCCGATGATGTCGTCCGCGCGACCCTCATATCGGTTCGGTCCAACGCGGCGGATGCGCCACACGCGCCGGTCCTGCTCGCCGTCGGCGTAGAGGAAGTCTTCCTCCAGCGTCAGCAGATCGCCCTCGACCGTACCCACCAGATCGACCGTAAAGCGCCGACGCACTTCGCCAGCGCGGTCGCGGAAGATGCCCCAGGCGCGCGATTCGCCCTCGAAGTAGTCGAACAGATCCAGCGCCGGCTCCTGATCGGCATAGACCTGCGGATTGACGCCGGCGCAGCCGCCGAGCAACAGGATCAGCAACACGAGCGAAATACCACGCCAATTCATGACATCAATTCCCGAGACAGAGAAGTGGAAGGAGCGGCGCCCTCGCGCACATCCGCGCGCAGCGACGCCTGACGCTCGGCCGTGAGCGGGAAGCCCCACATCAGCGCAACCGAAACCAGCTTGATCAGCACCGGACCGGCGCCGTAGAGCAACGCCAGCACCATCAGCGCGCTGCGCGTGTTGTCGGCATCGGTATCGAAGCCGACCAGGTCGAGCAGCGGATAGGCCACGCCTACCGCCAACGCGAGGGCCAGCTTGGTGGCCATGCCCCAGAGTGCGAAATACAACCCGGCGCGCGAGGCCCCGCTGCGGACGGCGTCCTCGTCCACCACGTCCGCCTGCATCGCCGAGGGCAGCGCCAGATCCGCACCGACCGCCGCGCCGGAGAACAGACAGATGGCAAAAAACGCCCAGAACTGCCCGGGCTCCAGGAAGGGCACCCAGACGAATACCGCGCAGGTGTAGAGCATCGCCACGCACCAGACGCGGTGCTTGCTGAAGCGGCGGGCCGCCAGCAACCAGATCGGCAGGGCGAGAAAGCCGGTGCCGAAGTACACCAGCAGCAGCAGCCCGCTGGCCCGTTCATCGGCGCCGATGAAATGTTCGGCAAAGATGAGGAACAGGCTGGCCGGCAGACCATTGGCGATGCCGTTCAGCAGATAGGCCAGCACCAGCCGCCGAAAGGGCGCGTTCTCCCGCAGCAGGCGAAGGCTGTCACGCCAGTCGGTCGCATCCGGCGCCGCCGAGGCGTCGGGCACCCGCCGCAGCAACCATAGACCGGCCAGCGGCAGCGACAGCGCCACCAACCAGAACACGGCCGCCAGCGCCTCGGCCCTGGAACCGCCGCTGGCCTGCACTGCAGCCGGCAGCACGATGCCCACCACGGTGCCGATGATCGCGAACGCCTGCGAGGCACCGTAGATGCGCGTGCGCTGATGATAGTCGCCGGACAGCTCGGCGCCCCAGGCGTTGTAGGGCAGCGAGATCAGCGTCCAGGCCAACGTGGCCAGCAGCGTCCAGCCGAGCAGATGCGCCGCCCCGGGGTCCGCGGGCGGCTGGAACAGCTGCCACACGGCGAGTAGCAGCAGCGGGATACCGGCCACGATCCAGGGCCGACGGCGCCCCCAGCGGGTGGCGAGCCGATCGCTGAGGGTACCGATCAGTGGATCGGTACCCACATCCCACAGCCGGGCGATCAGCAGCACCGCGCCGACGATGCTCAGGCTCATGCCGAGGTCATCGCCATAGTAGGGCGGCAGGTAGATGAACAGCGGCACCGCCAGCACCGCCACCGGCAGCGAGGGCGCACCGTAAGCGCGCAGGATCGATCCAGGTACGGCCTGGCCGTTGGCATAGGCGCTCATCAGGGCGCCGTGAGCACGGTCTGCATCAGGTCCAGCCGGCCGGTGCGAAAGCCGGCCTGGCAGTAGGCGAGATAGGCCCGCCACATCCGCTGGAAGCGATCGTCCAGGCCCAGCGCGGTCAGCGCCTCGGCATGGGCGATGATCGCGCGGTCCCAGTCCCCAAGCGTACGGTCGTAATGCGGTCCATAGAAATGACGCTCGCCGGTACGCAGGCCGGCCGCCGCCGCCGCCTCGGCGAAGGCGCTGGGCGAGGGCAGCATGCCGCCGGGGAAGATGTAGCGCTGGATGAAGTCCGTGCCCTGCCGGTAGGCGGGGAAACTGGCCTCGTCGATGGTGATCACCTGCAGCGCAGCCCATCCGCCCGGCCGCAGACACCGGCGCAGCCGGCTGAAGTAGGCACCCCAGAACTGCTCACCGACCGCCTCGAACATCTCGATCGAGACGATCCGATCGTATGTTCCGGCCTCGTCGCGATAGTCGCGATACACGAACTGCACCCGATCCGCGACGCCGGCGGCCTCGGCGCGCGCCTGCGCCTCGGCCAGCTGCTCGCGCGACAGCGTAATGCTGGTCACGCGGCAGCCCGTGCGCTGGGCGGCGTATATCGCAAAGCCTCCCCAGCCCGAGCCGATTTCCAGCAGATGCTGCTCCGGCTCGAGCCGGAGCAGCGCCAGCATGTGCTCGTACTTCTCCAGCTGCGCCTGCGCCAGCGTGGTCTGCGCCTCCGGATAGATCCCGCAGGAATAGGTCATGGTGGGATCGAGCCACAACCGATAGAAGGCGTTGCCCAGGTCGTAGTGCGCGGCAATGTTGCGACGGCTGCCGCGGCGCGTGTTCGCCCGGCGTCGATGCAGCAGCCGGTTGAGCTGGCGCAGCACGAAGCTCGCCTGCAGGGCGGCGCCCAGCGACTGTTCGTTGCGGACCCCCCAGGTCAGCACGGCGGCCAGGTCGGGTGTATCCCAGTCGCCATCCATGTAGGCCTCCAGCAGGCCGATGTCGCCGCCGAGCATCATCCGGCGGATCGCGCGTCGCCGGTGCAGCAACACCTCGGCGTGCGGACCGGGCGTATCGCCCGCGAACTGCTGCGCCTTGCCGTGACCGTCGCGCAGCGTCAGCCGGCCGACCGCGGCCTCGCGGATGCGCATGGCCAGCCGTCCGGCCAGCACGGGGGATGTTGCCGTCTCGGGGACGCCCTGAACGTCGGGTGCGGTCATCGCTTCATACCTCCTGCATCTGAAGCCGGTCGAACATCGGTGTGCCTCGCCACCAGAGCCTCAGCGCCTGCCAGTGAATGCCGGCGACCACCCGCAGGGTCTGCAGCGGCATCCGGGCCAGGGCCCGGGCCAGCTGCCAATCGTCCAGCGGCGCTGCCGCCCCCTGCAGACTTGCATGCAGGAGTGACATGCCGGCGACGCGATAGTCGATCTGCACGCCGATCCGCTTGCCCGGCAGCCGCAGGCGGAACTCGTAGGCACCCGCCAGCGGCAGGAAGGGGGAGACGAAGAAACGCTTCGGTGCCCGGTGGACCTCACGTTCGGCGCGCTCATCCCCATCGGTACCAAGCACATAGGAATGGCGTTCACCGAACGTGTTGTGCACTTCGCACACGACCGCACGCAGCGCGTCCCGGGCGTCGCGGCAGTACCACACGGTCAGCGGGTTGAAGGCCTTCCCGAGCACGCGCGGCATGCACAACACCTCGATCCGGACGAGTTCGAAGGCGTGCCCGTGGCGCCGCAGCAGCGGCTCCAGCCAGGCGCGCGGCGTCGAGCCGTCGCCGGGGCCGAAGTCGCGATCGTGAAAGCTCAGCAGGTTCGTGCGGTTGTAGGAGAACAGGCGCAGGCGCCGCGCGGTCGTTGGTAGCCGGTCGACGTCCAGCAGCAGGTGGAACAGACGATAGCGGAACCGGTACGGCGACAGCCGCGGCCGCGCATGGACCACGCCGGTCCGATACAGCTGCCCGCCCTGCATCAGCCGGCCTCCGCCAGACCCAGGCTGCCGACCGATCGCGCCGCACGGCGCAATGGCACCACCTGCCCGCGCTCCCGCCAGGGCGCCTCGATGCCGAAGGCGCCGGCCACCGCCACCGCGGAACTCACGGCGTCTTCGTGGAAGCCGTAGCCGAAATAGGCGCCGCAGAACCAGGTCTGCCGATCCCCCTGCAACCGGTGCAGCATATGCTGGGCATGCAGCGCGCCGGTACGAAAGACCGGATGATCGTAGTGGTATTCGCCGACCACACACTCCGGTCGCGGCTCGTGCAGCGGATTCAGGCTGACGAAGTAGTCCCGCTGCGTGGGGAGGTTCTGCAGGCGGTTCATCCAGTACGTCACCGACACCCGTCGCTCGTCCGTGCTCGCCCTGTCGGCGAGGTAGTTCCAGCTCGACCACACGCGCCGGCGACGCGGCATCAGCGCCGTGTCGGTATGCAGCAGCACACGGTTCGGCTGGTAGCTGAAGGCGCCGAGCAGCTGGCGCTCCCAGAAGCTGCCATCCTCCAGCAGCGTCAGCGTCTCGTCGGCGTGGCAGGCGAGCACGATCCGATCGAAATCGTGCTCGCCGGCATCGGTGCGCACCCGCACCCCGCCCTGCTCACGCCGCACGCCGCGCACGGCTTCGCCCGTGGCGATGCGGCCGCGAAAATCCGCCCGCATCGCCTGGAGATATTCACGGCTGCCGCCCAGCACGGTCCGCCACTGCGGCCGGTCGTTCAGATCCAGCAGCCCATGGTTGTGGAAGAACTGCAGGAAGCTGCGCGCCGGGAAGTCGAGCATCACCGCGGTCGGGCAGGACCAGATGGCGGCGGCCATCGGCATCAGGTAGCGATCGATCATGGCCCGCCCAAACCGCCGCTCGACCAGAAAGTCGCCCAGCGTCTGCTCGTCGATCGCGACATCGTCCAGCACCGCCCGGGCCTCGCGATTGAACCGCAGAATCTCGCGCAGCATCGACCAGTGGCTCGGCCGCATCAGGTTGCGACGCTGACCGAACAGGGTGTTTAGATCGCTGCCGGCGTATTCGATCGCGCCGTTGCCGATGCTGGCGCCAAAGGACATGTCGCTCGCCTGCGTCGGCACGCGAAGCTGCTCGAACAGGCCGCACAGGTTCGGGTAGTTGCGCTCGTTGTACACGATGAAGCCGGTATCGATAGACACCCGATGCCCGTCTTCCCGCACGTCCACCGTGTGCGCATGGCCGCCGATGCGCGGCTCACGCTCGAAGACCACCACCTCGTGTCGACGCTGCAGCAGCCACGCGGCCGTCATGCCCGCAGCACCGGAACCCACCACTGCAATCTTCATCCCGCACCCTCACGTGCTACGCAAATTGTACAAGCCGGCAGGCAAGGTGCTTCTGATCCGGCCTCGTGTCGAAGGCGAGACTAGCAGTTGCACAACACCTGTACAAGTATTGAACAAGATTTATTCAATGGCGACCGCTGTCACCGGCACGGATCGGACAGGCACGACGCACCGCCACCGCGGCGGGCGCCCGGGAATCAGACAGAGCAGGAGAGATACGGCGGCACCCAGAAGCGGGTATCGGCAGGACGGCTAGAGGTAGTAGCTCAAGGCCAGCCCGAACAACTGGGTCTCGAGCGTCTCGCCGTCCTCGGCCTCGGTGCTAAGCAGCCGGTAGCGCAGGTCCAGACCCAGCGGCAGCCCGAAGGTGGTGAAGCGCACCTGCATCACAGCCTGCAGGCCCCAGCCGGGATCATCGACGTATTCATCGTCCGCGCCGAGCTCGCCATCGACCTGCCAGAGCCATTGCGCTTCGGCCCGCGCCGCGGTCTCCAGACCCCAGAGCCGGCCAAGCCACTGCACGCCAAAGGGACTGTAGGCGGCAGCGAGCTGCAATTCCTCCTCGCCCAGCTCGGCCTCCTGATGGCGATAGCCGATGCCGGTGTAGACGCCGGCATCGGCGATCCCGAGCCGTCCGAAGCGATAGGCGGCCTCGGCATAGCGATCGTCGGCCGACGCGGCTTCACCGTCGCCCTCACCGATAAAGCCCTGCAGCTCGAGCTCACCGAACACGCCGCTCGGCTGCAGCTCGGTGAAGGCAAGCTGCGCCCCGACCAGATTCGCATCGCCGTCCCGCGGACCGCCATCGAAGCCGGCGTATTGATAGCCGGCGCCGATGCGGCCGCTGAAGTCGGCGAACACCGGCGCCGGCAACAGCAGCGCCGGCAACAGCAGCACCGTCCGGCGAGCCATCAGGCGAACACCACCGTCTTGTTGCCGTGCCGCAGCACGCGGTCCTCCAGGTGATATCTCAGCCCGCGGGCCAGCACGTTCTTCTCGACGTCCTGTCCCAGTGCGATCAGGCGCTCGACGGTATCGCCATGATGGATGCGAACCACGTCCTGCTCGATGATCGGCCCGGCATCGAGCGCCTCGGTGACGTAATGGCAGGTGGCGCCGATGATCTTCACGCCGCGCTCGTACGCCTGGCGATAGGGATTGGCGCCGACGAACGAGGGCAGGAAGCTGTGATGGATATTGATGATCCGCCCCGAGAGCCGCGCGCACAGCGGCGGCGGCAGGATCTGCATGTAGCGCGCCAGCACCATCACGTCGGCCGCCAGCGCCTCGAAGATGCGCTCGATCGCCTCGAAGGCCTGCAGCCGCCTCTCGGCCGTCACCGGCACATGGTGGAACGCCAGGCCAGCGGCCTCGACCTGTGCCGCCAGCAGCGTGTGATTGGATACCACGCCGACCAACTCGCCCGGCAGCGTGCCGCTGCGCCACCGGTAGATCAGGTCCGCCAGGCAGTGATCGGTGCGGCTGGCGAGGACCAGCACGCGCTTGGGCCGCGCGCTGTCATTGAGCTGCCAACGCATCGCGAAGGACCCGGCGATCTCCTCGATCGCCGCGGCCAGCTCCTCGCGACTCGCCGCCAGGGTCGTCGCGTCGATCTCGTAACGCATGAAGAACCAGCCGGCGGCGGCGTCCGCATGCTGGCTGGCTTCGAGAATCGAGCCACCCAGCCGCGCGATCAGACCGCTGACTGCGGCGATGATGCCGATCCGGTCTGGGCAACTGGCAGTGAGGATGTAGCTGCGCCGCATGTCCTTGCGCCTGTGAACCCGCACCCTGCGGCGCCGGTCCCGGCCCTGCCGGGGTCGGTCGAATCGCCGTTGCGACCCGATGCGGCCATCGGGGCAGCGCCGGGCGGAGAGAGACATTATCATGCCTGACATGCGCCCGACGCCCTGCCCCGCTTGCTGAACCCACCCCGTTCGAACCGCCGCGCGGGCGCCTCATGCGCCACCCTGCGCACCCGCCCATGACGCGCTCACCACCACAGCCGCGTTCGGCCCTGCTGGTCGTCAACACCAGCAGTCGCAGCGGTAGCGATGCCCTCGCCTCGGCGCAGCAGGCGCTGACCGCGGCGGGTCTGCAGGTGACGACGTGCACGCCCGCCGATCCGGCGGCCTGCGAGCAGGCGATCCGGGAGCACGCCGGGCGGGTGGCGCGTGTGATCCTCGGCGGTGGCGACGGCACCATCCGCGCCGCGCTCGACGCCATCCTCGCTGCCGACCTGCCGCTCGGTGTCCTGCCGCTCGGCACTGCCAACGATCTCGCCCGCACGCTCGGCCTGCCGCTCGACCTGACGGCCGCGGCACGCGTGGCCGCCGCCGATCACTGGCGCGCGATCGACGTCGGCCGGGTCAACCAGGCGCACTTTCTGAACGTCGCCCACATCGGCCTCGGCGCCCGCGTGACCCGCCGCCTGTCGACCGGCATCAAGGGCCGCTGGGGCATCTTCAGCTATGCCATCGCCGCGCAGCGAGCACTGCGTCAGGCGCGGCGCTTCGAGGCGACGATCGAGCTCGATGGTCAGGTACACCATCAGCGCACGGTGCAGATCGGCATCGGCAACGGCCGCTTCTATGGCGGCGGCATGCAGATCTTCCGACGTGCCGCCATCGACGATGGCACCTTCGACCTCTACAGCGTGCGCACCGCCGGCGCCTGGCAGCTGATGCGGCTGGCACCGAGCATCTGGGCAGGGCGCTACGCCGGGCCGGCGCTGTTCCGCGGCCGCGCCCGATGCATCCGCATCGTCACCGACCGACCGCGTTCGGTGACGGCCGATGGCGAGTTCGTGACCGATACGCCGGCACACTTCGAGATGCTTCCTGGCGCGCTGCGCGTGTATGTTCCGCCTACCGGCGGCCCAGGACTGTGGCCAGCCAGCGCACAGGAGAGCGAAGCGATGCAACGCAACCAGGCCGTGACCAATGATGCGCTGGTGGCGCTGGAGCGTGCCGCCGAGCGGCTCGGCCAGATCGCCGAGGTCGCCGATGACGACGCCCTGCGCCGCGAGGCCGGCGCTGCCGGCGAACGCGCCGAGCGGCTCGCCGGCACACTGGTCGACACCCTGCGCGGCGCCTACGGGCCGCCGCGGACCGCCGATCCCGAGCGGCTCTCGCTGGACGACGCCGTGCTGCGCCTGCGCGGGATGCTGCGCGGTGATCAGGCGCTGGCGGCCGCGGGCCTGGCGGCGCTGGACGAGGCGCTGGCGGCGCTGGAGCAGGCGCGGCGCTGCGATCATCCGACCGCCGTCGCCGAGGGACTCACCGCCGCCGAGCAGGCGCTGCGCCCGCACCTGCACCGGCTGCAGGACTTCCGCCCGTGAGCCACGCCCCCGAGACCGCCGTGCTGCTGGTCAACCTCGGCACGCCGGCCGCGCCCACCGCGGCCGCGTTGCGCCGTTACCTCGGCGAGTTCCTCTCGGACCGGCGGGTCATCGAGGCGCCACCGGTGATCTGGCAGCCCATCCTGCGCGGCGTGGTGCTGCGGACCCGGCCGCGGCGCTCGGCGGAGGCCTACGAGAAGATCTGGCTCGCCGACGGTTCGCCGCTGCTGGTCTACTCCCGCCGGCTGCAGGCCGCGCTGCACACGCACCTCGGCGAGCGCTGCGATCGGCCGGTCGCGGTGGCACTGGGCATGCGCTACGGCGAACCGGCAATCGATCACGTGCTGGACCAGCTACTGGAACTCGGCTGCCGCCGGCTGCTGGTGCTGCCGCTCTACCCGCAGCAGTCCGCCACCACCACGGCATCCACGTTCGACGCGATTGCCCGCCACTTCCGCACCCGCCGCCGGCTGCCGGCCCTGCGCTTCATCGACAGCTACCACGCCGAGCCGGGCTACATCGAGGCGCTGGCAGCCAGCGTGCGCAGCTATTGGCAGCGGCACGGCAGGCCGGACCGGCTGCTGCTTTCCTTCCACGGCATTCCGGAGGGCTACGTCGCCAAGGGCGATCCGTACGCGGGGCAATGCCGGGAAACCGCCCACCTGCTGGCCGCGGCCCTGGACCTGCCGGACACAGCCTGGCAGCTCACCTTCCAGTCGCGCTTCGGCCCCACGCGCTGGCTGGAGCCCTATACCGACGTGACGGTGCGCGCCCTGGGCGCCCAGGGCCTCGGCCGGGTGGACGTGCTCTGCCCGGGCTTTCCGGCCGACTGCCTGGAGACGCTGGAGGAGATCGCGATGCAGAACGCCGAATTCTTTCGCCAGGCCGGTGGCGGCGCGCTGCACTACATTCCGGCGCTGAACGATGACCCGGCGCACGTGGCGGCACTGGGCACGCTGCTGACGCGCGAACTGGCCGGCTGGTAACGGCCGATGTCCGCCGCTGCCCTCGATCCCTCGCTGCCGAACCTGCAGGCCGGACAACTCACGCTCCGGCCCGCCGGCGAGGGCGAGGCGCCGCGCATCCTGCTGCTCTACGGCTCACTGCGCGAGCGTTCCTACAGTCGCCTGCTGATCGAGGAGGCTGCCCGCCTGCTCACCCGCCTCGGCGCGCAGCCGCGCATCTTCGATCCGCGCGGCCTGCCGCTACCGGACGAGCGGCAGGAAGCCCATCCCAAGGTGTTGGAACTGCGCGAGCTCTCGCTCTGGTCGGAGGGTCACGTCTGGTGCAGCCCGGAGCGGCACGGCACGCTGACCGGCGTCTTCAAGAGCCAGATCGACTGGCTGCCGCTGGCGGCCGGCGGCATGCGGCCGACGCAGGGCCGCACGCTGGCGGTGATGCAGGTCTGCGGCGGCTCGCAGTCGTTCAACACCGTCAACGCCCTGCGCGTGCTCGGCCGCTGGATGCGCATGGTCACCATCCCGAACCAGTCCTCGGTGCCCAAGGCGTTCAACGAGTTCGACGAGGCCGGTCGCATGCGGCCCTCGCCCTACTATGACCGCGTCGTGGACGTGATGGAGGAGTTGGTGAAGTTCACTTTGCTGCTGCGCGGGCAGGGCGACTATCTGACGGCGCGTTATTCCGAGCGGCGGGAAGACGCGGCGGCGGTCGCCACCCGTGTCGGCCGCGACACCAGTGGGCGCGACTGAACGGCTAGTGCAGGCGCCGGACCGGAGCGCGATCGGACTGGGCCTGGCGCAGCCGCTCGTGCAGCGGGCTGCTGCGCGGGAAGTGGGCCTGCAGGAAAGCCATCTGGTCGGCCAGCACCCGCCGTCCCTGCAGATAGATGAACTCGGCGTGGGTCGGCGTGAAGGGAATCGCCAGCAGTTGCATGCCGGCCTGCTCCGGCGTGCAGCCGGCCTTGTGGTTGTTGCAGCGCTTGCAGGCGGTGACCACGTTGGTCCACACATCGAGCCCGCCCTGGCTGATCGGGCGGACGTGATCGCGTGACAGATCGCGCTCCAGGAAGCGTCCGCCGCAGTAGAGGCAGAGATTGCCGTCGCGGCGGAACAGCGTGCGGTTGCCGAGCGGTGGCGTGTAACGGGGCCGGGCGCGGAACAGGGCGAAGCCGTCACCGGCGGTGGCGAGGATGGAGTTGACCTCCACCACGCTGCGCCGCCCGCTGCCGGCATTGATGCCGCCACGCACGCGGTAGAGCACGCTGCCGAGCGTGTAGCCCACCTGGCCGAGGTGATGCAGCCGTACCGCCTGCTGGTAGTCGATCCACTCCAGCGGCATGCCGGACAGATCGGTCCGCAGCACCTGTTGGCTCAGCGCATACATGGATCCCGTCCGTTCCGCCTGCACCGTTTCCCGCGCCGGAAGTGGCCATGTATATGTCAGAACTGCACGGTATTTGCAACGGCGCGCCGGCGCAGGCTAGCAACGCGCCGTGACAGCGGGGTGAAGGGCGCGCGCACTGGTTCGGCGCAGATGCGCTCTCTATAATGCCGAGTCATTTTGAGCCCGCCGGCTGCATCCGCGCCCGCCCCTGCCGGGGCCCGGGCAGCCGGTGAACGCGTCGGGTCGCCCACCGCCGAGCGCGCAGGCGCCTGCCGAAGGAGTATCCACACATGCCCGTAACCATTGCCGTGCCGCAAGAAACGGCAGACGGCGAGAAGCGCGTCGCCCTGGTGCCGACGGTCGCCGCCAAGCTCGCGGCCGCCGGCGCGAAGATCCAGATCCAGCACGACGCCGGCGCCAGCCTGCAACTCACCGACGCTGCCTACGAAGGCGCCGAGGTGGTTGCCGACGCCGCCAGCCTCTACGGCGGCGCCGATCTGATCCTGAAGGTGCGTCCGCCCGCGGTGGAGGAAGTGCGCCAATTCAAGGAGGGCTCGGTCTACCTCGGCTTCCTCGCCCCGCACGCGAGCGACGAGCAGATCCGGCTGCTGGCCGAGCGGCGCATCACCGCCTTCAGCGTCGAGCTGATCCCGCGCATCTCGCGGGCGCAGTCGATGGACGCGCTGTCCTCGCAGGCCTCCGCCGCCGGCTACCAGGCGGCATTGCTGGCCGCAGTGCGCCTGAATCGCTTCTTCCCGATGCTGACCACCGCCGCGGGCACCATTCGCCCGGCGACGGTGCTGGTCATCGGCGCCGGCGTCGCCGGCCTGCAGGCCATCGCCACCGCCAAGCGGCTCGGCGCCCAGGTGGAAGCCTACGATGTGCGCGCCGCCGCCAAGGAGCAGGTCGCCTCCCTCGGCGCGCGCTTCGTGGAGATGGACGTCAAGGCCGAAGGCAGCGGCGGCTACGCCCGCGAGCTCACCGACGAGGAGCGGGCCCGCCAGCAGGAGGTACTCGCCAAGCACGTGGCCAAGGCCGATGCCGTGATCACGACCGCTGCGGTGCCCGGCCGGCCGGCGCCGACAATCGTGACCGAGGCGATGGTCGAGCAGATGAAGCCGGGCGCGGTGATCATCGACCTGGCCGCCGAGACGGGTGGCAACTGCGCCCTGACCCAGCCCGGCAAGACGATCGAACACGGCGGCGTGATCATCGAGGGGCCGCTGAACGTGCCGAGCCAGCTGGCCGAGCATGCCAGCGAGATGTACGCCAAGAACCTGCAGAACTTCCTGTCGCTGATCCTGAAGGACGGCGAGTTGTCGCTGGACTGGGAGGACGAGATCCTCGCCGGCAGCGTCGTTACCCACGACGGGGAAATCAAGCATCAGCCGACGCGCGAGCGGCTGGAAGGAGCCGCCGCATGATCGAAGGATTCGTCGCTCTCTACATCGTGATGCTCGCCGCCTTCACCGGCTACGAGATCATCGGCCGCGTGCCGTCCATCCTCCACACGCCGCTCATGTCCGGCTCGAACTTCATCCACGGCATCGTGCTGGTCGGCGCGATGGTCGCCCTGGGTGAGGCGCAGGGCTTTCTCGGCCAGCTGATCGGCTTCATCGGCGTGATCCTCGCCGCGGGCAACGCCGCGGGCGGCTACGTCGTGACCGAGCGCATGCTCGAGATGTTCAAGAGCAGCAAGGAGGGCAAGTGATGGGCACGACCTTGATCAATGTGTCGTACTTCGTCACGGCGGTGCTGTTCATCGTCGGACTCAAACGCATGTCCTCGCCGCGCACGGCGCGTGCCGGCATCGTCTGGGCCGGCGCCGGCATGGTGCTGGCGACGGTGGTGACGTTCATCCACCCGGACATGCACGCCGGCTTCAGCAACTACTTCCTGATGCTGCTGGGCATGGCGATCGGCGGCGGCGTGGCCTGGGTCAGCGGCAAGCGTGTCGCCATGACCGACATGCCGCAGATGATCGCCCTCTACAACGGCATGGGTGGCGGCGCGGCTGCGGCCATCGCCGCGGTGGAGCTGTCCGGCGGCATGGCGCTGACCGGCATGGTGGTCACGCTGGCGGTGCTCGGCGCCGTCATCGGCACCATCTCCTTCAGCGGCAGCCTGATCGCCTACGGCAAGCTGCAGGGCCTGATCAAGCGCACCATCCGCTTCCCCAACCAGCACCTGGTGAACCTGGGGCTGCTGGCCGTGGTGGCACTGCTCGGCCTCTACATCATCGCCGCCGGCAGCAATGACGCCGCCGGCCTGCTGGTGTTCCTGTTCTTCCTGGTGGCACTGGTCATCGGCGTGACGATGACGCTGCCGATCGGCGGCGCCGATATGCCGGTGGTGATCTCGCTGTACAACGCGCTCACCGGCCTTGCGGTGGCCTTCGAGGGCTTCGTGCTCGACAATCCGGCCATGATCATCGCCGGCACCGTCGTCGGCGCCGCCGGCGGACTGCTGACGCAGCTGATGGCCAGGGCCATGAACCGGCCGCTCACCAACGTGCTGTTCGGCAACTTCGGCGAGAGCGGGGCCGAGGGTCCGGCAGCGAGCGCCGGCGGCACGATGAAGGCGATCGAGGCCAACGACGCCGCGGTGATGATGGCCTACGCCGAAAAGGTCGTGATTGTGCCGGGCTATGGCATGGCGGTGGCGCAGGCCCAGCACAAGGTATGGGAGCTGTGCCAGCTGCTGGCCGAACGCGGCGTCAAGATCAAGTTCGCGATCCATCCGGTCGCCGGGCGCATGCCCGGCCACATGAACGTGCTGCTGGCCGAGGCCGGCGTGCCCTACGATCTCATCTACGATCTGGAGGAGATCAACCAGGAATTCGCCACCACCGATGTGGCCCTGGTGATCGGTGCCAACGACGTGGTCAATCCGATGGCGCGCACCAACCC
>JAASSS010000056.1 GCA_021767745.1 Pseudomonadota bacterium
CGGGCCGGCGCACATCAGGCCGAGGCTCAGCAGCGTCTGCACGCCGGCGATGCCGGGGGCGCTCTGCGGGAACGGCAGGCGCTTGGCGTCGGCACTGCAGGGGCGGTGGTCGGCGCACAGGCCATCGATCAGGCCGCTGCCCAGGGCGGCGAGCAGGCCGTCGCGATCCTCGGCCGCGCGCAGTGGCGGCTGGACGTGGCAGTCGTTGTCGAAATCGGCCAGCGCGGCATCCGTCAGGTGCAGGTGATGGATGGCCACATCGGCCGTCACGGGCAGGCCACGCTCCCGCGCGGCGCGCAGCAGCCCGAGGCCGGCATTGGCGGACAGGCGGGTCAGATGCACGCGCGCGCCGGTCAGCTCGACCAGCGCCAGCAGGCGCGCTAGGCCGACCACCTCGGTGGTGGCCGGATCGGCCGGCAGGCCGAGCCGCGCGGCGATCGCCCCCTCGTGTGCGCAGCTGTCTTCGCGCAGCCAAGGATCCTGCGGGCTCAGATGCAGCGTCAGCCCCAGGCCCGCCGCATAGTCCATGGCGCGGCGCAGCAGCCGCGTGCTGCGCAGCGGCACGCCGCCGTCGCTGACGCCGCGGCAGCCGGCCTCGGCCAGCGTACCCATCTCGGCGAGCTGGGCCCGATCGGTGCCGCGGGTGATCGCCCCAAGCGTCACCAGTCGCACCTCGCCCTGCTGGGCGCCGCGCAGGTGCACCAACTCGGCGTCGGCGGTGGTCTCCAGCGGCGCCAGCGGGCCGGGCGGCAGGCACAGGGTGGTCACCCCGCCGGCCAGCGCTGCCCGGCTCTCGCGGTGCAGCGCCTGGGCCGGATCGCCGGCCCCCAGATGCGCGGCGAGCTCGATCAGCCCCGGCAGCACCAGCAGACCGTCCGCGTCGATACGGGTGTCGGCGGTGAAACCGGCCGGCGCGGCATCGATGGCCAGCACCCGCCCGTCGGCGAGAAACAGGTCGTGCCGGCCGTCGTGCCCACTGGCCGGATCGATCAGGTGACCGCCGTGGATGTGGATGCGCTCGCTCATGCCTCGGCCGGCGCCGGTTCGGCGCCCAGCGCCAGAGCCATGACTGCCATGCGTACGGCCACGCCGTTGCTGACCTGTTCGAGGATCACCGAGCGCTCGCCGTCGGCCACCTCCGAAGCGATCTCCACGCCGCGGTTGATCGGCCCGGGATGCATGACGATCGCCTCCGGGCTGGCCCGGCGCAGTCGCTGCTCGGTCAGCCCGAAGCGGCGGAAGTATTCGGCCGTGCTCGGCAGGTGCCCGCCCTGCATCCGTTCCTGCTGCAGGCGCAGGGTGATGATCACGTCCACATCCGCCAGCGCCTGCTCCACGCAGTCGAACACCTGCACGCCGAGGCTCTCCAGCGCCGGCGGCAGCAGCGTGCGCGGCCCACCGACGCGGATCTCGCGCACCCCGGCCAGGCGCAGGGCGGCAATCTGCGAACGCGCCACCCGTGAGTGCAACACATCCCCCAGGATCGCCACCCGCAGCTCGCCGAGATCAGGTCGATGGCGGCGGATGGTGAACAGGTCCAGCAGTGCCTGGGTCGGGTGCGCATGGCGCCCGTCACCGGCGTTCAGCACGCGCACGTGCGGTGCGGCGTGTGCCGCGAAGAACGCCGCCGCACCGCTCAGCGGGTGGCGCACCACCAGCAGGTCCATCTGCATGGCCTCGAGATTGCGCAGCGTGTCGAGCAGCGTCTCGCCCTTCTTGGTCGAGGAATGGGCGACGTCGAGGCTGAAGACATCCGCCGACAGCCGCTCGGCCGCCAGCTCGAAGGTCATGCGGGTGCGCGTGCTGGGCTCGAAGAACAGGTTGACCACGGTCTTGCCCCGCAGCAGCGGCACCTTCTTGACCGCCCGCTGTGTCACGGGCAGGAACGATTCGGCGGTGTCCAGCAGCTGGAACAGCAGTTCGCGGCCGAGGCCCTCGATCTGCAGCAGATGATGCAGCCGTCCGGGCGCGGGGGCCGGGCTCATGGCGCCGGCCGCTCCGCCGCGACCGGCGGCAGCAGATGCAGCGACAGCGACTCCGGCCCCTGCAGCTGCAGGCGCCCCTGCGCAGGCACCGGATACACCCCGCCGGCCACGTCCGGCACGATCGGCAGCTCCTGCCCTGGCCGGATGGCCAGCACCGCCAGGCGCACCAGCGCCGGCCGGCCGTAGTCGAAGACGCCATTGAGGGCGGCGCGGATGGTGCGGCCGGTATAGAGCACATCGTCCACCAGCAGCACCTGGCGATCGTCCACCGCGACCGGCAAGTGGCTCGGGCGGACAGCCGGCGGCACGCCAACGGTATCGAAGTCGTCGCGGTAGAAGCCGGGATCGAGGCATCCCGGCGGTCCGGCGAGCTGTGCCCCGAGCGGGCCGGCGAGCCGGGGGATCAGCGCCTCGGCCACCCAGCAGCCGCCGGTGCGCACGCCGATCACGGCCACCTGGCGGGGGTCGCGCTGCAGCAGTGCGACCAGCGCCTGTGCCATCCGATCGAGCGTGTCTTCGATCGCTTCCGCCCCGGCGATGGGTGTGCTCATGCCGGCAGTCCCAGCCAATCGGCAAGGATCACGCTGGCCGCCACGGCATCCAGCCCGGCCGGATCCGGCGCGCGGCTGGCTGCCCAGGAGGTGAGCCGCTCGTCCAGCAGGTGCACCGGCAGGTGATAGCGCTCGCCGAGCCGGGCCGCGAAGGCCTGGGCGCCGCGGCCGACCCGACCCGTGCGGCCATCCGCCTGCCGCGGCAGGCCGACCACCATCGCCGCTGGCGCCCATTCCTCGACGAAGCCGTCGATCCGGGGCCACAGCGCGTGCGGGCGCATCGGCAGCGTCGCGAGCGGACGCACCGTGCCGCTCAGGCGGTTGCCGACCGCGACCCCGAGCTTGCGGGTGCCGTAGTCGAAACCCAGCGCCACCGGCGCCGGCTCAGGCATGGCCGATGTCGCCGCCGAGCTGATCGAGCTGGATCCCCAGCAGCCCGACGGCGGCATCCAGGCGCGCCTCGGGCGGATGGTGGAACATGACGTCGGCGTCGGCCGGCACGTTCAGCCAGACGTTGCCGGCCAGCTCCTGCTCGAGCTGGCCGGCCGACCAGCCGGCATAACCCAGCGCCACCAGGAACTGCGTCGGACCCCGGCCGTTGCTGATGGCCGCCAGCACGTCGCGCGAGTGCGTCAGGTGGATGTCCGCGGTGACCGGCGTGGTGGCATCCCAGTCGCCGCCGCCGCGGTGCAGCACGAAGCCGCGCTCCGGGCTGATCGGACCGCCCTGCAGCAGCACCTGCTCGTCCAGCAGTTCACCGGGCACGGTGAGGTCGAGTTGCTTGAACAGGTCGCGCAGGTGCATCTGGCCGGGCCGGTTCACCACGAGCCCCATGGCGCCATCCTCGTCGTGCTGACAGACGTAGGTCAGGGCGCGCTCAAAGTTCGCGTCGGCGAGCCCGGGCATGGCGATGAGGTAGTGGTCGCGCAGCGAAACATGGCTACTCATGGCGGCATTGTAGCGCGGCGGCAGGGTGGGCAGGCGCCTCAGCCGTCGGCGTAGACGCCGCCCTCCTGGCGCCCCCCACCGTCCTCGCCGGGCAGGAACTGCCACACCCAGACGAAGCGCACGATCTCCGAGCGCAGCCGCATCTCCGGGGTGAACGGCGCGAAGGGCGCGGCCAGACGCAGGATGCGCAGGGCCGCCTGATCGAGGGCCGGATGCGGCGAGGGCCGGCGCACGGCGAGCTCGGCCAGCGAGCCATCGGCGGCGATGGCGACCTCGATAGTGACATCGCCATACAGCCCCTCCCGCAGCACTTCGTCCGGGAAGTTGAGGTTGCCGATTTCCTCGATCCGCAGCCGCCAGTTGTAGAGGTAGGGCGCGTAGACATTGGAGCGGGTATTCACCGAGATGCGCCGCTCGCGCAGTGGCTGCCCGGTGACGCGCGTCTGCGCCTCCGGTTCGGCGTCGGCCGGTGTGGCCGGTGCCGGCTGCAGGCGCAGCAGCGCGACCCGGGGCCGCTCGCCCTCCCGCATGCCGGCCTGTTGCGGTGCGCTCGGTGTGCGGCGGGCACTGCGTTGCTGGGTCAGCAGCTGCTCGGGGGCGGCATCCGGGCGCTTATCGATCAGGCTGGCCTCGGCGCTGGTCGGCTGATCGGGCAGTTCATCCCGCAGCTGGGCAGCCGCTTCGATACCGGCGCTGGCGGCGCGCTCGACGCTGGCGGGCGGCGCACTGGCACGCACCCGCTCCTCGGTGTTGCCGGCACCGGAGCGGTCGATCTGCGCCAGGTAGTCCGGGTTCTCCGGCGGCGTGGTGGCCTGCCCGGTGACCAGCGTCACCTCCAGTTTCGAGCCCAGCGGCTCGGCCGGCTCGCGTTCGGGCGGCGCAAAGCCCAGGCCGAGGATCAGCACGCCGTGGGCCAGCGCCGCGAACAGCAGCGTGGAGACGAGACGATCGCGGGGGCGGATGGGCGCCGGGGCGGATGCGGCGGGATCGACGGCATTCATGGGGGCGATCATGCCGCGCACCACGCGCGATGCAAGCGCTAGGGGGTGGGCGGCTCGGCGACGGGCAGACGACGCTCGATCGCATCCAGCAGTTGGCCGGCGATGTTCAGGCCGAACTGCGCGTCCAGTTCGCGGGCACAGGTCGGGCTGGTGACGTTGATCTCGGTCAACCAGTCGCCGATCACGTCGAGGCCGACGAACAGCAGTCCCATTTCCCGCAGCCGCGGTGCCACCTGGGCACAGATCCAGCGGTCGCGCTCGGTGAGTGGGCGGCCCTCGCCGCGCCCGCCGGCGGCGAGGTTCGCCCGCGTCTCCCCGGCCTGCGGCAGACGGGCGAGGGCGTAGGGCACCGGTTCGCCATCGATCAGCAGGATGCGCTTGTCGCCATCGCGAATCTCCGGCTGATAGCGCTGTGCCATCGCGAAGCGCCGGCCGTGCGCGGTGATGGTCTCCAGCACCACGCTGATGTTCGGATCGGACGGGCCGAGCCGGAACACCGAGGCGCCGCCCATGCCATCGAGCGGCTTGACGACGATCTCCCCCTGTTCGGCGAGGAAGGCGCGCAGGCGCGCCATGTCCCGTGCGATCAGGGTCGGCGGGCAGCAGTGGCCGAACCAGGCGGTGTAGACCTTCTCGCTGACATCGCGCAGGCCCCGCGGCCGGTTGACGACCAGCACGCCGGCGGTTTCGGCACGCTCCAGCAGGTAGGTGGCGTAGATGTATTCGGTGTCGAAGGGCGGGTCCTTGCGCATCAGGATCACGTCCAGATGCTGCCCGAGCTCGCCTTCCCCGGCCGCGCCGAGCGTGAACCAGTCCTGATTGTCGTCCCGCACCTCCAGCATGCGCCAGCGCCCGCAGGCCTCGCCGTCGCGCAGCCACAGGTCGCCGAGCTCGAGGTAGTGCAGCGACCAGCCGCGGCGCTGGCACTCCAGCAGCATGGCCAGCGTGGTGTCCTTGTAGGGCGTGATGCTGCCGATCGGATCCATCACCACCCCGACGCGGAGTGCTCGTCCGCTCATGCGCCGGGCTCCGCGCCGGCGGCGGCGACTTCCCGCGCGGCGGCCAGCAGCGCCAGCCGCGCGACCACCTCGTAGGCGTGGCGGCGGCGCTCGTCGGCCTCGCTCTGCGTCTGGCAGGCGATCGGCTCGAAGGTCATGCCCGGCGCGTTCAGGTTCTCGTCGCTCCCGCGGCCCTCGTGGATCCGGTAGAAGGAGCCGACCACGTCCTCGTCGATCATGTAGATCACCGGCTCCGCGGCGGCGCCGGCGGGCCCCCAGCGCAGCGCGGTCGGCACGCCCTCCTGGATGATGACCCGCGTCACCTCCAGCCCCTCCTTGGCGCTGGCCATCTTGTTGCGCTGCTTGCGGTTGATCTGGAAGATCTCCTCCGCCTCGTGCACCCGCATCACGCCCATGCCATAGGTGCCGGCATCGGCCTTGACCATGACGAACGGCTTCACCTCGTCGATGCCGTAGGCCTCGTAGCGGACCGCCACCTCCTCGAGCAGCCGGGCGGCGTTGCTGGCGGCACATTCGAGCCCTTCGCGCTTCTGGAAGTTGATCTGCCCGCAGTTGGCCGACAGCGGGTCGATCAGCCAGGGATCGATACCCAGCCAGTCGGCGAACTCGCGGGCCACCTCGGCGTAATGCAGGAAGTGCCCGCTCTTGGTCCGCCGGGTCCAGCCCAGGCTCGGCGGCGGCAGGACCGGCTGGTCGAGATCCTGCAGGATCGGCGGCAGGCCCTGCGAGAGGTCGTTGTTCAGCATGACCAGGCAGGGCCGGTAGTCGTCCAGCACCAGCCGCTCGCCTTCACGCCGCAGCGGTTCGAGCAGCACCTCCCGCCCGGAGGGCAGCGTGAGCGGCCGCGGCGCGTCGAGGTCGGGCAGCATCGAACCGACTCGAGCGGAGAAGCCGGCATCGCGGATCAGCGTCAGCAGGGCCGCCAGATTCTCGAGGTAGTACGTATTGCGGGTGTGATTCTCCGGCACCACCAGCACCTGGCTGGCCGTGGGGCAGGTGCGGGTGATGGCCTTGTGCATCGCCGCCACCGCTCGCTCATGGCAGCTCGGGTGCAGGTTGTTGAAGCCCGCAGGGAACAGGTTGGTATCCACCGGTGCCAGCTTGAAGCCGGCATGGCGCAGGTCCACCGAGGCGTACAGCGGTGCCGGCGTGTGTTCCCACTGGGCCGCGAACCAGGCCGGCAATCGGCCACGTGCCTCCCACAGCAGCGCTTCCAGATCCGGGAGCTTCGCGTTGGCCGACACGTCGAGACGGGCAGAGGCGGCGGTCAGCAGCATGGAAAATCCTGACGAATGACGGTTCCAGTCCGATCGGTTGTCGTCGGCGGCGTTCCGCTGCGCCTACAAAAACCGCGCCGGCGCCCGATATGCCTCCGAGAAGAGGCAACCGGATCAGGCAATGACAGCCACGGCCCCTGTGGTACCGGCCGGCGCCAGTGTGCCGCATTTTGAGGATCGAGTGGTGCTGGTCGTCGACGACAGCAAGACCATCCGTCACAGCGCCGAGGCGTTGCTGCGCGCGGTGGGCGTGGACGTGCGGCTGGCGGAGGATGGCTACCTGGCACTGGAGCGCATCGTGGTGGATCGGCCCGCCGCGATCTTCGCCGACGTCATGATGCCGCGGCTGGATGGCTATCAGCTGTGCGCGCTGCTGAAACAGAACCCGGACTACCGCGGGATCCCGATCGTGCTGCTGACCAGCAAGGACGGGCTGTTCGACCGGGCTCGCGGGCGCCTTGCCGGCTGCGATGACTACCTCACCAAGCCCTTCGGCCGCGACGAACTGCTCGAGGCCCTGGCCCGCCAGCTGCGCAGGACCGGCGAGCATGGCTGAGCTCCTGCTGGTCGATGACTCGCCGACCGAGGTGCTGCTGTTGCAGCGCATGCTGCAGCGCCATGGCCACGCGGTACACACCGCCGGCGACGCGGAGACGGCGCTGGCGGCGGTGCGTCGGCAGCGGCCGGATCTGATCCTCATGGACGTGGTGCTGCCCGGCAAGAGCGGCTTCGAAGCCACCCGGGAGCTAACCGCCGACCGCGCCACCTGTGCCATCCCCGTGATCATGCTGAGCAACAAGAACCAGCAGATCGACCGCATCTGGGGCCTGCGGCAGGGAGCCCGGGCCTATCTGACCAAGCCGATCGGCGAGCGCGACCTGATCGCGCAGATCGAGCAGGTGCTGGAGCTTCCCGGTGTCTGAGGCCTCCGCCACCCTGCCCTTCGCCCTGCTGCAGCGGATCGCCCGGCGGCTCGGTGCCGGCCCGGCGATGGGTGCCCTGCCGACGGAGCGGTGCTGGCGCGGGCTGCTGTTCGAGGCCGCCGGCGTGCCCTGTGTGGTCGCCGCCGAGCGCATCACCGAGGTCGCCTATCAGCCCGTCGCGGTGCGCCTGCCGGGCGCGCCGGCCTGGCTGCCGGGGCTGGTGCAGCTGCGCGGCGCACTGATCCCGCTGATCGACCTGCAGGCGCTCGCCGGCGGCGCGCCCGGCGAGGAGCCGGCCCGCCAGCCGCTGCTGCGGCTGCGTCAGGGCCGCGACCAGCTGTGTCTGCGCGTGGACAGCGTCAGCGGGTTCGGCGCCTTCGACACGCCGGGGCCACACGCATCGGTGCCCCCGGCCGGGCTGGCCGGCATCCTTGCCGGCGTGGTCGGCGAGGCCGACGAGCAGCGCTGGGTCGTTGATGGCGATCGTCTGTTCCGGCTGCGGCCGCAACCGGTGCAGGCGGACTGACCGTGCGCCAGCGCCTGCGCCAGCTCGCCCGGCCGCTGCGCGATGCGCGCGTACGCCGCATCGCCATCGGTCTGCTCGCCAGCACCCTGGCAGCACTGCTGCTGGGCGTGCTCCTGCTGCAGCAGACGGCGGCGCGCCACGATCTGCGGGCGATTCTCGAGCGACAGCACGATGCGCTGCTGGCACTGGATTTCGCTAGCTACCTGGCCGTCAACGCCACGGCGCCGACCCTGGCCCGGCGCCAGCCCTTCGCCGCCGTGAACCGCCTGCGCAGCGAGCTCGATGCCGCCTTCGCGCCCGCGCAGGTGAACGCCGATCACCGCACCCGCTGGCAGGCGCAGCAGCCGCTGCTCGCTGCCCTGATCGAGCTGGCGGAGGTCTTCGCCGCCGCACGTGTCCAGCAGCGCCTGCTCGAGGAGCAGCTGCCGCCCATGCAGGCCGATTACGCCGCGATCGCCGAGCAGCTCGGCAGCGCCGCGGATCGATCCGGTCTGGCGGGTCAGATCGAGCGCCAGCGCCGGTTGCTCGCCGAGTTGCACGTCGCCGCGCTGGCCACTGCCGACGGCCGGGCCGATGCGGCCCAGACCGCGGCGCTGGCCGAGGGTGTGGCGAGGCTGCAGGCCGGGCTTGCCGGCTGGCTGGGCGAGGGCCCCGCCGCTGCTGCACTGCCGCGTGCGGTGCGCCTCAGTGGACGGCTCGAAGGGCTGCAGGATGCCGCCGCACTGGCGTTGCCGGCCCTGTCCTACCTGGCCGACTCGGGCGAGGCGCTGCGGCAGGGGCGCACCGTCGCCGAACAGCTGGGCGAGCGCCTGCCGCCGATGGCTGCCGAGGTGGCGGCGCAGCTGCAGCGCGAGCCCGGCACGTCGCCGCTGCTGTTCGGCTTCATCGCCGCCAGCGTGATCGCCCTCGTGCTGCTGGCCGCGCTCCTGCTGGTGATGGCGCTGCGGCTGCAGCGGCTGTTGGCGCTCAGCCGCGAGAACGACCGACAGAACGAGCAGGTGATCCTGCGCATGCTCGACGAGATCGGTGATCTCGCCAAGGGCGATCTGACGGTGCACGTGAGCGTCACCGAGCACATCACCGGGGCGATCGCCGATGCGATCAACTACGCGATCGCCGCACTGCGCGACCTGGCGCATACGATCGAGCGCGCCGGGCACGGCGTCGGCGAGGCGGCGGAGGACGCCGCCGGCCACGCCGAGGAACTCGCCGCCGTGATCGAGCGGCAGATCGCCCGGCTGCAGGAAGCCGATCGCACCATCGAGAGCATGCTCGATACCGCCGAGGAGGTGGCCGCGAAGGCCGGCGACTCCAGCGCCATCGCACGCCGGGCAGTACAGCTGGCCGACCGGGGCTCGGAGTCGGTGCGGCGGACGATTCGTGGCATGGGGGTGATCCGCGAGCAGATCCAGGACACCGCCAAGCGCATCAAGCGCCTGGGCGAGGGCTCGCAGGAGATCGGCGAATTCGTCGAGCTGATCGAGGACATCGCCGAGCAGACCAACATCCTCGCGCTCAATGCCGCCATCCAGGCCTCCAGCGCGGGTGAGGCCGGGCGCGGCTTCGCCGTGGTGGCCGATGAGGTCCAGCGACTGGCCGAACGCTCCAGCCGCGCGGCGGGGCAGATCGATGCGCTGGTACGCACCGTCCAGGCCGACACCGGCGAGGCCATGGCCTCCATGGAGCGCAGTACCGCCGGCGTGGTCGCCGGTGCGAACATCGCCGAGGAGGCCGGCACCGCGCTCGAGCAGATCGAACGGGTCAGCAGCGAGATCTCCGCGCAGGTGCGCGCCATGGGTGAGGCGGCGCGGCGGCAGGCCGATCAGGGCACGCAGATGCGCAGCGAGCTGCGCGCCATGCGCGAGGGCGGCGAAGAAACGGCGGCCGGCACCCGCAAGACCGCGGCGGCGATCGGCCGGTTGTCGATCCTGGCCGATGCCCTGCTCGGCTCGGTGCGCGGCTTCAAGCTGCCCTCTGCAGGCGGCAGGTCGTGAGCGCCGAGCCGGTGCTCGCTGCCGTCGCGCCGCCCGCCTGGCAGCAGGCACTGGCGCAGGTATGCGCCACGCTGGAGGCGGCGGACGAGGCGCTGGAACCGCTCGCGCCGGCCATGCTCGCCCCGCTGGTGGCGGCCCTGGCGCAGGCCGAGTTGCCCGAGGTGCAGGTGCTGGTGCACGAGGCGCAGCAGGCCCTGGCCGACCCGGCCACGCCCCGCGCCGCCGAACAGGCAGCGGCCGGCCTGCTGCTGCTCACCTATTACGGCGATGCGCTCGCAGCCGGGGCGCCGCGGGCGCCACTGACCCTGCTGCCGGCAGTGAATGCCGCCCGCCGGCTGCGCGGGGCGCCACTGCTGGCACCGGCAGAGCTGCTGGCACACGCGCCGGCGCCCGCGGCGTCGACCGAGACAGCAGCCGATCCGGCAGCGGCGTCCCGCCTCGCCCGCAAGCTGCATCCGCACTTTCTGCGCCAGCTGGCGGTGGCCCTGCGCCAGCCGGGTGACCGCGCGCCGCTGGCGGCGCTGGGAGAACTGGCCGATACGCTCGCCGCCGCGGAGGCGCCGGCGCCGCAGCAGGCGATCTGGCAGGTCGCCACTGCGCTGCTGCGTGCGCCGGCTGTCGATCCCCTGCAGCTGCGGCCGGTGCTGGCGCGGCTGGAACGGGCGATGAAGGCGCTGGCTGCTGGGCGGGAAGATCCGCAGTCCCATCTGCTGTGGGCCCAGTGCGCCGCGCTGGCGCTGGCATCGGGCACCCGCGCGCCACCGATCGATGCCATCGCGGAACTCGCCGCCGCCGTGCCCTCGCTGTGCGATGTCGAGGCCACCCGCCGCATCGCCGCTCACATGGGAGAAGCCGGCGTCGCCGGCACCGACGCCGTGCTGACGGTGGTCGGACAGGAGCTGCGGACGTGCCGGGAGGTGATCGACGTCGCCCTGCGCGCAGGTTCACCACCCGAGACCGCGCTGGCACCCGCCATCGAGGGTCTGTCGCAGGGGCAGGCGGCGCTGCGCATCCTGGGTCGGCAGCGACCGGCGCGACAGCTGTCGGCACAGGCCGCCGCACTCGCCCGGATGCAGACCGTCGATGGGCGGGCACTGGCGACGGTCGCCGAAGCCCTGCTGGCCGTGGAACAGGCCCTGGTGGAAGGTGAGGGCGCGTTGCTGCGCGAGGCGCGCCTGGCGGTGTGGCAGGCCTTGTGCGAGTTCACCGAGGCGCTTACGCCCGGGGAAGTCACCGTGTCCGCCGCCACCCATGCGGCGGCGGCGAGCCTGATCGGGGCCGGGCGACTGGCAGGTCGATTGACCGAATGCCAGCACCACGGGGCCGGCGATGCCGCCGGGCTGGCGCGACTGTGCGAGGAGACGCGGCGCTGCCTGCTGGCCGTGGGGGCAGGCGCCGGGCTTTGCGATCTGCCCGCCGAACTTGCGCCGGCGTCGCCGGTACCGGCCGAGGATCCGGAGGCGGGCGCCAAAGCGGAGCAGACGGCGACGGCGGACACACGGGATGTCGGCACCGTCGCCATCGACTTCGACAGTGAAGCCGAAGCCGAAGCCGAAGCCGAAGCCGAAGCCGAAGCCGAAG
>JAASSS010000057.1 GCA_021767745.1 Pseudomonadota bacterium
ACGTCCCGACCGAGCCAGTGACCCGTACGATGCATGTAGTAGGGTCGGTAGAGCTGCCGGTTCACCACGTCGTCGAGCGCCTCGGTGAGGATACCGAGGTCGATCAGGCCCTGGCTCAGCACCTGCACCGCCGCCTCGTGCGGCGCATTCCAGTGCGCGCCGGGACGCACCGCCTCGATCGCGGCCAGCTGCGCCGCCAGCACGACCTCGTACACCGCCTGCTGGGCCGGGGAGAAGCGCCCGTTGACGGGGAAGGTGCGGGTCACATCGGCGGCATAGCCGGCGTACTCCATGCCGGCATCGATCAGCACCAGCTCGCCATCGACCAGCGGCGCATCGTTGCGCACGTAGTGCAGGATGCAGCCCCGCGGGCCACCGCCGACGATGGGCGGATAGGCGTGTTCGCCGCCGTGGCGGGCAAAGGCCGCGGTGAACACGGCGGCGAGCTCGTATTCATGCTGGCCGGGGCGGCAGACGGCCATGGCCTCGGCATGCGCGGCGGCGGTCCAGGCGCCGGCCCGGCGCATCAGCGCCTGCTCCGCGGGGTCCTTGTAGAGGCGCATCTCGTGCAGATGCGGCTCGAGCGCGACCAGCGCGCCGGGGGCCTGTCGACCCGCCCGCGCGCCCTCGCGCAGCTCCCGCAGCCAGCCGATCAGGCGCTGATCGAGGGCCGCATCGTTGCCGAGCGCGTAGTACACCCGCTCCGCCCGCAGCAGCAGCTCCGGCAGCACCTCGTCCAGCTCCCCGATGGACCAGGCCGCGTCGGCACCGAATTCCCGGCAGGCGCCCTGCGGCCCGGCGCGGTAGCCATCCCACTGCTCGCGCTCGGGATCCTTCTCGCGCACGAACAGCAGGTATGGCCCGCCCTCCCGGTCCGGCGCCAGCACGGCCAGCGCGTCGGGTTCGGGGAAACCGGTCAGGTAGTCGAAGTCACTGTCCTGGCGGAACGGATAGTGCACATCCCGGTTGCGCCGCCGCTCGTGCGCGGCCGGAATGATCGCGATCGAGCCGGGCTCGAGCAGCTGCAGCAGTTCCTGGCGCCGCCGCGCGTGCGCCGTGAGGGCGCCCTGCTCCGCGCTCATGCGCGCCCCGCCGGCTCGTGCGCCTGCAGGAACAGCAGCAACGCCGCGACGCGCAGATGTTCTTCCAGCATGGCCAGCGAGTCCTCGTCCGCATCGTCCTCGACCACCGGTTCGAGCTGCGCCATGGCCGCCAGGTCCGCCAGCGCCTCCTCGGCCTGCTCGCCCGCGGCCCGCGCATCGCCGAGGCCGAAGCCGGAGAGAAAGCCCTCGCACCAGCCCGCCATCGCCGCGGCCCGCTCGCCCGCCGCGGCGGCATCGGCCGGCAGCAGCGGCGCGAACTCGAAGCTCTCGCTGGCCAGGCTCTGCCGGCTGTGGGCAATCAGCGCCTGCAACAGGCCCTGCGCCGCCGGCGGCAGGGCCTCGGCGTCCCAGGCATGGCGCGCCAGTAGCGGCTCCACCGGCGCCGGCCCGCACAGCAACCCGCACACCAGCCCATGCAGTTGCGCCGGATCGAGCGCCGCGTCGGTCTGGTGCAGGGCATCCTGCAGCGGTCGGTAGAGTTGCGTCACACTGGTCATGGCTGGGGCTTCGACCCTGCGATTGCCGGGCTCTGGCGCGGAACCTATAGTCTCGTGGCGCCGCCAGCCGGGCAATACCCGCCGCCCAACCCGATGCGGATGTCGCTATGCAAGATGCCGATTGCCTCGCCAGCCTGGAACGGCAGATCCAGCGCCTGATGTCGCTGAGCGCCCGCCTGGCCGAGGAGAACCGGTCGCTGCGTCGACGCCTGGATGCGCTGGCGCAGGATCGGGCGCAGCTGATCCAGAAGAACGAGCAGGCGCGCAGCCGGCTGGAGGCGATGATCGATCGGCTCAGAACGCTCGAGCATGGAGATTGACCATGAGTCAGGTTCGCGTGGCGATCCGCGTCATGGACCACAACTATCAGGTGATGTGCGATGCGGCCGAGCAGGACGCGCTGCGCGCCTCCGCCGCCTTGCTCGATGCGCGGATGCGGGAGATCAAGCAGACCGGCAAGGTGATCGGCGCGGAACGCATCGCAATCATGGCGGCGCTGAACCTCGCCAACGAGCTGCTGGCCGCCGAGCAGGCCCGCGAGCGGGTCACGGCGCTTGAAAAAAGGCTCGCCGCACTGAACGATAAGGTGGAGTCATTTCTGCGGGCGCAGACGGACCCGGCGGGTTCCGAGGCGCCATCGCCGGAGTGAAGCAACGGTCCGTGCAGGCCGTTAACAGTCAGACGTCTCCTGCGGTGTTCGAGGCGGGCCGGGTGGTACTCTTGAGCCTAATCTTTCACCCGGGGCCGCAATGTCCGCCGGCATGCGCAGGTCCGTCCGAGAGCGGAAAGCCTACGCCGCGGACTAGCTGCCCCACTTGAACCGCAGGTTCAAGGTCGAAGGCACGCCACGGCACATGCGGGAGACGTCCCCAACAACCGCGCCGGCAGCGCCCGGCGAATCGCGCCGGGCGCTGCGGCGCCGGCTGCGCGATCGACGCCGGGCGGTGCCGGCCGCCGCGGCGGCACGAGCCGCCCGGCGGGCGAGCCGGCGACTGCTGCGCAGCCCGCAGTTTCGCCGTGCCCGGCACGTCGCGCTGTTCCTGTCGGCCGATGGCGAACTGCCGACCGAGCCGTTCGCCACCGCGGCCCGCGCCCACGGCAAGCGCCTGTATCTGCCGGTCGTGCGGCGCGACGGGTGCCTGGCCTTTTGTCGCTGGCATCGCCACAGCCCGCTGCGCAACAACCGCTTCGGCATCGCCGAGCCCACCCGGGCACGGCGCCGGGCGGCGGGACGGCTGGACCTGGTGCTGGTGCCACTGGTGGCCTTCGACGCCACCGGCGGCCGGCTCGGCATGGGCGGCGGCTTCTACGATCGCAGCTTCGCCTTCCGCGTCCGGCGCGGGCGCCGTCAACCCTGGCTGGTGGGCTGGGCCTACGAATTCCAGCGCCTGCCCGTGGTGCCGATGGCGCCCTGGGATGTCGCGCTGGATGCGGTGGCCACCGAACGGCGCGTGTGGCGCGGCGCCCCTGCAGACGAAGAGACCCCGTCATGGCCTACTGGCTGCTGAAGTCCGAACCCTCCACCTTCGGCATCGACGATCTGGCAGCGAAGCAGGTCGATGGCTGGGAGGGTGTGCGCAACTATCAGGCGCGCAACATGATGCGCGACCAGATGCGCCGCGGCGATCAGGCGTTCCTGTACCACAGCAACTGCGCCGAACCGGCCATCACCGGCCTGATGGAGATCGTGCGCGAGGGCTATCCGGATCCCACCGCGCACGATCCGGAGTCGAAGTACTACGACCCGAAGTCCTCGCCGGCGCAGCCGCGCTGGTTCCAGGTGGACGTGCGCTACCTGCGCCATCTCTCGCGCCCGATCACGCTGCGGGAACTGCGCCAGCATCAGGCGCTGGACGGGCTGCTGCTGCTCAGGCGGGGCAACCGGCTGTCGGTGACGCCGGTCGAGCCCGCGCACTGGGACTACATCCTGACACTGGAATAGCGCACCATCACGGCGCAGGTCGCCTCCTGATGCGGCGCCGCGCCGGCGCCGCGCCGCCACCGCGGGCGACAGCGACTGCGGCCGATGCGTGATTGCCTGGTGGCTCGGAACTTGCTAAACAGTAAGGCCGTGCCGTTGCCACAGCGGCAACCGTCGACGGAGAGATCCCGGATGATCACCCATCTGCAGGCCACGAGCTGGAACAACGTGCTGCTCAAGCTGAACGGGCAGGTCCCGGTCTACCTGGGCGGCCGCGGCGCCAAGGCGGAAACCTACGAGCACTATCGCGATGAGATCCGTCGCTTTGCCGCCGAGATCGCCGACCCGTTGCGCCGGCTGGCGGCAGAGGACACCGACGGTGTGCTGCTGCAGGAGACGATGACGGCGCTGGTGGCACGCTATCCATTCGCAGAGCTGCTCTACACGCTCAACGGCGAGGGCATCCAGTCCAGCGAGAACGTGCTGGTGGGGCGGGATCTGCAGGTGCGCACGCGACCCTCGCACCGCGGCCGCGACCGCAGCGCCCGGCCCTACTACCAGCAGGCCAAGGGCGGGGCGGATGACGTGGTGGTCACGGCGCCCTACGTGTCCACGGCGACCGGTGAGTTCTGCCTGTCGATCGCTGTGCGGGCCCATGACAACGACGCCGGGACGCGCGGCTACACGGTGCTGGACGTGCACTTCGACGAGCTCATCGGCCATCTCGCCCGCCGCCGCCGCCGGCCGCTGCGGCTGCTCGCCCTCGCCGCCGGCGGGGCGGTGGCAGCCTCGCTGGTGCTGGTGCTGGTCCTGCTCTAGCAGGCTGGGCGGCTAGCCGCCAAGAAAGAAGCGGTACGCCGGGTTGTCGCTCTCCTCGACGAACGGGTAGCCAGTCTGCGCCAGCGAGGCCTCGAGGGAGTCGGCCTCACCCGCCGGCCCCTGCAGCGCGACCAGCACCCGGCCATAGTCCGCGCCGTGGTTGCGATAGTGGAACAGGGTGATGTTCCAGCGCCGGCCGAGGGTGGTCAGGAACTGCAGCAACGCGCCGGGACGCTCGGGGAATTCGAAGCGGAACAGACGCTCCGGGCCGCTATGGGGGGCGTGGCCGCCGACCAGATAGCGCAGGTGCAGCTTGGCCATCTCGTTGTCCGTCAGGTCGACCACGGCGTAGCCCTTGCGCTCGAGCAGACGCAGCAGACGCTCCCGCTCGTCACCGCCGCGCGTCAGCCGCACGCCGAGGAACACGTGGGCCTGCTCGGCATCGGCGTAGCGATAGTTGAACTCGGTGATCGGCCGCGCGCCGAGGGCCCGGCAGAATCGCTGGAAACTACCGGGCCGCTCCGGGATGGTGACCGCCAGCAGCGCCTCGCGATGATCGCCGAGCTCGGTGCGTTCGGCGATGTGACGCAGCCGGTCAAAGTTCATGTTCGCGCCACAGAGCACGCCGGCGAGCTGCAGCCGGCGATCCTCGCCCCGCCGCGTCGCCAGCCAGCGCTTGATGCCCGCCACCGCCAGCGCCCCGGCCGGCTCGGCGATGCAGCGCGTGTCCTCGTAGATGTCGCGGATGGCGGCGCAGATCTCATCGGTGCTGACCAACACGTGCTCGTCCACCGCCTCGCGCGCCAGCGGGAAGGTCTGCCGGCCGATCTCGCGCACTGCCACGCCATCGGCAAACAGTCCCACCTGCTCCAGCCGCACCGGGTGGCCCGCCTCGCAGGCCGCCTTGAGCGTGGGCGCATCGGCCGGCTCGACCGCGATCAGCCGGATATCGGGCTGCACGTAGCGCAGGTAGCTGGCCATGCCGGCGAACAGCCCGCCGCCGCCGACCGGGATGAACACCGCGTCGAGCGAGCCCCGATGCTGCTGCAGCATCTCCATGGCGATCGTCCCCTGCCCGGCGATCACCTCGGGATCGTCGAAAGGGTGGATCATCGTCAGGCCGCGCTGCACGGCCAGTTCCTGGGCATGCGCCGAGGCGGCATCGAAGTTGTCGCCGTGCAGCACGATGCGGGCCCCGAGCCGGCGCACCGCGCGCACCTTGATCTCCGGCGTCGTGCGCGGCATGACGATCACGGCCTGGCACTTCAGCGCGCCGGCCGCCAGCGCCACCCCCTGGGCGTGATTGCCCGCCGAGGAGGCGATCACGCCCGCCGCGCGCTCGGCGGCCGTCAGCTGCACCATCTTGTTGTAGGCGCCGCGCAGCTTGAAGGAGAACACCGGCTGCAGATCCTCGCGCTTGAGGTGCACGGCGTGCCCCAGCCGCTCGGACAGACGCGGCATGTAGTCAAGTGGCGTCTTGACCGCGACATCGTAGACGCGGGCCCTCAGGATCTTGCGGACGTATTCGCTGAACATCGCGGCGGCTGGCAACGGCGGAAGGCGGAGCCTAGCACCGACGGCGCCGAGCGGCAGCGGCGGTATCATGGCCGGCCGTTCTGGAGGAGCAAGCCATGGATCAGCAGGCGCTGAAACGAGGCGCGGCCGAGGCCGCACTGGCAGAGGTCGAGGAACACGGCATCGTCGGTGTCGGCAGCGGCTCCACGGTCGATGCGTTCATCGACGTGCTCGCCCGCTCGATGCTGCCGGTCAAGGGCGTGATCGCCGCCTCTGCGGCCAGCGAGCGGCTACTGCATGCGCGCGGGCTGCCGGTGCTGGGACTGGCCGACATCGACCGCCTGCCGGTCTACATCGACGGTGCCGACGAGATCGACCCGCAGCTCAACCTGATCAAGGGTGGCGGCGGCGCGCTGACGCGCGAGAAGGTGCTGGCCGAACTGAGCGAGCGCTTCATCTGCATCGCCGACGCCAGCAAGCGCGTCGAGCGGCTGGGCCGCTTCCCCCTGCCGATCGAGGTGGTGAGCTATGCGCGCAGCTTCGTCGCCCGCCGGCTGGTGGCGCTCGGCGGCCAGCCGGTGTGGCGGCAGGACTATCTGACCGACAACGGCAATCCCATTCTCGACGTACACGGCCTGCAGCTGGATGCGCCGCTGCAGATCGAGCGCACACTGGAGGCGCTGCCGGGCGTCGTGACCGTCGGCATCTTCGCCCGCCGGCGCCCGGAGCTGGCGCTGATCGCCGCGCCCGAGGGCGTGCTCGCGCTGCCGCGCCCGGCGGCTGCGAGCGCTGCGCCGGCCGCTGGCGGCTAACTGGCGCAGTGCTTTGAACTGGGGCAGGTGCGGCAGGTCCTAGCAGTGTCCGGACCCGGCCGGATCGTTGTCCCGCCTGCCAGCCGGTCCATCAACCAAGGAGTTTCCTGTGCCGCAACGCAAGCGTGAGGTCTGGCCCGGTGACCCCTACCCCCTGGGTGCCACCTGGGACGGCCGCGGCGTCAATTTCAGCCTGTTCTCCGAGAATGCGGAGCGGGTCGAACTGTGTCTGTTCGATGCCTCCGGCCGACGCGAGGTCGAGCGGATCGATCTGTACGAGCGCACCGACCAGACCTGGCACTGCTATCTGCCCGATGCCCGACCGGGCCTGCTCTACGGGTACCGAGTCTACGGCCCGTACGCCCCGGCCGAGGGACACCGGTTCAACCCCAACAAGCTGCTGCTCGATCCCTACGCCAAGCTGATCCGCGGCGACATGCGCTGGCACGACGCCACCTTCGGTTACCGCGTCGGGCACCGCGAGGCCGACCTCAGCTTCGACAAGCGCGACAGCGCCCCCTACATGCCCCGCTGCGAGGTGGTGGATACCGCCTTCACCTGGGGCGATGACCGCCCGCCCCGCACGCCCTGGCACGAGACGGTGCTCTACGAGACACATGTGCGCGGCTTCACGATGCAGCACCCGGACATTCCGCCCGAGCAGCGCGGCACCTACGCCGGATTGGCCAGCGCGCCCGCGATCGAGCATCTGCGCCGGCTCGGCGTGACCGCGGTCGAGTTGATGCCGGTGCACAGCTTCTTCGATGACCGGTTCCTGGTCGAGAAAGGCCTGCGCAACTACTGGGGCTACAGCACGCTCGGCTACTTCGCACCGGCCTCCCGCTATTCCTGCAGCGGCCAGCTGGGCGAGTTCAAGAGCATGGTCAAGGCCCTGCACTCGGCCGGCATGGAGGTGATCCTGGATGTGGTCTACAACCACACCGCCGAGGGCAGCGAGATGGGTCCGACGCTGGCATTCCGCGGGATCGACAATGCGGCCTACTACCGCCTGAACCCGCAGGATAGTCGGTACTACATGGACTACACCGGGACCGGCAACACCCTGAACATGATGCACCCGCGCGTGCTGCAGCTGATCATGGACAGCCTGCGGTACTGGGTCATCGAGATGCACGTCGACGGCTTCCGCTTCGACCTGGCCTCCACGCTTGCGCGCGAACTGCATGAAGTGGACCGGCTGGGCGCCTTCTTCGACATCATCCATCAGGACCCGGTCATCTCGCAGGTGAAGCTGATCGCCGAGCCGTGGGATCTCGGCGAGGGCGGCTACCAGGTCGGTCAGTTCCCGGTCGGCTGGACCGAGTGGAACGGCGAGTACCGGGACGCGGTACGCGCCTACTGGAAAGGCGAAGGCGGACAGATCGGCGAGCTGGCCTACCGTCTGACCGGCTCCTCGGACCTGTACGAGGACAGCGGCCGCAAGCCCTACGCCAGCATCAACTTCGTCACCGCCCACGACGGTTTCACGCTCACCGACCTGGTCAGCTACAACGACAAGCACAACGAGGCGAACGGCGAGAACAACCGCGACGGGCACAATCACAACCTGTCGTGGAACTGTGGTGCGGAGGGCCCGACCGACGACCCGACGATCCTGATCACGCGTCGGCGGCAGCGGCGCAACTTCCTCGCCACGCTGCTGCTCTCGCAGGGCGTGCCGATGCTGCTGTCCGGCGACGAGATGGGCCGCACCCAGTTCGGCAACAACAACGCCTACTGCCAGGACAACGAGATCAGCTGGCAGGACTGGAGCCGGGCCGAGCAGGAAGGCCAGTTGCTGGAGTTCACCTCGCAGCTGGTCGCGCTGCGACGCGCCCATCCCGTCTTTCGCCGCCAGCACTTCTTCCAGGGCCGCCAGATCCGGCGCGGGGACCTCAAGGACATCACCTGGCTGCGGCCCGACGGGCAGGAGATGGAAGACGAGGAGTGGAATCATGCCTTCGCCCGCTCGCTCGGCGTCTTCCTGGGCGGTGAGATGCTCGGCGAGTACGATCGGCGGGGCCGTCCGGTCCGCGACGACAACTTCCTGCTGCTCCTCAACGCGCACCACGAGCCTGTCCCGTTCACGTTGATCACGCCGCCGTCCGGCACCTGGTCGCTGGTATTCGACACCTATGAGGAGCCCGCCTTTCCCCGGACACCACGCGACCTGAATGGCGGGCATGTCTACGACGTCCGAGAACGCTCCATCGTGTTGCTGCGGGAGGTGGGAGACGATCATGGCACCTGAATCTCATCCGATGCCTTTCGGTACCCGGCTGCTCGACGACGGCCGCACTGCCTTTCGCCTGTGGGCGCCCGGCGCCGGCCGCGTCGAGCTCGAACTCGGCGAGCAGCGCCACGCCATGCACCCGCGTCGCGACGGCTGGTTCTCGCTGATCCGCGACGATGCGCCGGCCGGCAGCCGCTATGCCTTCTGTATCGACGGGGGCCTCGTCGTACCCGATCCGGCCTCACGCTTCCAGCCGGATGACGTGCATGCCCCCAGCGCCGTGGTGGATCCGGCGAGCTATCGCTGGCAGCACACTGACTGGCGCGGTCGGCCGTGGGAGGAGGCGGTGCTCTACGAGCTGCACGTCGGCACGTTCAGCGAGTCCGGCACCTATGCCGGCGTCGAAGCCCATCTGGATGCGCTGGTCGAGCTCGGCGTCACTGCCATCGAGCTGATGCCGCTGGCGGACTTCCCCGGCGAGCGCAACTGGGGCTACGACGGCGTGCTCCAGTTCGCGCCCGATGCCAGCTACGGCACACCGCACGAGCTCAAGCGGCTGATCGACGCCGCCCACGGACGCGGGCTGATGGTGCTGCTGGACGTGGTCTACAACCACTTCGGGCCGGACGGCAATTATCTGCACGCCTACGCGCCGCAGTTCTTTACCGACAGGCACGACACGCCCTGGGGCCAGGCGATCAACTTCGATGACACCGGCTGCCACTGGGTCCGGCGCTTCTATGTCCACAACGTACTGTATTGGCTGCAGGAATTCCGCTTCGACGGTCTGCGCTTCGATGCGGTGCATGCCATTCGCGACGACTCGAGCCGCCACATACTCGAGGAAATCGCCGCCGCCGTGCGCCACCGCCTGCCGGCCGACCGACACGTGCATCTGGTGCTGGAGAACGATGCCAACCAGTCACGCTTCCTGCGGCGCGATCAGGCCCACCGGCCGCTCGCCTACACGGCCCAGTGGAACGATGACAGCCACCACCTGTTCCACGTGCTGGCCACTGGCGAATCCGGCGGCTACTACGCCGACTACATCGACCAGCCCGCACGGCTCACGGCCCGCATGCTGGCCGAGGGTTTCGCCTATCAGGGCGAGCCCTCGCCCTATCGCGACGGTGAGCGGCGCGGCGAGCCGAGCGCGCAGCTGCCGCCGACCGCGTTCGTCAACTTCCTGCAGAACCATGACCAGGTCGGCAACCGGGCGCTCGGCGAGCGGCTCGTCGCACTCACCGAGGCCGACGCGCTGCGGGCGCTGACGGCGATCCTGCTGCTCTCACCGCCGCCGCCGATGCTGTTCATGGGCGAGGAGTGGGCGGCGCCGGAACCGTTCCTGTTCTTCTGCGACTTCGAGGGCGAACTCGCCGACGCCGTCCGCGAAGGACGCCGTCGCGAATTCGCACGCTTCCCGCAGTTCAGCGACCCGCAGGCCAGGGCCCAGATTCCCGATCCGAACGCGCCGGAGACCTTCCTGCGCAGCCGCCTGGACTGGCGCACCCGCGGGCGCGCCGAACACGCGGACTGGCTGGCGCTGTACCGTGACCTCATCGCCCTGCGGCACGCGCGGATCGTGCCGCTGCTGAAGTCCGTGCCGCAGCCGGGGGCGCGCTTCGAGGTGCTGGGTGAGCGCGGGCTCGAGGTCGGCTGGCCGATCGGCGATGTCGGTGAACTGGTGTTGATTGCCAACCTTGCCACCGTGCCCGGCGCGCCGCTGCCCGAGGCCAGCGGCGAGGTGCTCTACGAGCGCATACCGGGCAGCCCGATGCAGCCGATGCCGCCCTGGTATGTGCGCTACGCGCTGCGGGAGGCCGGCTGATGGCGACGCCCGCGCCCGAGGACGCCGGCCCGGGTCGGCCGCTCGCGACCTACCGGCTGCAGCTCAACAGCGGCTTCACCTTCACCGATGCGGCGGCGCTGGTGCCCTATCTCGCCGAACTCGGCGTCACCCACCTGTATGCCTCGCCCTACCTGAAGGCGCGGCCGGGCAGCACGCACGGCTACGACATCATCGATCACCTGGCGCTGAACCCGGAGATCGGCACCGAGGCCGAGCATGCAGCACTGGTGCGCGCGCTGCAGGATCACGGGCTCGGCCACATCCTGGATATCGTGCCCAACCACATGGGCATCATGGGGGCGGACAACCGCTGGTGGCTGGACGTGCTGGAGAACGGCCGCAGCTCGCGCTATGCCGGCTTCTTCGACATCGACTGGCAGCCGCTCAAGCGCGAACTCGCCGGCAAGGTGCTGGTGCCGGTCCTGGGCGACCAGTACGGCACAGTGCTCGAGCGCGGCGAGCTGCAGCTGCGGTTCGATGCCGAGGCCGGCGAGTTCTCCGTCTACTACTACGAGCACCGCTTCCCCATCGATCCACGGGAATATCCGATCATCCTCGGTCCGGGCATCGAACGGCTGCGGGCAAGCGCAGGCGAGGCCGAGGAGGTGCCGGAGCTGGAGAGCCTGTGCGCCGCCTTCGGCCATCTGCCGCCGCGTGATGCCCGCGAGAGCGCCGCCATCGAGGAACGTCAGCGGGACAAGGAAATCCACAAGCGCCACCTGGCCCGGCTGTGCGAGCGCAGCGGCCCGATCCGTCGCCACATCGAGGCCCGGGTCGAGGCGCTGAACGCCTCGCACACAGAACTGCTAGCGGACGAGGGCCTGCATACCCTGCTGGAGCGGCAGGCCTGGCGGCTGGCCTTCTGGCGGGTGGCGACCGACGAGATCAACTATCGGCGCTTCTTCGACATCAACGATCTGGCGGGCCTGCGCACCGAACGGGCCGAAGTCTTCGAGACGACTCATCAGCTGGTGCTGGACATGATCGCGCGTGGCGATCTCGACGGCCT
>JAASSS010000175.1 GCA_021767745.1 Pseudomonadota bacterium
CGCTGCCCTCGAGCGCCGTGGCGATCTCCTGCTGCAGGCGCTCGCGCAGGGTGTCCGGTGCCATGCCCGGCAGTGGGCGCAGGTCGAAGTGCAGCTCGCACTGCGCGCAGATGCGGTTGGGGTTGTCGCCGCCGCGGATGTGGCCGAGGTTCAGCGTCGGCCCCGGCACGGCGAAGGCGGTGTCGCGATGCGTGGCCTGCCACTGTGCCCGCAGCGCCAGCAGGGCGGCGATCACGCGGTGCATGCCCTCCATGGCGTTGCTGCCGAGCGCCGGGTTGGAGGAGTGACCGCTGCGACCGAAGATGCGCAGCCGCTCCATGAGAATGCCCTTGTGCATGCGCACCGGCCGCAGCCCGGTGGGCTCACCGATGATGGCGTAGCGTCCGAGCGGGGCGCCCGCCGCCGCGAGGGCGCGGGCGCCAGCCATCGAGGTCTCCTCGTCCGCCGTGGCCACCAGTACCAGCGGCCGCCGCAGCTGATCTGCCCGGAACGAGGCTGCCGCCGTGGCGGCCAATGCCAGGAAGGATTTCATGTCGGCACTGCCGAGACCGAAGATCCGCTCGTCCTCGACGACGCCGGCGAAGGGGTCGAACCGCCAGCCCTGGCTGTCGTAGGGCACCGTATCGGCATGCCCGGCCAGCACCAGGCCGCCCTCGCCGCGGCCGAGCACGGCGATCAGGTTGGCCTTGGCGGGATCCTCGGGCAGCGGCTCCAGGCGGACGGCGAAGCCCAGCGGCTCGAGCCAGTTGGCGAGCAACTCGAGCACGGGCCGGTTGCTGGTGTCGAGCTCGGGCTGCGTGCTGCTGACCGAGGGGGTGGCGATCAGGCGGCGGATCATGTCCACCGGCGGCGGCAGCGGGGCGTTCATCATGGCAGTTTAAAGCGGTTGCCGCGGCCCCGACAGTCGCCTGGGGCTTGAGATGGGCCGTGGCCGCCACGAACATTACCGGTTGGACTGGATTCGCGCGCCGGGCGCGCTGGGAGGATGGGTGCGGTTGAGGCAATGGCGCTGGCTGATGTTGTTGGGACTGGCGCTGGCGATCGGCGGCTGTCAGGAGCAGTCCGCCAGCCGGCTCGAACAGATCCGCGAGCGCGGCGAGCTGATCGTCCTTACCCGCAATGCGCCGACGACCTACTTCCAGACCCACGCCGGCGTGGCGGGGGTCGAGGCCGACATGGTGCAGGATTTCGCCACCCATCTGGGCGTGGTGCCGCGCTTCGAGCTGGTGGACGACTGGGAGGAGATGTTCGCCCGGCTCGAGGCCGGCGAGGCGGATCTGGCCGCCGCCGGCATCAGCCGCAGTCCCGGCAGGCTTGAGCGCTTCCGCTTCGGCCCTGGCTATCAGACCGTGCGCAGCCAGGTGGTCTGCCATCGGGATGCCGGAGCGCCGGCATCGCTGGCCGATCTGGAAGGCGTCGAGCTGGCGGTGGTGCGCGGCTCGGTCTATCAGGAGCGGCTGGATGCGCTGCAGACGAACATGGCCACGCTGGAATGGCGTGCGCCCGGGGGACGCAGCACCGAGGATCTGCTGATGGCGGTGTGGGAGGGCGAGATCGACTGTACCGTCGCCGATTCGAACGTGGCGCGCATCAACCGTCGCTACTTCCCCGAGCTGGAGGTCGGCCTGACGCTGGGCGAGCCGGATGTGCTGGCCTGGGCCATGCCGGCGGAGGCGGAGTCGCTGCAGCGGGAGGTCGAACGCTGGTTCCGGCAGTTCGAGCACAGCGGCGCGCTGGATCAGCTGCTGGACCATTACTACGGCTATGTGCAGAAGTTCGACTACGTGGACCTGCGCGCCTATCGGGCGCGGGTAGAGGCGCGGCTGCCGCGCTATGTCAGGCATTTCAAGGCGGCAGGCGAACAGTTCGGGCTGCCCTGGACGCTGCTGGCGGCGATCGGCTACCAGGAATCGCACTGGGATCCGCAGGCCGTCAGCCCCACCGGGGTGGCCGGCATCATGATGCTGACCAACAGCACCGCCCGCAGCGTCGGCGTGGCGAACCGGCTCGACCCGCGCCAGAGCATCCATGGCGGTGCGGAATACCTGGCCTATCTGCGTGAGCGGCTGCCCGAGTCGGTGCCCGAGCCCGACCGCACCTGGATCGCGCTGGCGGCCTACAACATCGGCCTCGGCCATGTGCTCGACGCGCGGCAGCTGGCGCGTGAGCAGGGGCTGGACCCGGATCGCTGGGCCAGCCTGCGCCAGACGCTGCCGCTACTCTCCAAGCGCCAGCACTACCGGAACGTGCGGCACGGCTACGCACGGGGGCGCGGGGCGGTGCGCTACGTCGCCCGGATTCGGAACTATCAGGAGATCCTGCGGGCGCGAGGGCTGATCGCCGCCCGGGCCGAGCCGCAGCCCGCGGCGGGCTGATGACGGGCTGGCTGCCGGGCGTGGTGCGCCGGCCCTCGCCACACTGCGACGCGCGCCCGGCCGGCAGCGCCATCGACCTGCTGGTCGTCCACGGCATCAGCCTGCCGCCGGCGCAGTTCGGCGGCGACTGGATCGATGCGCTGTTCTGCGGTGAACTGCCGCAGCGGCTGGCGGCACTGACCGCCCAAGAGCGGGCGGCGGCGGGGTTCCTGGACTCGATCCGCATGCTGCGGGTCTCCGCCCATCTGCTGGTGCGGCGCGACGGGCAGGTCGTGCAGTACGTACCGCTGCAGGCGCGGGCCTGGCACGCCGGCGTTTCGTGCTGGGAGGGGCGCGAGCGCTGCAACGACTTCAGCATCGGCATCGAGCTGGAGGGTGCTGACGACATCCCCTACGAGGCGTGCCAGTACCACCGGCTGGGGGCGCTGTGCCGGCAGATCATGGCGCGGTA
>JAASSS010000176.1 GCA_021767745.1 Pseudomonadota bacterium
CATCTGCTGACGCATCTGGTGGTGCGCGAGGACGCGATGCTGCTGCACGGCTTCGCCACCGGCGAGGAACGCCAGCTCTTCCGCGCACTGATCAGGATCGGCGGCGTCGGTCCGCGGCTGGCGCTGACCATCCTCTCCGGCATGAGCCCGACCGCGCTGGCTGCCTGCATCGGCGAGGGCGACACCGCCCGGCTGGTCCGGCTGCCGGGGGTCGGCCGCAAGACCGCCGAGCGGCTGGTGGTGGAGCTGCGTGAACGCCTGCCGGCATGGGCGTCTGGCGACGCGCCGCCGGACGCCGCGGCGCCGGCGGCCGATCCGCAGGCCGAGGCGTTGGCGGCGCTGCTGGCCCTGGGCTATTCGGCCGCGGAGGCGGGTCGGCTGCTGCGCCGCGTGGCGGCGCCGGCGGCGGACACCGCCACGCTGGTGCGCCAGGCACTGCAGGCGTCGGGCTGAGGCGCGAGGGATGACGATCGAGCGCGATGGATTGCTGACCGCCGCGCCGGCCTCGCCGGCCGAGACCGCGCTGGAGCAGGCCGTGCGGCCGCGGCGGCTGGCCGACTACATCGGCCAGCCGCGGCTGCGCGAGCAGTTGGAGGTGTTCATCACCGCCGCCCGCCGGCGCGGCGAGCCGCTCGATCACGTGCTGGTGCACGGGCCGCCGGGGCTCGGCAAGACCACGCTGGCGCACATCATCGCCGGCGAGCTGGACGCAGGGCTGCGGCAGACCGCCGGCCCGGTGCTCGAGCGGGCCGGTGATCTGGCCGCGCTGCTGACCAACCTGCAGCCGGGCGACGTGCTGTTCATCGACGAGATTCACCGGCTGGCACCGGCCATCGAGGAAATCCTCTACCCGGCGATGGAGGATGGTCAGCTCGACATCGTGATCGGCGAAGGCCCCTCGGCGCGCTCGATCAAGCTGGATCTGCCGCCGTTCACACTGGTGGCGGCGACCACTCGTGCCGGGCTGCTGACCGCGCCGCTGCGCGACCGCTTCGGCATCGTGCAGCGGCTGGACTACTACGCCGTCACGGAGCTGACCGACATCGTCGCCCGCACGGCAGCCATCGTCGGTGTGCCGGTGGACGCCGCCGGCGCGGCCGAGATCGCCCGGCGTGCCCGCGGTACGCCGCGCATCGCCAACCGGCTGCTGCGCCGGGTGCGCGATTTCGCCGAGGTGCGCGGCGATGGGCACATCGACCTGCCGATGGCGCGCCAGTCCATGGATCTGCTGCAGGTGGATGCCGAGGGTTGCGACGACATGGACCGGCGTTACCTCGCCTGTCTCGCCGACCGCTTCGGCGGCGGCCCGGTCGGGCTCGAGGCGCTCGCCGCCAGCCTCGCCGAGGACAAGGGCACGCTGGAGGAGGTGCTCGAGCCCTACCTGATCCAGCAGGGCTTCGTCGCCCGCACCGCCCGCGGACGGGTCGCGAGCGCGAAGACATTCAAGTATCTGGGACTGCCGCCCGCGACTGACCTCTTCGCCGGTTAGGGGGCGCGGTGGTCTGGCGTCCCGGCTCGATCCTGCGGCTGATACTGTACGGCTTCATCGCCGTCGCCCTGCCGCTGGTGGCTCTGCTCGGCTACACGCTTGCGCGGGTGCAGGCGCTGGCGGAGCTCAGCCAGCAGAGCATCGTGCAGTCGGCCGCAGCGGTGCATCGCAGCGGCATGCTGGAACGCCAGCTGCTGGTGATGGAACGGCTGGCGCGTCAGTCGCTGGTGCTGGACAGCCTCGAGTTGCAGGACGCCTACGCCGAACGGCGCATGGCACTGCGGCGCACGCTGTTCGGTCTGCTGCAGTTGCCCATGCCCGACGCCGTGCATGCGCAGGCCCGGCAGATGCTGGCGCAGGAGGCGGAACTTGCCGCCAACGTGCGTGCCGGTGCGCTCGATGACGCGGCGCTGGCGGCGCAGTTCGCCCAGCTGGACCAGTCGGCCCGGCAGATCTTTCGCGAGGTCGACCGCGCGGTTGGGGCCCGGGTCGTGGCTCTGGAGCGTCAGACCGACGAGATCCGTGCGCCCCTGCTGCCGATCGCGGCGCTGATGCTGGGGCTGACGGTGTTGTTGGCGCTGGTCTTCATTCTGCTGATCGCTCGGCCGATCAGCATGTTGAAGCGCGAGATTCTGCGTCTTGGCAGCGGTGATTTCGCCGCACCGGTGGTCGTCTCCGGACCCTCGGATGTGCGCCGGCTCGGCGAGGACCTGAACTGGATGCGGCAACGGCTGCTGGCGCTGGAAGCGAACAAGACGCGGTTCCTGCGGGAACTCTCACACGAGCTGAAGACCCCATTGGCCGCACTGCGGGAAGGTGTGCAGTTGCTCGCCGATGGTGTGCCGACCCCGCCGGCGCCGGCGCAGCGGGAGATCATCGATATCCTCGATCGCAGTGCCCGCCAGTTGCAGCGGCGGATCGAGGCGCTGCTGCAGTTCAGCGTCGCCCAGCGCGAGCCGGACGCGAACCGGCACGAGCCGCTGCAGCTCGACGCGCTGGTGCGCAGCGTCGTCGCGGACTATCAGCCGCAGATCATGCGGGCGCGACTGGAAGTGCGGCTGGTGCTGACGGCCGTGCAGCTGCGCGCCGACCAGGAGAAGCTCAAGACCGTGGTGGACAATCTGATGAGCAATGCCGTGCGCCACAGCCCGGCGCGCGGCCGGATCGAGATCCGGCTGCACACCGAGCCGCCGTGGGCGGTGCTTGAGGTGCTCGACCAGGGGCCCGGCGTGCCGGTGGCTGCGCGCGAGGCGATCTTCGAGGCGTTCTATCGTGGCCCGGATACCGGCGGACCGGTGCGGGGCACGGGCCTTGGGCTGGCGATCGTGCGC
>JAASSS010000177.1 GCA_021767745.1 Pseudomonadota bacterium
ACGGTGTGAATCTCATCGATGAACAGGATGGCGCCGGGCTGTTTGTCGAGCTGTGCCAGGATGCCCTTGAGCCGCTTCTCGAAGTCGCCGCGATACTTGGTGCCGGCCACCAGGCTGCCCATGTCGAGCGCATAGATCGTGCTGTCGGCCAGCACCTCCGGCACCCTGCCCTCGGTGATCAGCCAGGCCAGGCCCTCGGCAATGGCGGTCTTGCCGACTCCAGCCTCACCCACCAGCAGCGGATTGTTCTTGCGCCGCCGGCACAGCACCTGCACCACCCGCTCGATCTCCGCCTCGCGGCCGATCAGCGGGTCGATCTGGCCCTTGCGCGCCTTGAGGTTGAGGTTGGTCGCATACAGCTCCAGCGGACTGTCGGCATCGTCCTTGTCGACGCTGCGGCTCTCGCCGGTACGCCCCTCGCGCTCTTCGCGGTCGTCTGTTTGACCGATGCCGTGGGAGATATAGTTCACCACATCCAGCCGCGTCACCGACTGCTGGTTCAGCAGGTAGACGGCATGCGCCTCCTGCTCGCTGAAAATCGCCACCAGCACGTTGATGGCGGTGACTTCCTTCTTGCCGGCGGACTGGACATGAAAGAAGGCCCGCTGCAGCACCCGCTGGAAGCCAAGCGTCGGCTGCACCTCGTGCGTCTCCCGGCCGTCCACCACCGGGGTATGCGTGTCGATGAACTCGCGCAGCTCCTTCGCGAGCACGTCGAGGTCGGCCCCACAGACCTTCAGCACCTCGGCGACCATCGAGTTGTCGAGCAGGGCCAGCAGCAGGTGCTCGACGGTGATGAACTCGTGGTGTTTCTCGCGCGCCTCGCTGAACGCCATGTTGATGGTGTATTCGAGCTCTTTACTCAGCATTGCCCTCACCTTGTCGCCACGAAGCCGCAAGTCCCGGTAATCCGTTGGTAGGCGTTGCCGTGCGTCCTGCTCCGCTCAGGCTTCTTCCACGGAGCACAGCAGTGGATGCTGGTGCTTCCGCGCAAACTCATTGACCTGGGAAACCTTCGTCTCCGCAATCTCGGCGGTATACACCCCGCAGATCGCACGCCCCTTCGTATGCACCTGCAGCATGACCTGGGTGGCCTTGCTGCGTGACATCGCGAAAAAGGCTTGCAATACGTGTACCACAAATTCCATCGGCGTGTAGTCATCGTTCAGCATGACCACCTTGTAGCGCGGCGGCGGCTTGAGCTTCGGCCGCTCGGCCTCCAGCGCACCGTCGTGGACGCCAGCCGGATCGTTGTCATGGACCATAAGTCACTCGGATACGGATCGGACGAATGACACAGCGCGGCACGGCCCAAGGGGCCGTATCAGGCATTGTGCAGAGGCGGCCCGGGCTTTTAAAGGCCGACCGGCAGGGTCAGTAGCGGACCAGCGCCGAACCCCAGGTGAATCCGCCGCCGAAGGCTTCGAGCAGCAGGAGGTCGCCGCGCTGGATGCGGCCGTCGCGGATGGCCAGATCGAGCGCCAGGGGCACGGAGGCCGAAGAGGTATTGCCGTGTTCGCCGACGGTCAGCACCACCCGCTCCATCGGCAGATCGAGCCGGCGCGCGATGGCGCTGATGATGCGGGCGTTTGCCTGGTGCGGCACGAGCCAGTCGACGGCGTTGCCGTCAAGGTCGTGTCGCGCCAGCGTCTCGACGATTTCCTCACCGAGCTTGGCGACCGCCACGCGGAAGACCTCGCTGCCCTTCATCTGCAACGCATCCTCGGCGATGCGGGCTTTGCTCGACGCGATGCCGGAAGGAAACTGCAGCAGGTCCTTGTAGCGCCCATCGGCGTGCAGCCGCGTATCGAGGATGCCGGGCGTCTGCGTGTGTTCGAGGATCACTGCCCCCGCCCCGTCCCCGAACAGCACGCAGGTCGAGCGGTCGTTCCAGTCGACGATGCTGGACATCTTCTCCGCCCCGACCACCAGCACCCGACCGGCCGAGCCGGCACGGATGAAGTTGTCCGCGACTGCCAGAGCGTAGATGAACCCGCTGCAGGCCGCCTCCAGACTGAAGGCGGGAATGCCGGCGACACCCAGGCGCTCCTGCATGATCACGGCGCTGTTGGGGAAGACCTGATCGGGTGTGGTCGTCCCCATCACGATCAGGTCGATGTCCTCGGCAGCCAACCCCGCGGTCTCGAGCGCCATGCGGCTCGCCCGCTCCCCCATGCCTGCCACCGATTCGGTCGGCGCGGCGATGTGGCGCTGCCGGATGCCGGTCCGGGCGCGGATCCAGGCATCGCTCGTCTCGACCATCCGCTCAAGCTCGTCGTTGGTCAGAACGCGCTCCGGCAGGTAATGGCCGGTCGCCACGATCCGCGAATACCTCATGAGGACTCCTGTCTCGCCTGCGCCCCACCCAGCGCCAGTGCGATGCGATCGCCGATCCTGGCTGGCAGGTTGTGGCGGGCCTCGACCGCCGCGATCTCGATCGCATGGGCGAAGGCCACCTCGTCGGCACCGCCGTGGCTCTTGATGACGATGCCGCGCAATCCCAGCAGGCTGGCGCCGTTATAGGCCCTCGGGTCCATGCGCTCACGCACCCGGCGCAGCACCGGATAGGCCACCAACGCGGCGCAGCGGGCGTAGAGGTTGCGTGTGAACGCTGAACGCAGATCCTGGCCCAGCAGGCGCGCCAGACCCTCGCTGCTCTTCAGGGCGATGTTGCCGGCGAACCCGTCGCAGACCACAACGTTCACCTCGCCGGCGTAGATTCCGTCACCCTCGACATAGCCGACGTAGTTGAGCTCGCTGCCACGCAGCAGCTGACCCGCCTGGCGGACCGCCT
>JAASSS010000178.1 GCA_021767745.1 Pseudomonadota bacterium
CCAAGCCCGCGTACGCCCAGCGGCGCCAGCGCCTGCCAGAAGGCGAAGCCCAGCAGGCCAGCGGTGATGGACATGTTGAACGACCAGCCGATCTTCAGCCCGCTGTAGACGTTGCAGGGGGTGAGCAGGGCGCCAAGCAGCATGCCGGTGAGTACGGCGCGGCGGGTCAGCTCAGGCAGGGCGGTCACCGCCGGCGAAGCGTAGGAACGGCACTTGCAATCGGCAGCGCACTGACCTGCAATCGAGGCAAGTATGCCCGGCCGCGCCGCCCGGCCGGCAGCCGGTAATCCCTGGGCGGCGGAGGAAGCCAATCATGAGCACCATCATGCCCGATCAGGGGGCGTCGCTCGATCGTGCCATCGTGCCGCGCCCGGTCCGTTTCAACATCACCGACGACTCGCCGCGCTACTGGTTCGGCGACGATCCCTTCCGCACGCATTTCTTCAATGCGCTGTTCACGACCTTCCCGCCGGGGGAGAACTTCTTCGTCCGCAGCGTGCTGCACTTTCGCGATCGCATCACCGATCCCGCGCAGCAGGCGGACATCAACGCCTTCGCCGGGCAGGAGGGCACGCATGCGAACGTGCATCAGGATCACCTGGAGGTGCTGCTGCGACAGGGCTATCGCAGCCTCGCGCGGCAGAACCGCATCATCGACGGCTTCCTGCGGCTGACCAACCGGGCCGCACCGAAACTGGCACTGGCGCTGACGGTGGCGCTGGAGCATTTCACCGCGATGCTGGCCCATCAGGCGCTGAGCGAGCCGGCGCGCTTCCACGATCCGGCGCATGCCGATTTCCTGCCGCTGTTCGACTGGCACGCCGCCGAGGAGATCGAGCACAAGGCGGTCGCCTTCGACGTCTATCAGCAGGTGGACGGCAGCTATGCGCGCCGCATCTTCGCCATGCTGCTGGCGACGCTGTTCATGGCCGCCATCCTGGTGCCCTGGCGGATGACGCCGCTGCTCTATCGCGACGGCTTGCTGTTCGACGGGGGCACCTGGCGGGACGGGCTGGCCTTCGTCTATGGCCGGCACGGCATCTTCCGCTCGCCGTGGGCGCATTACCGGCAGTTCTATCGGCGCGACTTCCACCCGTGGGACGTGCAGGACTACGCTCTGGTCGAGCGCTTCCGCCAGCGCTACGCCAGCGGCGAGTGGCAGGCCAGCCACGGCCTGCAGCCGGCCTGAATCCTCGTCCGGCGCGCCGTGCGATCACTCCCGCCCGGCGCGGGCAGGCCCGGCCGGCCCCGCGGCCAGCCGTGCCGCGACGCACGTCGTTAGGCGGCCTCTCGATGTTGGCGGCGCTCACGATTGAGCACCGCCAGCACGGCCTTCAGTGAGGCGCTGACGGTGTCGTTGTCGATCGCCGCACCGCTCACCCGCTGGCGGTCGATGTTCATCTGCACGTAGGCGATGGCCTGCGCGTCGGTACCGGTGCCGAGCGCATGCTCCTGATAGTCCACCACGCTCAGCTGGCGCCCGCTGTGGCGCGCCCAGGCGTCGATGAAGGCGGAGATCGCGCCGTCACCCTCGCCCTGCAGCACCTGCTCCTGCCCATCCACCTGCAGACGCACTTCGATGTGATCACGCTCGTCGCGCTCGAGCCGGTAGCCGCGCAGCGTCACCGCGCCCTGCTCGGCCATGAAGTGCTCGCGGAACAGCGCATGGATCGCCGCGCTCTCCAGCGCGCCGCCATCGGATTCGCTTGCCTGCTGCACGTGCTGGGCCAGCTCGACCTGGAGCCAGCGCGGCAGCACCAGGCCGTAGTCGCGCTCGAGCACGAAGGCCACGCCGCCCTTGCCGGACTGGCTGTTGACGCGGATCACGGCCTGATAGTCGCGACCGATGTCATGCGGGTCGATCGGCAGATAGGCCACCTGCCAGGGCTCGTCCTCGCGCTGACGGTGCAGGCACTTGCGGATCGCATCCTGGTGGCTGCCGGAGAAGGCGGTGTACACCAGCTCCCCGACCCACGGGTGACGCGGCGAAACCGGCAGGTTGGTGCATTCGGTATAGACCGCGATGATCCGGTCGGGATTGGACAGGTCGAGCTGCGGGTCGATGCCCTGGCTGTAGAGGTTCATGGCCATCGTCAGGATGTCCATGTTGCCGGTGCGCTCGCCGTTGCCGAGCAGGGTGCCCTCCACCCGGTCGGCCCCGGCCAGGATCGCCAGTTCGCCGGCGGCCACGGCGCAGCCGCGGTCGTTGTGCGTGTGGACGGAGAGCACGATCGAGTCGCGCCGGCCGATATGGGTGGCGAAATATTCGACCTGATCGGCGAATACGTTCGGCGAGGCGACCTCCACCGTGGCCGGCAGATTGATGATGGCCGGCCGCTCGGGCGTCGGCTGCCACACCGCCAGCACCGCCTCGCAGACCTCGACCGCGTAATCGACCTCGGTGCTGGTGAAGCTCTCCGGGCTGTACTGGAAGACCCAGTCGGTCTGCGGATAGCGGGCGGCCTCGTCCTTCACCCACTGCGCTCCCTGCCGGGCGATGGCCATGACGCCCTCGCGGTCGAGCCCGAAGACGCGCTCGCGCTGCACCGGCGAGGTGGAGTTGTAGACGTGCACGATGGCCCGCGGCGCCCCCTGCAGCGCCTCGAAGGTGCGGCGGATCAGATCTTCCCGCGCCTGCACCAGCACCTGCACGGTCACGTCTGCCGGAATGCGCTCGCCCTCGATCAGCCAGCGGACGAAGTCGTAGTCCAGCTGGCTGGCCGAGGGGAAGCCGACCTCGATCTCCTTGAAGCCAAGCTCGACCAGCAGACCCCA
>JAASSS010000179.1 GCA_021767745.1 Pseudomonadota bacterium
CAGGTTCGGATCGGTGCCGTATAGCTGCACACCCACCCGCTGGCCGGCGAGCGGCACCTCGGCGAGCGCCGCGCACACACCGGCGGTGGTCGGCGCGGTGGCCGGCAGCGCGCTCTTCAGGCCGTGCTGTTTCAGCTCGCGCACCGGCTTGGGCCCGCGGGTGACGAATTGTGTCTGCGCCATCGCCGCCAGCAGGCTCGCCTTGCGCTCGTGCCGCTCGGCCGCGGCCAGCAGCCGGCGCAGACCCTCGCCGGTGAGCAGAATCGTCCACGGCGGCGGCTCGGCCGTGTAGCGGTCGATCCACGCCAGCACCGGCGCGGGATCGGGCGCATCGAGGATCGACACCAGCGGGCAGCGCCAGGTGCTGGCGCCGCGACGCTCCAGCAGACCGGCCAGCACGTCGAGCTGGCGCGTCTCGGCGAGGGCGACCGTGTAACCGGTGAGCGGTGCGGCAGGCTCGGCCACCGGCGGCGCTACAGGTAGTAGAGGCTGACCGATTCAGCCACGCAGCAGGGTTTGGCGACGCCTTCACGCTCGATGCGGATCTGCGTCACCACGCGGACGGCCTCGGCGATCTGCCGCACGCCGACCAGGCTCACCCGCGCCCGGATGCGCGAGCCCACCGGCACCGGGCCGTTGAAGCGCACCTTGTTCAGCCCGTAGTTCACGCCCATGCGCAGGTTGCGAAAGCCCATGACCTCCGCGATCAGCGCCGGCGTGAGGCCGAGGGTGAGATAGCCGTGGGCGATGGTGCCGCCGTAGGGCGATTCGCGCGAGGCCCGCTCGGGATCGGTGTGGATCCACTGATAGTCGCCGGTGGCGCGGGCGAACAGGTCGATCCGCTCCTGCGTGATCTCGACCCAGCGCGTGGTGCCGAGCTCCTCGCCGACCAGCGCCCGCAACTGCTCGGCGCTGTCGAACAGCCGTGGTCCCTGCGCCGGCATATCCGCCGCCGTGACCGGCCCGTCATGACGCTTGGCGGGTGTGCTCATCCCTGTCTACCTGTTCGCGAGGGCCGCCGCCCGGCCCGATGGATCATGCCGGCGCGGCGATGTCGGCCGGAAACCGGTGACCGACGTCCAGACAGTAGCGCAGCCAGCGGTTCAGCATCAGATTCAGGCGCCAGCGCCGGGCCGTCGGCGAGCCGGTGCGCGGCAGGTAGCCCCGCAGCATGCTCACCCGGTCGACGCCGCCGCAGTGCAGCACCTCGGCCAGGCGCGCATCCTGATAGACGCGGATGTGCATGTCCGGTTCCGGCACCAGCAGGTCCACCGGCCGGCCGGGGGCGCCGAAGTAATAGGTCAGATGATAGGTCGTGGTGTAGCGGCAGCGCTCGAGCACCGACAGGTGCAGCGCCGGCTCGCCGGCCACGTGGGAGACGCCGCCGTAGGCCCGCGGGTGACCATGCGGCACGAGGCGGCACATCCGCGCGTAATTGCCTTCGTGCAGCGCCATCAGCCCCACCAGATTCGGCGAGGCGAAGAGGTTTTCCGAGCCGGTGGGGGTGCGCATCTGCATGGCGGCGACTATAGCATAGGCCCCTGATTCTCCCGGCCCGAAGGCGTTTTTGTGCACAGCGCGCTCCCCCAGATCCTGCTCGGCATCCTGATCCTGCTCTCGGCCGCCATCGTGGTCGTACCACTGCTCAAGCGGGCCGGGCTCGGGGCCGTGCTGGGCTACGTGTTCGCTGGCGCCCTGCTCGGCCCGTTCGGCGTGGGCTTCGTGCATGAGCCGGAAACCTTCCTGGAAGTCAGCGAGTTCGGCGTCGTCCTGCTGCTGTTCGTGATCGGGCTGGAGCTGCAGCCGGCCCGGCTGTGGCTGATGCGCCAGACGATTCTCGGCTTCGGCGGCGTGCAGGTGCTGGCGAGTGCGGCGATCCTGGCCGGGATCGCCGCGGCGCTCGGCCTGCCGGCGCCGGCGGCGATCACCGTGGGGCTTGCGCTGTCGCTCTCCTCCACCGCCTTCGCCCTGCAAATGCTGGCGGAGCGGCGCGAGCTGACGGCCACGCACGGGCGCGTGGCGCTCGGCATGCTGCTGTTCCAGGATCTGGCGGCCATCCCGATCATCGCGCTGGTGCCGCTGCTGGGCGACAGCGGCGGCACCTTCGGCTGGCAGGCGATCGCTTACGCGCTGGGCGCGGTGGCGGCGGTGATCGTGATCGGCCGCTACCTGCTGCGCTATGCGCTGCGGCTGGTGGCCGCGGCGGGTACGCAGGAGCTGTTCACCGCCAGCGCGCTGGCAACCGTGGTGGGCACGGCGCTGGTCATGCACGTGGCCGGGCTGTCGATGGCGCTCGGCGGCTTCCTCGCCGGGGTGCTGCTGGCGGATTCCCAGTATCGGCACGCGCTGGAGGCGGACATCGAGCCGTTCAAGGGCCTGCTGCTGGGGGTGTTCTTCATCGCCGTGGGCATGTCGGTGGATCTGCCGCTGATCCTGGCGCAGTGGCCGACCGTGCTCGGCATCGCCGGCGGCCTGATCGCGGTGAAGACCGCCGTGACCTACCTGACGGCGCGGGCCTGGGGCATGCCGCGCGGCCCGGCGCTGCGCCTTGGCGTGGTGATCTCCGAGGGCGGCGAGTTCGCGTTCGTGATTCTGGCGGCAGCGGTGGCCGGGGAGGTGGTGCCGGCGGCGCAGGCCGATGTGCTGGTCGCCGCGGTGATCGTCTCGATGATCCTGTTCGCGGCGCTCTACGCCCTGCTCGCCCGGCGCCCGCCGGCGGCGACGGAGGCCACCTTCGACGCGCCGGTGCCGGAGAACCACCC
>JAASSS010000058.1 GCA_021767745.1 Pseudomonadota bacterium
AATCACCGTGTACGGCCAGGACTATCCCACGCCGGACGGCACCTGCATCCGCGACTATGTGCATGTGATGGACCTGTGCCGCGCGCACCTGCTGGCGCTGGAGCGGTTGTGGGCTGGGGAGCCGAGCCGGGCCTACAACCTCGGCAATGGCGCGGGCTTCTCGGTGCGGGAGGTGATCGACACCGCACGCCGGGTGACCGGCCGGCCGATTGCCGTGCACGCCGGCCCGCGGCGGCCGGGCGATCCGGCGCGGCTGGTGGCCGATGCCGCGCGGGCGCACGAGGAGCTCGGCTGGCGGCCGCAGCACGCAGCGCTGGAGCGCATCATCGATGATGCCTGGCGCTGGCTGGCCGCGCAGGCGCCGCTGCCCGCCTGAACCGGTCCCGGTGGGCACTCCCGCCCGGAGCCAGCCCTGACCCGGCCCAGGGCCCCGGCAGCTCAGCCGGCGCCGGCGAGCCCGAGCCGCTCCCGGCGATAGCTGCCGTCCTGCACGCGGCGGCACCAGTCCTCGTGCTGCAGATACCACTGCACCGTCTTGCGCAGCCCGCTCTCGAAGCTCTCCGCCGGCTGCCAGCCAAGCTCATCACGCAGCTTGCCGGCATCCATGGCGTAGCGCAGGTCATGCCCGGGCCGATCCTCGACATGGCGGATGAGCCGGGCATGCGGGCGATGCGGCGAGGCCGGCAGCAGCTCGTCCAGCAGCGTACACAGCGCGTGCACCACCTGCAGGTTGGTACGCTCGGCATCTCCGCCGATGTTGTAGACCTCGCCCACGCGCCCGGCGGCCAGCACGTGGCGCAGGGCGCGGGCGTGGTCCTCCACGTACAGCCAGTCGCGCACGTTCTCGCCCCGTCCGTAGACCGGCAGCGGCCGGCCCTCGCGCGCGTTCAGGATCATCAGCGGAATGAGCTTTTCCGGGAACTGACAGGGCCCGTAATTGTTTGAGCAGTTGGTGGTGATCACCGGCAGGCCGTAGGTGTGCCGCCAGGCGCGCACCAGGTGATCGGAGGCCGCCTTGCTGGCCGAATAGGGTGAGTTCGGCGCGTAGGGCGTGGCCTCGGTAAAGGCGCCGGTGGGGCCGAGGCTGCCGTAGACTTCATCGGTCGAGACGTGGTGGAAGCGAAAGTGTGCCCGCCGCGGCGCCGGCAGGGCCTGCCAGTAGGTGCGTACCGCCTCCAGCAGGGTGTAGGTGCCGTTGATGTTGGTGTCGATGAACGCCGCCGGGCCGTCGATCGACCGGTCCACGTGCGTCTCGGCCGCCAGGTGCATCACCGCGTCCGGCCGGTGGGCCGCCAGCAGCGCGGCGAGCGCCGCGCCATCGCGGATGTCCCCGTGCACGAAGTGATGGCGCGGGTGATCGCGCAGCGGGCCGAGCGATTCGAGATTGCCGGCGTAGGTGAGCGCATCGAGGTTGATCACCTGCACCTCGGTATGCGCCAGATACTGGCGGACGACGGCCGAGCCGATGAAGCCGGCACCGCCGGTGATGAGGATGCGTTCGATCATGCGCGCCCTGGGCTCATGCGGGAGGCGGGCAGCGACCCGCGGCGGCCCATTCTAGCGGCATGGCCCGCCCGGCGCGGGCAGTACAGACGCAAAAAACCCCGCCGGGGCGGGGTCTCCTGCGGGCTGTGGAGCCCGGATCGACGCGGCCGGTTATTCGGTGGTGGCGCCGTGATCCATGCCATGCATGTCGCCGTGCATGCCGTCCATGTCGTGCTGCATCTTCTCGCCCTGCTGGCCCATCTGGCCCTGCTTGGCGCCCTTGTGCGCCTCGCGCATCTTCTGCTTGAAGGCAGCGCGCTCTTCCTTGTCGATCATGTCGTCGCCGTTCTGGTCCATCTTCTCGAACCACTTCTGCGACTGGGTGCGGTATTCCTCCTGGCTGATCTTGCCGTCGTTATCGGTGTCGACCATCTGCCAGAGCTTGCCGCGTTCCATCTTGCCGCCGTCGCCATGGTCCATTGCGATGGCGCTGGAGGCGCCGACGGCCAGGGCGGAGGCGCAAAGCAGGCTTGCGAGTGTGCGAATCATTGACTCTCTCCTCATGAATATCGTGCGGGTGCCGGCGGCCTGTTACCAGCCGACCAGCAGATCAACGCGGCGTCGGGGCACGCGTTGACCGGATGCCGGCGGAGGCGGGCTCTCGCGGCTCGCCACTGCCGGCCGGATGTCACATGTTGCTCGGGTCTTCGTCGTAGTACGGGCCGTCGATGTCACCCTCTTTCCACAGGGTGTTCGACTCGTCCTCGTCGAGATACCCATCCTTGTTCTTGTCCGCGCCTTCGAAGCGCTTGTCGGACGCGCTGCGGTATTCGTCCTTGCTGATGCGCTCGTCCTTGTCGGTGTCGATGTTCATCATGCCGGCGCCGGTGCCGTATTCCTTGCTGGCGTCGTGCATGTCGGCCTTGTCGCCAGCGAGGGCGCCGGCGCTCATCAGCGCGAACGCGGAACCGAACATCAAGGCGGTAATGGTGCGGGACATGTGTCCTCCTATCAGGTGATGAATGTGCTGTCGTGAAGTCGGGTTACGGGGTGCTGCCCAAGGCGCCGTCGCGATCCATACCATCCATGGTGCCCTCGTCCATGCCGCCCATGGCGCCGCCGGTCTGCGGCTCGCTGCCATCGAGGGTGCCGCGATCGCTACCCTCGCCCATCGGCGCGTCATCGCTTTCGGTGGTGCCCGGCGTCGTGGTGCCCGGCAGCTGCCCGGCCTCCTCCCCGCTCACTTCGCCCGGGCCGGTATTGGTCATGCCGGGTCCGGCGCCATATTCGGTATCGGTCCCCTGCATGGGAGCGGCGAAGGCGCCCGCACTCAACAATGCGAACGTCGAACTGAACAGTAGAACGGTGAGTCTGCGCGACATGGGCGTGTCTCCTCGTGAAAACTTTGTAGTGTTGCTCTGGCGTTCGGTAGGAGTGGCCGCGGCGTGGATAGTTCCGGTCCGCGCGGCGGTACGCCGCTTCAGCTGCCGGCCTGTGCCTCGCCCTCGGGTGTGGGCAGGCGATGCATCTGGCGTTCGTTCCGGCTGATGAAGCCATCGCGGTTGCGATCCATCAGATGGAACCACTCGCGGTGGTGCTGCCCCCACTCGCTGCGGCTGATCTGGCCGTCTTCGTTGCGGTCAGCCGCGGCCAGATCGCTCAGGCCCATGCCGTGCGTGCTGACGGCACTCGCCGCCGGCGCACAGGCCGGCACGCCGAGACCAAGCGCCGCCACGATCAACGCTGCCAGCACCGGCGATGGCCGCTCGCGGCGGGCATTCACGGCCGGGCGCCCGGCAGGTCCGGGGCGTGGGCATCGGCGTCCTGCTGGGCGGTGCTGCCACCGCCGCCCAAAGGCGCGGCCTGATTGGGATTGCGCCGGCGCAGTTCGGCCAGCCGCGCCCGCCGGAAGCGCTGCAGTTCCGCCGGTGTCAGCGCGCCGTCGGCATCGGCGTCGATCGCCTGGAAGCGCGCCTCGGCATTGCGCAGGAACTGTGCCCGGTCCAGCACGACATCGTTGCCGGCGTGATTCCACAGGATCGCGCCGGGGCCGGCGCCGTACTCGCTGGGATTGTCGCCTTCCCCGTCCAGCGCGGGGATCAACGGGCTGGCCGCCTGCACGCCGGCCGCACCGATCGCGACCGCCAGCAACAAGGCACACCGCACGAGGTGAGTCAGGTTCATTTCCCGTTCCGGTTGCGAGCGATACGGTCTCGGACCGGCTCGCCTGGCAGGCGTTCAGCGCCTGCCGGACCGGTAACGGGCGTCAGTCGCGGGCGCCGGGCCGGGGTGGGCGCAGGTAGATCTGGGTGAGGTAGTGCCGGTCGCCCTCGCGCCAGAAGCCGACCCCGGTGCGCGTGAAGCGCGGACGTTGCAGGTTGCGCCGGTGGCCGTCGCTGCGGCGCCAGCCGGCCAGCGCGCTCTGGGCCGGCTGCTCGATATGGCGGCCGGTGGCGAGGTTCTCGGCAACCGCCCGGTAGTCGATGCCGGCAGCCTGCACGCGGGCGACGAGGCCGGCGCCGGCCGGCGTGCGATGGCTGAAGAACCCCGCCTCCGCCATGTGCCGGCTGTGCCGGCGGGCCAGCCGATCGAGCGCCGCATCGCGCACGAGCGGCGCCAGGCCCTGCTGCTCGCGCCATGCGTTGACCTCCCGCCACAGCCGCTGCTCCACGGCGGCGGCCTGCGGCCCCTGCGGATCGGGCGCATCGCCGGCCCTCGTCGCGGCGAGCGCCAACGGCGTGAGTACGAACGCCAGGACGAGAAGCGCACGAAGCGCCGCTCGCGCCGGCCACCTGGAATCGCTCATCACGGATACATGCGCCCTGTCGCCGCCCGGCTGCCGGGCGACGACAGGATAACGCGGCCCTAGATCCGCCGGCTCTTGCCCTCCCAGTACGGGTCGCGCAGGAAGCGCTTGTAGAGTTTGCCGGTGTCCAGCCGCGGCAATTCGTCGATGAAGTCGATCGAGCGCGGCAGCTTGTACTTCGCCAGGCGCTCGCGGGCGAAGGCCATCAGCGTCTCGACCATCGCCTCGTCGCCCTCGGCTCCGGGTACGAGCTGCACCACCGCCTTGACCTCCTCGCCCCACTCCTCGTTGGGGATGCCGAAGACCGCCACATCCGCCACCTGCGGATGGCCGATCAAGGCCTTCTCGATCTCCGCCGGATAGATGTTCACACCGCCGGCGATGATCATGTCCTTGGCGCGATCGCACAGGAACAGCCAGCCATCGGGGTCGAGATAGCCGACGTCGCCGACGGTGAAGAGCCCGTCGCGCCAGCTCTCGGCGGTCTTCTCCGGCGCGTTGTGGTACTCGAACTGACCGATCATCGAGGACATGTACACCGTGCCCACCTCGCCCGGCGGCAGCGGCTGGCCGGTCTCGTCGAGGATCTTGACCTGCGTGCCGGGCCAGGGCTTGCCGACGGTCCCCGGCTTGGACAGCCATTCCTCGGCGGTAGCCAGCGTGCCGCCGCCCTCGGTGGCGCCGTAGTACTCGTACAGCACCGGCCCCCACCAATCGATGATGGCCCGCTTGGCGTCCTCGGCGATCGGTGCGGCGCCGTGGATGATGGTCTCCAGACTGGAGACGTCGTACCGCGCCTTCACCTGCTCCGGCAGCGCCAGCAGCCGGTGGAACATGGTCGGCACCATGTGGCTGACGGTGACGCGGTAGCGATCGATCAGCCGCAGCGTGTCCTCGGCATCCCACTTGTCCTGCAGCACGAGCTTGTGGCCCAGGTGCAGCGAGGCGCTGCCGAAGCCGCCGGGCGCGGCGTGGTACAGCGGCCCGGTCACCAGGTGCACCCCGGGCGGTCCGCCCTTGAGCTTGAACAGCGCGCCCATCATGCCGGCCAGCATGGCCACGGCGTCCGGATTGCCGGCCTGCAGGTCGCGCTTGACGCCCTTGGGCCGGCCGGTGGTGCCAGAGGTGTAGAGCATCAGCGTACCGGCCTGCCGCTCGGCCGGCGGCTCGGCCGGCTGATCCGCCAGCAGCGCCTCGTAAGCCGTGAAGCCCTCGATCGACCCGCCGACGGCGAAGCAGCGTGCGGGATCGAAGCCGGCTTCCGCGACGGCCTTGCGTGCCGCCTCGGCATAACGGGCGTGCGCGAAGAACACCCGCGCGCCGGCGTCCTGCAGGATGTAGGCGACCTCCGGCCCGGTCAGGTGATAGTTGATCGGCGTGAGGTACAGCCCGCTCTGGTGCGTGGCGAGAAAGATCTCCAGGTACGCCTGGCTGTTCGGCATGAGCATGGCGACGTGATCGCCGAAGCCGAGCGAAAATCCCGCCAGGGCATGGCTGAGTTGGTTCTGCCGGTCGTACAGCTCACCGAAGCTGACCTCCCGCTCCGCCGGCGTCACCAGCGCGATATCGCCGCGCCGCGCGGGCGCCTGCGCCCAGAAGCCGATCTGGTTGCTCATCTGCTTGCTCCTCCTGCGTCCCGGCTCACGGATGACAGCGGCCGGTGAATGTTCTAGTTTTTGCGCCGCCCGGCTCGCCGCCGGACGATCAGCCCAAGCCTAGCCGATTGGAATGACGCGCATGACAGATTCGCCCGCCGCACCGGAACAGACCCTGGGATTTCAGACGGAGGTCAAGCAGCTGCTGCACCTGATGGTGCATTCGCTGTATTCGAACCGGGAGATCTTCCTGCGCGAGCTGATCTCCAACGCCGCCGATGCCTGCGACAAGCTGCGCTTCGAGGCGCTCTCGCAGCCGGCCTACTACGAGGACGATCCCGAGCCGCGGATTCGCATCGACTTCGATTCCGAGGCCCGCACGCTCACCGTCAGCGACAACGGCATCGGCATGAGCCGCGATGAGGTAATCGCCAATCTCGGCACCATCGCCCGCTCCGGCACGGCCGAGTTCCTGCGCCAGCTCACCGGCGATCAGCAGCAGGATGCGCGGCTGATCGGCCAGTTCGGCGTCGGCTTCTACTCCGCCTTCATCGTCGCCGAGTCGGTGGAGGTGCGCACCCGGCGGGCCGGGCTCGATGCCAGCGAGGGCGTGCGCTGGGTCTCCGCCGGCGAGGGCGAATACACCATCGCGCCGCTGGCGCAGGCGGCGCGCGGCACCGAAATCCGCCTGCAGCTGAAGGAAGATGCCGCCGAGTTCGCCGACGCGTTCCGGCTGCGCCACCTGGTGCGCACCTACTCCGATCACATCGGCGTGCCGGTGCAGCTGCCAAAGCCGGCGGCCGAAGGCGAGAGCGAGGGCGAGGACGCGCCGGCCGAGGCCGACGCCACCCCGGCGTGGGAGACGGTCAACAGCGCCAGCGCCCTGTGGACACGGCCAGCCAGCGAGATCAGCGACGAGGAATACCGCGAGTTCTACAAGCACGTCTCGCACGACTGGCAGGCGCCGCTCGCCTGGACGCACAACAAGGTCGAGGGCAAGCTCGAGTACACCAGCCTGCTCTACCTGCCGGCCAGCGCGCCGTTCGACCTGTGGCAGCGCGATGGCGTGCGCGGGCTCAAGCTCTACGTGCAGCGCGTGTTCATCATGGACGGCGCCGAGCAGTTCCTGCCGATGTACCTGCGCTTCGTCAAGGGCGTACTGGACAGCGCCGACCTGCCGCTGAACGTTTCGCGTGAGCTGCTGCAGCAGAACCCGGCGACCGATTCGATCCGCAAGGCGCTGACCAAGCGCGCGCTCGATACGATCGAGCGGCTCGCGAAGCAGGAGCCGGCACAGTACGCCACCTTCTGGACCGCGTTCGGCGCGGTGCTGAAGGAAGGGCCGGGCGAGGATCCGGCCAATGCCGAGCGCATCGCGCGCCTGCTGCGCTTCAACACCACCCGCAGCGAGGGCGAGGCCGCCGACCGCAGCCTGGACGACTACCTGCGTGAGGCGCCTGCCGGCGAGTCGCACATCTACTACGTGCTGGCGGAGACGGCGCAGGCGGCGCGCCAGTCACCGCATCTGGAGGTGTTTCGCCAGCGCGGCATCGAGGTGCTGCTGCTGGGCGAGCGGGTCGATGCCTGGCTCACCGCGCACCTGCACGAGTACGAGGGCAAGACCTTCAAGGACATCACCGATGCCGACCTGCCGCTGGAGGCGGACGAGGACGAGGCCTCCCCGGCCGCCCCCGAGGGGCTGATCGAGCGGCTGCAGGCCGCGCTGGGCGAGCGGGTCGAGTCCGTGCGCGTCAGCCGCCGGCTGGTGGAATCGCCGAGCTGCCTGGTCCGCGGCGCCGACGAGCTGAATCCGCAGCTGCGCGAACTGCTGAAGGCCTCGGGCCAGGAGGTCCCGGGTGGCAAGCCGCTGCTGGAGGTGAATCCGGAGCACGCGCTGCTGCGCCGGCTGGCCCAGACCGAGGATGAGGCCGCCTTCGATGACCTGGCCGTGGTGCTGCTGGAGCAGGCCCGCCTCGCCGCCGGCGAGCAGCCGGCGGAGCCGGCGGAGTTCGTGCGCCGCGTGAACCGGCTGCTCGCAAGCTAGCGTCCGGCTCCCGGCTGCTGCCGGTCGTCGGCCGGCTGGCGCCGGCGGTTCAGCGGCGGGCCGCGGCAACCGATAGCGATGGGTAGCGCGACCCCGGCAGGCGACACAGCTCGCCGGCGGTCGGCGCCCGACCTCGCTGTCCGGAGAGCCTCATGTCGGCGATGCCGCTGGTCGTGCCCCCGTTTCCCGCCGCACAGGATGCGGCAGCGGCGCGGCTGTGCCACGCGCATCTGCTCGGCCAGATCATCGAGGCGGTGCTGCTGATCGACCCGGCAGAGCGCACCGTCGTCTACGCCAATCCCCAGGCAGAGCGGCTCTTTCGCGCCGGTGCCGGCGGCCTGCCCGGTCGCTCGCTGGACGCGCTGGTCGACCCGGCCGATCCAGCCGGCGAGGCAGCGCTGAGGCCACCGCGGCGCGATAGCGACTGGCGCGGTGAGCTGCAGCTGCGACGCTGCGACGGCAGCCGCGCGCGGGTGCATGCCGACAGCATCGCGCTGCAGGTCGAGGGCCGGAACCTGGTGCAGGTCGTGCTGCAGGATCGCTCGGCTCAGCGCCAGATCGACAACGAACGGCGCCTGCTCTGGTCATCCATGGACCATCTGAGCGAGGTACTGATCGTCTTCGACCGCCATCTCGATCAGCCGGGCGGCCCGCGCATCACGTTCGTGAATCGCGCCTTCAGCGACATCTTCGAGCGCCCCCTGGAATCCACGATCGGCGAGCCGCTGAGCGCGCTGCTGCCGACGGCGGCCTATCGCGAGGGCATCGAGGCGCTCTACGCCAGGCTGCGGGCCGGCGAATGCGCCGAGGTCCGCTGGCAGATCCCGCGGCCCTGCGGCATGCATTGGCTGGACATGCGGGCCATGCCGGTGCGCGACGAACACGGGCGGGTACGCAATCATCTGGCCATCGGCACCAACGTCACCGCCGAACAGGACGCGCTGGACGAGCTGCGCGAGCAGCAGCGCTGGTATCAGCGCATCTTCGACCAGAGTCCGGACGCGGTGGCCATCATCGCGCCGGATGGCAACGTGGTGTTCGCCAACCGGCAGGCGGAACGCACGCTCGCCCCGCGCCTGGCCGGCGTGGTGGGGCGGCACTATCGCGAGCTGATCCTGCCGGACAATCGGCTGCCGGTGGAGAACTACTTCGAGCGGGCACTTGCCGGCGAGACCCTCCACTGGGAGGACAGCGCCCGCGGCCGGCGCGACCTCCGCCACTTCAGCATCACGCTATCGCCGCTGACCGGCTCGCGTGGCCTGAAGGGCCTGACGTGCATCTGGCGCGACGTCACCGCCCTGCGCACGGCGGAAATGCAGTTGCAGCTGGCGGGCCATGCGCTGGAGAGCATCGCGGAGGCGGCCGCCATCACCGATTCCCAGATGCGGTTCATCCTGATCAACAAGGCGTTCACCGAAATCACCGGCCACACTGCCGCCGACGTCCTGGGCAAGCTGCCCTCGACGATCATGACCGGCGATGTGAACGAGACCAATCGCGCGATCCTGCGCGGTCTCGGCGAATCCGGCCGCTGGAGCGGCGAGATCTGGCAGCAGCGCGGCGACGGCACGCACTTTCCGGCGCTGATGACCGTCAGCCGCATCGACGACCCGCAGTTGGCGGAGCCGCACTACGTCGCGGTGTTCAACGACATCTCCGACTACAAGGCCTACGAGGCGCGCCTGCAGCACATGGCGCACCACGACTCGCTCACGCAGCTGGCCAATCGCGTGGCCTTCCACAACGCCCTGCAGCGCGCCCTTGCCCGCAGCCAGCGGATTGGCGGCCAGCTCGCCGTGTTGCTGATCGACCTGGACCAGTTCAAGGCCGTCAACGATTCGCTCGGCCATGGCGTGGGCGATGACATGCTCAAGGCCGTGGCCCAGTCACTGCTGCGGACGGTGCGCGCCTCCGACACCGTGGCGCGGCTGGGGGGCGATGAATTCGCGATCCTGCTCGAGGACCTGGATGACGCCTCGCAGGCGGCGCGCGTGGCCGAGCAGCTGCTGGCGGTGTGCGATCGACCGGTGCAGGTGGAGGGCTACGAGCTCTACAGCACCGTCAGCATCGGCGTGGTCTGCGCGCCGGATGATGGCGATGACGTCGAGACGCTGCTCAAGCGGGCGGATGCGGCGATGTACCAGGCCAAGACCGCCGGGCGCAACACCTATCGGTTCTTCTCGGCGCAATCCAACGCTCGGGCGAACCGGTATCTGGCGCTGGCCAATGGTCTGCGCCGGGCGGTCGAACAGGGGGACTTCGCGCTGCACTACCAGCCGCTGATCCAGCTCGGCACCGGCCGGGTGACGGGCGTGGAGGCGCTGGTGCGCTGGCAGCATCCCGAGCTCGGCCCGGTGCCGCCGTCAGATTTCATCCCGGTGGCCGAGGCCACGGGCGTGATCGGCGCGCTCGGCGAGTGGGTACTGCGCACCGCCTGCCGGCAGGCCCGAGCCTGGGACGCGGCCGGCCATCCGCCGCTGCGCATGGCGGTGAACCTCTCGGCGCGCCAGTTCCGCGATCCGCACCTCGTGGACACCATCCTGGCGATCCTGGCGGAAAGCGGGCTGGCACCGGCGCGGCTGGAACTGGAGATCACCGAGAGCATGATGATGGAGAACCCCGAGCGCGTGAAACAGGCGCTCGGCGCCCTGCGCGAGCGCGGGGTGACCATCGCCATCGACGATTTCGGCACCGGCTTCTCGTCGCTGAACTACCTGAAGACCTTCCCGCTCGATCACCTGAAGATCGACCGTTCCTTCGTCGCCGGGCTACCCGACGATGCCGGCGATGCTGCCATCACCCAGACCATCATCGCCATTGCCAAGCGGCTGGGACTGGCGATCATCGCCGAGGGCGTGGAGACCGGTGCCCAGCAGCAGTGCCTGCAGGCCGAAGGCTGCGACGAGGGTCAGGGATACTGGTTCAGCAAGCCGATGCCGGCAGACGAGCTGGAGGCGCTGCTGCGACTCACGCCCACCGAGCTCCCCTGGCGCCTGAGCGCCTGAACCCGCCACGCCAGCCGGACAGTCCGCCGCGAGCGGCCCATCGTTCACCGTGGGCGGGAAGGCGGGCGGCGAACGCCGCCCCGGCCAGCGCGCCTGCGGCTCGCATTGGTGCCCTGCGGGGCGATCGCGGCCACAGCTCGCACCGGATCCGCCCTGCGGCGGGCGGGCTAGCGCGGCACCATCTCGACGCGGCGGTTGCGCGCGCGCCCTTCTGCCGAGGTATTGGGCGCTTTCGGCGCGGCGAAGGAAACGCCGATCGAGGTCAGCCGATCGGCGCCGATGCCGTGCCGGTCGATCAGCGCCTGGCGCACAGCACGCGCGCGCCGCTCGGACAGGTCGAGGTTGTAGTCGAACGTCCCCTCGTTGTCGGTGTGTCCGACCAGCAGGATGCTGACCTCGGGATCGGCCACGAGGAAACCCGCCATCTGCGTCAGCGCCGGTTCCGCCGCCGGGAGGAGTTCGGCCTTGCCCGTCTCGAACTCCAGCCCATAGATCGCCGCCGCACCCTCGGCGCTGATCGCCGAGGCAATCTTCTCGGC
>JAASSS010000059.1 GCA_021767745.1 Pseudomonadota bacterium
CGAAGTGCTGCTGGATCAGATAGGCGCTGGTGGCCAGACATTGACCGGGCGCCTGGGGCACCACGGGATAGTCATCGATCGCGGCATGGGCAGGCATCAGCCCAAACAGCAGCATAAGCATGAGCAGGAAAGGTCGCACGACTCGCTCCTGGCGATGATCCCTATCCGCCAGATCGGCAACCGAAGACGCGGCGCCCATTCCAAACGGACGGGCGGGATGAACGAGCCGACGGGACGCTGGCGCGGGGCGGCGAACCGTTCCGGCGGGCCTAGTCGACCCAGCGCACCGCCTGTTCGAAACCGGCCCGCTGGGTACGGAAGCCGTTGATCGGCGCAGCCGGGTCGGCGAAGCCGAACGACACGCCGAACAGCAGCCGGCGATCCTCCGCCACGTCAAAGTGCTGCCGGGCAACCTCCGGATAGCTCGCCAGCGCCGCCTGCGCGACCGTGGCGACGCCAGCTGCCTGGGCAGCCAGCAGGAAGCTCTGCAGATAGACGCCGCAATCCACGCCGCCATAGAAGCCCAGACTGCGCCGGCAGAAGACCAGCATCACATGGGGGGCCTCGAACAGCCGGAAGTTCTGCAGGGTCTGGCGCAGGGCGCCGGCACGATCAGCCCGCGGGATGCCGATCGCTTCGTACAGCGCCTTGCCGCAGTCCTTGCGACGGCGGTCGTGCTCGGCCTCGTAGCGCGCCGGAAACGGCTCATCCGGCCGCGGCATCGCACCCGCCTGAACATGATCCCAAAGCGCCTGGCGGAAGGCATCGGTCGCGGCCGGCGTGGCCGTCACCACCGGCTCCCAGGGCTGGGTGTTGCACCAGGACGGCGCCTGCTGGGCCTGAGCCAGCAGCTGCCGGATCGTCGCCGGCGGCACGGCCGTCTGCCGATAGGCGCGGGCGCTGTAGCGCTGCGATAATGCCGTGTCGATATCCATCTCGTTCCCTCCCTTGCCGGCGGCTCGTCAGCCGGTCCGCCCGAAGCGTAGCCGCTCATGACCGCTGCCGACAGCCGCCCTGCGCGGTCACCGCTCGCCGATCCCCGTTTCCGCCGGCTGTTGCTGGCCAACGTCTGCTTCTTCATGGCCAACGCCAGCTTCTATCTGCTGCCGAAGTACCTGGCGCTGGAGCTCCAGGCGAGCAGTCAGCAGATCGGCTGGGCGATGGGGATCTTCGGGGCGAGCGCGCTGCTGGTATTGCCGCTGGTCGGCCCTCTCTCCGATCGCTGGGGCCGGCGCCCTTTCCTGCTGACCGGCAGTGCGCTGCTGACACTGAGCTGCCCGCTGTTCCTGACGCTCGACACGGCCGGTCCCGGCCTGCTCGGCCTGCGCATGCTGCAGGGCGCCGCCTTCGGCTGCTGGTTCGTCTGCTCCTCGATCAGTGCCGTGGACCTGGTCCGCCCGCTGCAGCGGGGCCGCGCCCTGGCGCTGTTCGGCATCTCCACACTCGCGACCCATGGCCTTGCGCCGAGCCTGGTGGAGGTACTCGCCCACCGGTGGAGCTATGCGCTGGCCTTTCTCGTCGCCGGCGGCTTCGCCCTCGCCGCCCTCTGGCTGACGCTGCGGAGCCGGCCCGTGCCGGTGTCGATCAGGCCCGGCGCCCACCGAGGCGCGCGCGGCCAGCTGGCACTGCTCGCCGACGACGGCATCTGGCCGCTGGTCGCCTGCGCCGGCCTCAGCGGCGTCACCTTCGGCACGATGCTGGTGTTCTCGCAGCCCTGGGCGCTGGCGCGGGGAATCGAGCTGGTCAGCGTGTTGCTGATCGCCTACTCGGCCACCTCCATCGGGATGCGGATCGGTCTGGGCCACCTGCCGGACGCCGCGGCCCCCCGCGCGGTGCTGCTGCCCTCGCTGCTGGCCATGGGCGCCAGTGCGCTACTGATGTACGCGGTGCAGGGACTGGGGCTGTATGCCCTGTGCGGCGTGCTGCTGGGCCTCGGCCATTCGCTCGCCTATCCGACGCTGAACACGCTGCTGATCAACCGGCTGGCCGACACCGAGCATGGCAGCGGCATGGCGTTGTTCGTGGCCGGGTTCAACCTGGGGGTGATGGGCGCGCAGCTGGGTCTGGGGTCGCTGACCGGCGTGTGGGGGCTCGGGCCGACCTTCGCGGTCGCCGCCGCGGCGGCACTCGCCGCGCTACCCTTGCTGTGGTGGACGACGCGGCAGCCGGGCAACCCTAGCCGGCAGGCGCCTCCAGCACCTGCGCCAACGCCCGCGCTGTCTCCCGCGCCGCGAGCTCGGGATCCTGCTGCATGAAGCAGTGCCCTCCCGGCATGGCGTGCACGCGCACGGCAGGGTTGAGCTTCGCCGCACGCTCCACGCTGGGGCGTACGAAGGGATAGGTGTTGGTCCCGAACAGGATCCGCGTCGGCACCGGCAGACGGCGTACGCTCGACCACAGCCGGCGCGGAAAGCTCGCGAAGATCTGCGCCTCCATCCACGGCGGGCACTTGAGCGTCAGGCTGCCATCGGGCTGTCGCGCCAAGGCATGATCGATGTAGGCCGCGAGCGCCTCATCGGTCCAGCCGCGGAAAATGCCGCGCTGGTAGAAGTAGGACCAGGCGGCATCGCGCGACTCCCATCTCGAGCCGCGCCGCTTGGCCTGCATGACCATCGGATTCAGCTGCGAGAGACCGGTGAAGTAGGCTGCCGCCATCACCGGCACCAGCAGCGGCGGGAACAGCACGGGGTCGAGCAGGACGATGCCATCGAACAACTGCGGCGCGCGGCTGGCTGCCAGCAAAGTGACGATGCCGCCGAAGCTGTGGCCGACGCCGATCACCGGACGCTCGCCCCAGAGCGGACGCCGCTGGCCGATGAACTCGACGATGCGATCGGCGGTAGCATTCCAGCCGGGGAAGCGGGCGCCGTTATCGCTGTCGCCATGACCCTGCGTGTCGTGCAGGCACAGATCGTAATGCTCGTGCAGACGCCCGAGCAGCGGCCAGTACGTCATGCCGGAGAAGCCGTTGCCGTGCACGAAATGCAGCAAGGGCCGCTCGCCGCGGATATATTCCCGGCCGCGCAGGAACAGATCCGGGCCCACGGGATGCGACCAGGCAACGCCTGGCAGCGAGCGATGAACGTGTGTAAGAGCTTGAGGCATAGCGTGAAATGATCGGAAGGCTGCCCGTGCGGCACCGAATCAACCGGCATCGTAGCAGGGGCGCGGGCGCCGATGCGAGATGAGCCCTGCCGCACGATCGGCTTCGCCGGACCGGCCCAGCACCCTGCCGCCCAGGCGCTCGCCCGCCAGCTCGGGCTGACTCTGCGGGTCGAGCCCGCCGCCGCGGAACTGCTGCTCTGGGTCCATGCCGGCGGCCTCGAACTGCGTCGAGGGACCGCGGCGGTGCGCTGCGACTTCACCGTGCCGCAGCTGGCACAGCGCCTGGCGCGGGGGCGCCATGATCTGTTGCGGGCGCTGGGGGCGCGCGGCGGCGAACGCCTGCGTGTGACCGACGCTACCGCAGGGCTCGGCATCGATGCCATTACGCTCGCCCATCACGGCCACCGGGTGGTCGCGCTGGAACGGTGCCGCATCACTGCCGCGCTGCTGGCGGACGGGCTGCTGCGCGCCCGACAGGGCCCGCCCGCGATCGCCGCCGCCGCCGGCCGCATCCGGCTGCACTGCCGCGAGGCGGACGGGTACCTGCACTCGCTGCCGACGGCGCCGGACGTGATCTACCTGGACCCGATGTACGGCGAGGATCGGAGCAGGGCCCAGCCGAGGCTCGCCATGCAGCTGCTGCGCGCGCTGACCGCAGGAGAGGCAGCGCCGGCGGAGGCGCCGGGCCGGCTGTTGACAGCGGCACTGGCGCGGGCGGGTCGGCGCGTGGTGGTCAAGCGCCCCCTGCGCGCGCCCGCCCTGCCCGGCCCGCGCCCCCACGGCGCCATCCGGGGGCGCACGACGCGCTATGACATCTATGGCATCGGCTGACCGGCATCACCCGGCCTGGCGCCGACCTCAGAAGGTGCGGCCGACGGCGAGTGTGTAGACCCAGGGGTTGATGCCCACCTCGATGGTCGAGTCGGAGGCGCCGATCGAGCCCAGAATCGGCACCGCCGTCTCGACGTTGCTGATGTCGGCCTCGATCTCCAGATCCAGGTACTTGACGTCCACGCTGGCGAACCACTTGTCGGTGATGTCCACCTCCGCGCCAAGCTGCGCGACCCAGGCCCACTCATCGCTCACGTCAAAGTCCGGTGCCGTGTCCGGATCGCGCGGATCCAGCCACAGTTCACGGTTGGTGATCGTCTCGTCGTAGGTGTAGGTGTAGCTGTAACCGGCACCGAGATAGGGCCTGATGCGGGTATCGGGCCACGGGTAGAACACCAGCGTCGCCACCACGGGCACCGCCTTGCTCTCGCCGATCTTGCCCGCCAGCGGGCCGACCAGCCCGAGCGGGTCGATCGAGCGTTCCTGCAGGCTGCCGCGCGAATCGAAGTCGATCTGCAGGGCAGGCAGACCGAGGATGGTCTCGATACCGAGGTTGCGCGTGATCATGTAGCCCAGCGTCAGGCTGGCCAGATCGGTCTTGCGAACCTCAACCTCGGAGCCCGGGAACGCGCCCTGGGGTACCACGGTGATCGGACCGACCTTGGTGGGATCGGTGAACTTGAGCTCGCCCGAGTCCGTGTCCGGATCGATGCGGGTATAGCCCAGCTTCAGGTAGACGTCATGCCGCTCGCGCGCACCCTCGCCGACGTCCTGCCACCATTCCCAGCCGCTCTGTGCCGGCGCCAGGCCGGCCCAGAACAGCCCACCGATCGCCACGCCAAGTCTCGTCGTTCTGTTCACTGTCGTGTTCTCTACGTCGCTCTCGCCACAAGTCGTCGCGCCCGAGATTCTAGCAGCGCACGTCCCGCCACCGGACCGCGGGTATCGGCTAGAATGGCGCGTTTTCAGCTTCCTGCAGATCCCGCCATGGCCGCAAACGATCGAAGCCGCACCATCACCAGCGGTGTGCAGCGCAGCCCCAACCGGGCCATGCTGCGCGCCACCGGCTTTGGCGATGACGACTTCGGCAAGCCGATCATCGGCATCGCCAACGGCTTCAGCACCATCACCCCGTGCAACATGGGCCTCAATACGCTGGCGAGCGCGGCCGAGACAGCCGCCCGCGAGGCAGGCGCCATGCCGCAGCTGTTCGGCACCATCACAATCAGCGACGGCATCTCCATGGGCACGCCGGGCATGCGCTATTCACTGGTTTCGCGCGAGGTCATCGCCGACTCCATCGAGACGGTCGTCAACGGCCAGTGCATGGACGGCATCCTCGCGATCGGCGGCTGCGACAAGAACATGCCCGGCGCCATGATCGCGATGGCGCGGCTGAACGTACCGGCGATCTTCGTCTACGGCGGCACCATCCGGCCGGGTCACCTGCAGGGTCGCGACCTGACCATCGTCAGTGCCTTCGAGGCCGTCGGGGCCTACACCGCCGGCAAGATCGGCGAGGGCGAGCTCAAGGCCGTCGAACGCAGCGCCTGCCCAGGCGCCGGTGCCTGCGGCGGCATGTACACGGCCAACACGATGTCCAGCGCCTTCGAGGCGATGGGCATCAGCCTGCCCGGCTCCTCGACCATGGCCGCCGAGGACGCCGAAAAGGTCGAGAGCGCTGCGGCCTCGGCGATGGTGCTGCGCCAGGCGATCGACAAGGGCATCCGGGCGCGCGACCTGCTCACGCGGGCGGCGTTCGAGAACGCCATCAGCGTGGTCATGGCCCTGGGTGGGTCCACCAACGCCGTGCTGCACCTGCTGGCGATCGCACGCGCGGCCGAGGTGCCGCTGGCCATCGACGACTTCGAACAGATCCGCCGGCGCGTGCCCGTGGTCTGCGACCTCAAGCCGTCCGGCCGCTACGTGACCACCGAGCTGCACGCGGCCGGCGGCGTGCGCCAGGTGATGCGCATGCTGCTCGAGCGCGGACTGCTCGACGGCGAGACGCTCACCATCACCGGCGAGCGCCTCGGCGACACGCTGGCGGACGTGCCGGCCGAACCGCCGGCCGATCAGCAGGTGATCCGGCCGTTCGAGCGGCCGGTCTACGCCGAGGGGCACCTGGCGGTCCTGCGCGGCAACCTCGCCCCGGAGGGCGCAGTGGCGAAGATCAGCGGCATCCGGCAGCGACAGATCACCGGGCCGGCGCGGGTGTTCGACTCCGAGGAAGCCGCCATGCAGGCGATCCTCGACAACCGCATCGTCGCCGGCGACATCGTCGTGATCCGCTACGAGGGCCCCAAGGGCGGACCCGGCATGCGCGAGATGCTCTCGCCCACCTCGGCACTGATCGGCGCCGGGCTCGGCGACAGTGTCGGGCTGATCACGGACGGGCGCTTCTCCGGCGGCACCTACGGCATGGTGGTTGGCCATGTCGCGCCGGAGGCGGCGGTCGGCGGGCCGATCGGACTGCTGCAGGAAGGCGACCGGGTCACGATCGACGCGGACCGGCAACGGCTCGACGTGCAGCTGGATGAAGCCGAGCTGGCCCGGCGGCGGGCCGCCTGGCAGGCGCCGCCGGCCACCGAGCGCCAGGGCGTGCTGGCAAAGTACCGCCAGCTGGTCGGCAGCGCGGCAACCGGCGCCAACACTTGAGGTTGGCCTGCTACGGCTCGACGTCCACGGTCGTGCGGCGGGTCACGCCGCAAACGAGTTCGTAGCCGATCGTTCCAGCCGCGGCGGCCACCTCCTCCACCGGTTGCCGCGGCCCCCACAGCTCCGCCGTGTCCCCCGGCCGATCGCTGGCGCCGTGCCCCAGATCGACCGTGATCAGGTCCATCGACACACGGCCGGCCAGCGCTACCCGGCGCCCGTTCAGCCACACCGGTGTGCCGGACGGCGCATGGCGCGGATAACCATCGCCATAACCGGTGGCGATCACCCCCAGCACCGTGCGCGCCGGCGCATGCCAGGTGGCGCCGTAGCCCACTGCCTCCCCGGCTGCGAGCGGGCGCACATCGATCAGCGTGCCGGTCAGCCGCATTGCCGCCCGCAGCCCGAGCGAGGCGCCGGTCTGCCGCGCGAAGGGGCTGATGCCATAGAGCATGATGCCGGGGCGCACCCAGTCGGCATGCGTCCACGGCCAGCGCAGTAGCGCCGCGCTGTTGGCCAGGCTGCGCGGTCCGTGACAGCCGGCCGCGGCGGCGGCGAAGCAGTCGCATTGGCGCCGCGTCGCCTGCGCCCCGGCGGCATCGGCCTCGGCCAGATGGGTCATCAGACCCACGGGCCCGCGCACGGCCGGCAGCAGCGACAGCTCGCGGTGCAGCGCCGCGGCGCTCGCCGGGGCGACGCCCAGCCGATGCATGCCACTGTCGACCTTGAGCCAGACGCCTAGCGGCCGCGCGGGGTCGAGACGGCGCAGCAGGTCGAGCTGCGCCGCCCGGTGCACCACCACATCCAGCGCCGCGGCGGCGCAGGCCCGCAACTCCTCGCCGTCCAGCGCGCCGTCGAGCACGAGGATGGGTGTGCCGATGCCGGCCTGCCGCAGCGCCAGGCCCTCGCTCGGGCGGGCAACGGCAAGCGCGTCCGCCGCCGCGAGCGCCCGCGCCGTGCGGATCAGCCCGTGTCCGTAGGCATCGGCCTTGATCGCTGCCATCACCCGCGCGCGCCCGGCATGCCGGCGCGCCTGGGCAAGATTGTGGCGCAGCGCGCCGAGATCGACGCTGGCACGGGTCGCCGTGCTCATGCGTAGTCGTCGACGCGCTCGGGAGTGAAGTTCTCGAAGCGGGTGTACTGGCCGAGGAAGGTCATGCGGCAGGTGCCGATCGGGCCGTTGCGCTGCTTGGCGATGATGATCTCGGCCGTGCCCTTGTCGGTGCTGTCCGGATCGTAGACTTCGTCGCGGTAGATGAACACGATCAGATCGGCGTCCTGCTCGATACCGCCGGACTCACGCAGATCCGACATCACCGGCCGCTTGTTCGGCCGCTGCTCGAGGTTGCGGTTGAGCTGGGAGAGCGCGATCACCGGCACGTTGAGCTCCTTCGCCAACGCCTTGAGTCCGCGGGATATCTCGGCGATCTCGGTGGCCCGATTCTCGCCCGTGCCCGGCACCTGCATGAGCTGCAGGTAATCCACCACGATCAGCCCGAGGCCGTGCTCGCGCTTCAGCCGGCGGGCCCGGGCCCGCAGTTCGGCAGGGTTGAGCGCCGGCTGCTCGTCGATGAACAGCGGCGCCTCGGACATCAGCGCCACCGAGGAGGTGATGCGCGGCCAGTCCTCGTCCTCCAGCCGACCGGTCCGCAGGCGGCTCTGGTCGATCCGCCCGAGACAGGAAATCATGCGCAGCGCCAGCTGATCGGCGGGCATCTCCATGCTGAAGATGGCGGTGGGTACCTTGTCGCGGATCGCCGCATGCTCGGCGATGTTCATCGCGAAGCTGGTCTTGCCCATGGAGGGGCGGCCGGCGACGATCACCAGATCGCCGTTCTGCAGCCCCGCCGTGCGCTCGTCCAGATCGGTGAAGCCGGTCGCCAGCCCGGTGATGGGCTCGTCGGACTCGAACAGCTCCTCGATGCGGGTGATCGCCCGGGTGAGCAGCGTCTTGATGCCGACGAAGCTGCTGCGCCCCCGCCGACTCTGCTCGGCGATCTCGAAGACCCGCCGTTCGGCCTCGTCCAGCAGTTCGGCGACGGCCCGGCCTTCGGTACCGTAGGCACTCTCGCTGATCTCGCTGCCCACGCGGGCCAGCTGGCGGAGGATCGAGCGGCCCCGCACGATATCGGCATAGGCGAGGATGTTGGCGGCGCTGGGCGTTTCCTTGGCCAGCGCGCCGAGATAGGGCAGCCCGCCGCAGGCCTCGAGCAGCTCGCGCGCGGCCAGATGCTCCGAGACGGTGATCACGTCCAGCGGCTGCTCGGCCACTGCCAACGACTGCAGCGCCTCGAAGATGAGGCGATGCTCCTTGAGGTAGAAGTCCGCAGCGCCCAGACGCTCGCTGACCTCTGCGAGTCGCTCGCCCTCCAGCAGCAAGCCGCCGAGCAGCGATTGCTCGGCCTCACGCGAATGGGGCGGCACGCGCAGCCGCGACAGCTCCGCCGCGCCCACCTGCCCCCCGCTGGCCATCGCCGCCCGGGCCGCCGGCCGCTATTCCTGGACGAGCACCTCGACCAGGATCGTCGCGCTGACGTCCGGATGCAGGTAGATCTCGACCTCGTGCTCCCCCGCCTCGCGGATGGCGCCCTCCGGCAGGCGGATTTCCTTGCGCTCGATCTGCGCGCCTTCGGCCTGTGCCGCCTCGGCGATCTCCACGGTGCTGATCGACCCGTACAGGCGGTTCTCGCCGGCCGAACGCGCGGACAGCGTCAGCCGCAGCCCTTCCAGCTGATCGGCACGCGCCTGCGCTTGCTCTCGCAGCTGCGCGGCAGCCGCTTCCAGGTCGGCCCGGCGCGTCTCGAACTCGGCGATCCGTTCGGCTGTCGCCGGCACCGCCTTGCGCTTGGGGATCAGGAAGTTGCGGGCGTAACCCGACTTCACGTTCACCCGCTCGCCCAGATCTCCCAGATTTTCCAGGCGCTCCAGCAGAATCACTTCCATCACTGCATCCTCATGCGTCAGGCCGCCGGACCGGAACTGCCCAGCCGACGTCTTACGTTAAGCCAATTGTCCGCCGCGCCGAGCAGCGACACCAATAATGCCCACTGGGGCAACACCGCCATCAGGACGTACACGACGCCCAGTGCGCCGGTCCGCCACCGCGCTGCCGGCAAGACGGCATGGCATACCGCCAGGCCCTGAAAGAGCGACACCGCCGCCAGCGGCATCAGCATGTTCGTGGCGCGCTCGCCGCCGGCGATAGCCAGAACGGCGGCCCCGAGCAGCGCCGAGGCCATCACCCGCCCCAGCCGCAGGCGCCGGAACTCGACCGCGAATGCACCCGGCCGATACAGCGCCGCCTGCCAGTGGCGAGCCAGCGTCAGCGCTCCCGCACCGGCCAGCACGAAGGCGGCCGCCACGGCGCCGGTCATCAGGACCGCCAGTTCCGGCACCAGTGCATGCAACGCGGCCGGGTCTTCCGGCTCGGCCAGCTCGATGAAGCGCTGCAGGACGGCCTGCCACTGCGCCGTCGGATTCCCCACCAGCGCATAGGTCGCAGCCACCCCGGCTACACCGAGTGCCCCCAGCAGCAACAGGCCATCTGCCAGGCTCGCACGCGCGCCGACCAGCGCCCCAGCCGTCAGCAGCGGCCCCCACACCACCAGTAGCGCAACCGGGGCCGCGCCGGTACCGATGAGCCGATCCACCAGCACCACTGCCAGGGCCGGCAGGGCCGCCACCCGCAAGGCGCGGGGCAACCCCGCCTGCAGGGCGACCAGCGCCAGCAAGGCCCCGGCCAGATACAGCAACGGCAACAGCAGCAGGCCGAGCACGCCAGCCAGCGTCACCCAGACACCGGCCGATTGCGGCCCCCGCATGGCGGCGCGGGCCAGGTGGATCATGTCGGGCCGCTAGTGGCGATCGGTGTAGGGGAGCAGCGCCAGATACCGCGCCCGCTTGACGGCGGTGGCCAGCTGGCGCTGGAACTTGGCGCTGGTGCCGGTGATGCGGCTTGGCACGATCTTGCCGGTTTCTGTGATGTTGCTCCTGAGCGTCGCCAGATCCTTGTAGTCGATCTCGGTGAAACCCTCGGCACTGAACCGGCAATACTTGCGGCGGCGATTGCGTCCGGCCATTACTCTTCCTCCGAGCGGGCGGGTTCGCGCTGGTTCGAACCCCGGGCAGTGTCGCGGTCATCCTCTTTCTTGAGCAACGGCGAGGGCTCGACCATGGCCCGGTCCTGCCGGATGACCATGTGCCGCAGGATCGCATCGTTGAAGCGGAACACGCGCTCGAGCTCAGCCAGCGCCTCGCCGCTGCACTCGATGTTCATCAGCACGTAGTGCGCCTTGTGGATCTTGTTGATCGGATAGGCGAGCTGACGCCGACCCCAGTCCTCGAGACGGTGGGTGCTACCGCCGGCCTCTGCGACGATGCCGCGATAGCGCTCGCACATCGCCGGCACCTGGTCGCTCTGGTCCGGATGCACCAGAAACACGATTTCGTAATGTCGCACGTAGTCTCCTCATGGCTTGGCAGCCGCCCCTGTGCATGGGTGCGGCAAGGAGTGACGCCGGCGTGTGCGGCCGGCTGGAAAGGCGCGCAAGGATACGCGAGGGCCACCGCGCGAGCAAGCGGCCACCAGCGGTTCAGGCGACCTGCAGCCGCTGGCGGCGCGCCTCGAACAGACAGACGCCGGCCGCCACGGAAACGTTGAGGCTCTCCATGGCCGGCACGATGGGGATCTGGATACGAAAGTCGCACAGCTCGCCGGTCAGCCGGCGCA
>JAASSS010000060.1 GCA_021767745.1 Pseudomonadota bacterium
CGTGGTAGGCATAGCCACCCGCGCTGATCAGCAATTCGGCATCTGGGTCGGCCGTGGACTCCTGGGCCGAAGTTCGGACACTGAGTGACATCCTTGTTCCTGGCGTTGATGGCGGTGGGGGCGGGGGAGTTGGACTACTTTGCCAAGCAAGTATAGCGTTGTTGTGACAACGCAAGCTGTGTGTCGTTCGCGGCGTAACTCAGTGACTGCATAGGGGCGGTGGCAAGCATCCGTGTCCAAGAAAAAGGGCGCCTTGCGGCGCCCTCAACAGCTAGACGTGCCTGGCCGGCGATCGGAGCCGCCGGGCGGCCTTCAGCCTGCCTGATACATCGTCACCACGCAGGCCCCACCGAGGCCGAGATTGTGCTGCAGGGCGACCTTGGCATTCTCGACCTGGCGCTGCTCGCCCTTGCCGCGCAGCTGCCAGCAGAGCTCGGCGCACTGCGCAAGGCCCGTGGCACCGAGCGGGTGGCCCTTGGAGAGCAGCCCGCCGGACGGGTTGACCACCCACTTGCCGCCGTAGGTGACGGCATCATCCTCGATCAGCTTCTCACCCTCGCCCTCGGCGACCATGCCGAGCGCCTCGTAGGTGATCAGCTCGTTCGTGGTGAAGCAGTCGTGCACCTCGAGCACATCGACATCCTCGATGCCAAGGCCGGCCTGCTCGTAGACCTGCTGGGCCGCGAGCCGGCTCATGTCGTAGCCGACGACCTTGATCATCGAGCCATCGTCGAAGGACGATGGCAGGTCGGTGGTCATCGCCTGACCGACGATATACACCGGATGCTCGATCCCGTGCTTGCGCGCGAACTCTTCCGAGCAGACGATCGCCGCACCCGCGCCGCACGTGGGCGGGCAGCACTGCAGCCGCGTGACCGGCCCGTAGTAGTGCGGTGACTCCATCACCTCCTCGACACTCAGCTCGTCGTGGAAGATCGAGTGCGGGTTGTTCAACGCATGGCGGCGATTTTTCACCGCGATCTTGGCGAACGTCTCGCTCTTGGTGCCGTACTTCTCCTGGTGCTCGCGCCCGGCGCCACCGAACAGCTGCGCGGTCGGGGGTGCGGCGGTGAACTTCTGCAGCTTGAACAGCGTATTCATGTGCTTGTCCATCGGATTGAGTCGATCCGTGAAGGTCGCGCCGAGCGCTCCCTTCTGCATCTTCTCGAATCCCAGCGCCAGCACGCATTCGGCCACGCCGCCCTCCACCAGCTGCTTGGCCAGCATGAGTGCGGTCGAACCGGTCGAACAGTTGTTGTTGACGTTATAGATCGGGATGCCGGTCAGCCCCAGCTCGTAGACGGCGCGCTCGCCCGAGGTGCTCTCCCCGTAGACGTAGCCGACCACCGCCTGGTCTACCTCCTCATAGCCGATCCCGGCCTCTGCCAGCGCCTGCTGACCGGCTTCGCGAGCCATGATGTGGTAGTCCGGGCTCTTGCCGGGTTTGCTGAACTCGGTCATCCCGTTGCCGATGACACATACCTTGCGGCTCATGGTCTCCTCCTCCTATACGCCTCTATGAGCGTATTTGTTTTAGCCAGTTCAGTAGGTTACGACTTCTTCTTGATCGGCTTCATGAACTCCATGGTGGAATCCTGGATGTTGCGGACGGGCTTGGCATCGCTCATGTCGGCCACATCAGACCAATTGTCACGCAGTTCCTCCAGGGAAGCCACGCCATCGTCGTTTGCCGTGGCGAAGCCGCCGTTGCGCTGCCAGCCGAGCTTGAAGAACCGCCCGGCGCCCACCTCGAACAGCGAGCCGGATTCCTTGCTCTCTTCGCTGCACAGCCAGCCGACCAGCGGGGCGACGGCTTCGGGACGCAGCTTCTCGAGCAGCGGCGGCGGCATCACGGTCTCGGTCATCCGCGAACGGGCGACCGGCGCGATGGTGTTGACGTTGATGTTGTACTTCTTGCCTTCCAGCGCCAGCGTCTGGCCCATGCCGAACAGGCCGAGCTTGGCAGCCGAGTAGTTGGCCTGGCCGAAGTTGCCGTAGATGCCGGCCGCGGAGGCCGTCATGATCACACGGCCATAGGACTGCTCGCGGAAGTGCGGCCAGCAGGCCTTGGTCATGCAGAAGGCGCCCTTCATGTGCACCTCCATGATCTTGTCCCAATCGTCCTCCTCCATCTTGGCGAACGACTTGTCGCGCAGGATGCCGGCGTTGTTGATCAGGATGTCGACCCGGCCGAAGGCGTCGATGCCGGCCTTGATCGTCTTCTCCGCCGAGTCCATCTCGGACACCGACTCGTAGCTGGCGATGGCATTGCCGCCGGCGGCCTTGATCTCCTCGACCACCTTGTCGGCTGCCGACTGACTCGCGCCCTCGCCGGTGTAGCTGCCGCCGAGGTCGTTGACCACGACGTTGGCGCCGCGGGAGGCGAACAGCAGGCAATAGGCACGGCCCAGCGAGCCGCCGCCGCCGGTCACGATGACCGTCTTGCCGTCATAGCGAACTTCACTCATCGAGTTCTCCTTGGGTTGTAGATGAGAGGCTAGTGAAAAAACCGCTCGCCGCCAGTGGCGGCGCTCAGGACAGCAGGAAGTGAGCCCTGGCCACGGCGATGGGCCGGGCCGGATCCTGCTGCCAGCAATCGACCTGGACATGCGCGATGCGGCTGCCCTGCCGCGTGACCCGGCAGCGGCACCAGGTGTCCTGGAGCTTGCCCGAGCGCAGGTAGTCGATGTTGAAGTCGATGGTCTTGGGCATGGCCAGCGATTCGCGCGTCCACATCAGGTGCAGGATGGCGCTGTGCTCGAGCAGGCCGCCGATCACGCCGCCATGCAGTGCCGGCAACATGGTGTTGCCGATGTTCTCCTCGCGCGGCGGCAGGTGAAACAGCGGCTCGCCTGTCTGCTCGAGCTGCATGCGCACGCCGAGCAGGGCGGCGTAGGGCACCATCCCCATCACGGGCTCGAAGTCGCCGGTTTCCCGGGCGGTGCGCAGGATCTGCCCCAATTCGGCGGGATCGCTCATGCCTTGCCCTTGCGGTTGTCGCCGCCGGCCGGCGCGCGGCTCGAATGCCGCATGAAAGCGGCCACGCTGGTGGCGACCGGATCGTCGATGTCGTCCTGATAGGCGGTGGCGCGACAGAACGCGATCCGGCGTGTGAGCTTGTAGCACTCGCTGCGCGCGTACAGATCCTGGCCCGGCACGGCCGGCTTCATGTAGTCGATGCGCAGGTCGAGCGTGGCGATCGGCTCCATGCGTGGCAGGGCGGTGAAAATGGCCATGCCGCAGGCGCTGTCGATCAGCGAGGTGATCACGCCGCCATGGATCACGCGAGTCACCGGGTTGCCGATCAGGGCGTCGGCATACGGAATCTTCAGCACACCGATGCCGTCGCCCGCCTCGACCATTTCGAGGTTCAGCGCTCGTGCGTGGGGCACGCTCCGGAAGAAATTCCAGCCGCGACCGGCGCGGCCCGCTCCGGCAGCACCCTCAGCTCCGCTCATCGCAATCCCTTTGCCTGGACCGATCGACGACCGGTCGATCGGTCCGCACTATATCACCCCTGCGCCGGCATTCGAGTCGCAGGGCGGCCGGGGAACGCCTGGCACCGGGTGTGGTCCTCCGGGGGAAGGTGACGCACAAGACCTGATGAGGAGTAGTGATATGGCAAGTCTGCACCTGGGCGATCCGGCGCCGGATTTCACAGCGGAATCCACGGCTGGGCCGTTGCACTTTCATGAGTGGATCGGCGATGCGTGGGCGGTGCTGTTCTCGCATCCGGCCGACTTCACGCCGGTATGCACCACCGAGCTCGGCCGTACGGCGCAGCTGGCCGAAGAATTCGCCAGGCGCAACGTCAAGCCGGTGGCGCTGAGCGTCGACCCGCTGGATTCGCATCGCGGCTGGATCGACGACATCAACGAGACGCAGAAGACGACGGTGCAGTTCCCGATCGTCGCCGACCCGGAGCAGCAGGTGGCGCAGCGCTACGACATGATCCATCCGCGGGCGGACAGCACGCATACCGTGCGCTCGGTGTTCATCATCGACCCGCACAAGCGCATCCGCGCCACCATGACCTATCCGCCGAGCACGGGCCGCAACTTCGGCGAGATTCTGCGGGTGATCGATTCGCTGCAGCTCACCGATCGCCATGGCGTGGCCACGCCGGCTGACTGGCGGCCGGGCGATGACTGCGTGATCCTGCCGAGCATCACCGATGCGGAGGAGCTGCGCGAGCGCTTCCCCAAGGGGTGGCGGGAGGAGCGGTCCTATCTGCGCTTGACGCCCGATCCCAGTGAGTCCGGATCCCGTGAGCACTGAGCCCGTGCCTGAGCCCTCGGCGGCGAGTCGCCAGGCCGCCGAGGCGGCGGCGTTCCGTCGTCTGCTGGCGCATCTGCAGCAGCGTACCGAGGTGCAGAACATCGAGCTGATGACGCTGGCCGGATTCTGCCGCAACTGCCTGGCCAAGTGGTACATGGCCGAGGCGCAGGCGCGCGGCATCCCGATCGATTACGATGAGGCACGTGAAGTGGTGTACGGCATGCCGTACCGCGAATGGAAGGCGCGCCACCAGCGCCCGACGGGGGCGACCCGGGGGCCCGAACAGGACTGATACCGATGACTCATGCGACCACCGACCTGTCCGATGCACATCGTGATGCCGTGCAGGTGCTCGATCCCATCCTGCGTGACTTCGGCGGACGCCGGGACTTCCATGGCCCGATCGTCACGTTGAAGCTGTTCGAGGACAACACGCTGGTGCGGGCGGCGCTGGAGACGCCCGGTGAAGGCCGTGTGCTCGTGGTCGATGGTGGGGGTTCGCTGCGCTGTGCGCTGGTCGGCGATCAGCTGGCCGAGCTGGCGGTCACCAACGGCTGGGCGGGAATCGTCGTCTACGGTTGCATCCGGGACACGGCCGAGATGGCCGGCATGCCGCTCGGCATCAAGGCGATCGCGCCGCATCCGCTCAAGAGCCACAAGCGCGGCGACGGTCAGCGCGACATCCCGGTGCGCTTCGGCGGCGTGACCTTCACGCCGGGGGCGATGCTCTATGCGGACGCAGATGGCGTGATCGTCAGCGAGGCGCCGCTATCGGCGTGAGGGCGGCCTGGGCGCTGCGCGCATCAGCGCCCGGAATTCGGCCGCAGTGGCGGCTCGCCACTGCCCTGGCGCAAGCGTGCCCAATGCCAGCGGGCCGATCTGCTCGCGGATCAGGCGCAGCGTAGGCAGGCCGACAGCCGCGGTCATGCGCCGCACCTGCCGGTTGCGGCCTTCGTCGAGCTCGATGCGCAGCCAGCCGGTGGGAATCCGACGGCGCTGGCGGATCGGCGGCTGCCGCGGCCAGAGCCAGTCCGGCGCGTCGGCTACCTGAGCTGCGACGGCCGCCGCCGGGCCGTCACGCAGCGCCACGCCGGTCACGAGTTGCGCCGCGGCGGCCGCCGTGGGCGCTCCCTCGACCTGCACCAGATAGCGTTTCGTCAGCTTGAAGCGCGGCCCGCTGATGCGCGCCTGCAGGGTGCCATCCCCGGTGAGCAGCAGCAGCCCCTCGCTGTCCCGGTCCAGGCGCCCGGCCGCGTATACGCCCGGGAGGCGCAGATAGTGACGGAGCGTCTGGTCGGCCGGCTCGCCGCTGAACTGGCTGAGCACGCCGCAGGGCTTGTTCAGCAACAGCAGCCGTGGCGGAGTGCTGCCGGCCTCAGGCCTTTTCACCGCTCGCAGCGATCTCGGCCGGTGCATCCTCGCTGCCGTCGCGGTCCTCTGCGAAGAACTCCGGATCCATCAGTTCGATGAAGCGCTTCGCCTGGGGTGTCAGGAACTTTCCCCGGCGGGTGACCACGCCATAGGTGCGCTGCGGGAAATAGCGCGTCAGCGGGATGGCGCAGAGATCCTCGTCGCCCGTCAGGCAGATGCTGGTGACGATCGAGATGCCGAAGCCGAGTTCGACGTACTTCTTGATCACCTCCCAGCCGCCGGCTTCGAGCGTGACCTTGAAGTCGACGTTGTACTGCTGGAAGACGAGCTTCACGACGCGCCAGGTCGACAGGTGCCGGGGCGGCAGGATCAGCCCGTACTCGCTGATGTCCTCCAGCGTGATCTGCTCCAGGCGCGAGAGCGGGTGGCCGTGTGCCGTGATCAACATGGGGTCGTAGGCGTAGATCGGCCGGTAGGTGATGTCCTCAGGGATATCGAGCATCGAGCCGACCGCGAAGTCCACCTCGTCCGCCCGCAGCATCTCCATGCCGTCGCGACCGGTGACGTTGTGCAGATTGAAGTGGATGCCGGGGTACTGGCGTGCGAACCGGCCGACGATGTCCGGCAGCAGGTAGAGCAGGGTTGACTCCCCGGCCGCGATGTTGAGCTGGCCGTGTTCCAGGCTGCCGCGGCGCGCGGCGAAGTTGTCCGGCAGCGTCTCGAGGCCTTCCACCAGGGGCAGTGCGAGCTCGTAGAGTACCTGCCCTTCGGGCGTCAGCTTGATCTTGGGGCCGCGCCGCTCGAACAGCACCACGTCCAGCTCGCGCTCCAGTGCCTGGATCTGCAGCGACACGGAAGGCTGGCTCAGGGACATTTTTTCCGCCGCCTTGGAGATGCTGCCCGCCTGGGCGGCATAGCAGAAACCACGCAGTTGCTGCAGGTGGTTGTGCTTGTAATATTGTCGACCGGTGCCGTTGTCCATCACGCAGCTTCTATAAGTCAGATAAATACAAAATATAGAAACCTTTGAGATTGTCAAAGAGCCGGGATTCCCTTACCATCTGTGCGCCAGTCTCGGCAACCCATCCGGGACGGAGCGCCATGATCCAGGTGGTCTTCTCGGCTCCTCGCGGGCCGCGGCTACCTGTGCCTGACCTGCCACAAGCAGGCGAATGGTGGTTTCCGTATGCCCCCGCAGCGGCGGTTCGATCCCGGCGCTGCGAGTCGGATGCCGCCCTCGCCGCATGTTGCGATCTGCGGCATGTGCCCCGGGCTACGGATCGTCGGCCGCGTGCCGCCGAACCGTCAGCAATGACTTGCAGCAGCCATGCCGAATCCGCGCCGGCAACGTCGGGCGGGTGGCATATCGAAAGCCAGGCCGGAAAACCGGCGTAGAGACACCGCGAGGTGGGAGAGCAGCGAATGACGCGCGAAGAACAGATCAAGGCACTGGAGCAGGACTGGGCGGAGAATCCCCGCTGGAAGGGTGTGACCCGGCCCTACACGGCGGCGGACGTGGTCCGCCTGCGGGGCAGCGTGCAGCCGGAGTACACCATCGCCCGGCGCGGTGCCGAGAAGCTGTGGGAACTGGTCAACGGCAGCGCGAAGAAGGGCTACGTCAACGCCTTCGGCGCGATCACTGCCGGCCAGGCGATGCAGCAGGCAAAGGCCGGCCTGGAGGCGGTGTATCTGTCGGGCTGGCAGGTGGCTGCCGACGGCAACACCTCCGAGACCATGTACCCGGACCAGTCGCTGTACGCCTATGACTCGGTGCCGACCATGGTGCGGCGCATCAACAACACCTTCCAGCGTGCCGACGAGATCCAGTGGAAGAAGATCTGCGACGGCAAGATGGACGAGTCCGAGGCGATCGACTACTTCCTGCCGATCGTGGCGGACGCCGAAGCCGGCTTCGGCGGCGTGCTGAACGCCTACGAGCTGATGAAGAACATGATCGTCAACGGCGCGGCGGCGGCGCATTTCGAGGATCAGCTGGCGGCCGTCAAGAAGTGCGGTCATATGGGCGGCAAGGTGTTGGTGCCGACGCAGGAGGCGATCCAGAAGCTGGTCGCTGCCCGACTGGCGGCGGACGTGCTCGGCGTGCCGACCATCGTGCTGGCGCGGACCGATGCCAACGCCGCGGACCTGCTCACCAGCGACTTCGACCCGTACGATGCGCCGTTCTGCACCGGCGAGCGCACGGCCGAAGGCTTCTTCCGCACCAAGGCCGGCATCGATCAGGCCATCGCCCGTGGTCTGGCCTACGCGCCGTACGCGGATCTGATCTGGTGCGAGACGGCCAAGCCGGATCTGGACGAGGCGCGCAAGTTCGCCGAGGCGATTCACAAGGAATATCCGGACCAGCTGCTGTCCTACAACTGTTCGCCGTCGTTCAACTGGAAGAAGAACCTCGACGACGCCACCATCGCCAAGTTCCAGCAGGAGCTGAGCGACATGGGCTACAAGTACCAGTTCATCACGCTGGCGGGCATCCACAACAACTGGTATCACACCTTCGATTTCGCCTGGAACTATGCGCGCGGCGAAGGCATGAAGCACTACGTGGAGATGATCCAGGAGCCGGAGTTCCGCGCCGCCGAGCGTGGCTACACCTTCGTGGCGCACCAGCAGGAGGTCGGCGCCGGCTACTTCGACGACGTGACCACCGTGATCCAGGGCGGCACCTCCTCCGTGACCGCGCTGACCGGCTCCACCGAAGAGGAGCAGTTCTAGCGTTCGCGCTGGCTTGCAACGGTCAGAGAAAGCCCGGCTCGTGCCGGGCTTTCTCGTCTCTGTCGCGGCGGCGGGCGTGCTAGTATCGCGCTGCATCGGGCGACGGTCGCGCCGGCCAATCGAGGAACTTCATGGCGTACAGCAAGATCATCGAGCCACGCGATGGCGAACGCATCACGGCGAACAACGACTTCAGTCTCAACGTGCCGGACCAGCCGATCATTCCGTTCATCGAGGGTGACGGCATCGGCATCGATGTCACGCCGGTCATGCGGCGGGTGGTCGACGAGGCCGTCAAGCGTGCCTACGACGGCGCCCGCCGGATCTGCTGGATGGAGATCTACGCCGGCGAGAAGGCGGTCAAGCTCTATGGCAGCGATCAGTGGCTGCCGGAGGAATCGCTGGACGCCATGCGGCGCTACCTGATCTCCATCAAGGGTCCGCTGACCACGCCGGTGGGCGGCGGCATCCGTTCGCTCAACGTCGCCATCCGCCAGGTGCTCGACCTCTACGCCTGTGTGCGACCGATCCGCTTTTTCCCCGGTACGCCGACGCCGATGAAGGATTCCGAGGACACCTTCATGACGGTGTTCCGCGAGAATACCGAGGACATATACGCCGGCATCGAGTGGGCCGCGGGGACCCCCGAGGTGAAGAAGATCATCGACTTCCTGCAGGGCGAGATGCAGGTGCGCGCGATCCGCTTCCCCGGCAGCTCGGGCATCGGCATCAAGCCCGTCTCCCGGGAGGGCTCCCAGCGGCTGGTGCGCAAGGCGATCCAGTATGCGATCGACAACGATCGCACCTCGGTCAGCCTGGTGCACAAGGGGAACATCATGAAGTTCACCGAGGGCGCTTTCCGCGACTGGGGCTATGAGCTGGCACGGGAGGAGTTCGGCGCCACGGTGATCGGTGAGGGGCCCTGGTGCCGGCTGGAGAATCCGCGCACCGGCAACGAGATCATCATCAAGGACGTCATCGCCGACAACTTCCTGCAGCAGATCCTGCTGCGGCCGGAAGGCTACGATGTGATCGCCACGCTGAACCTGAACGGTGACTACATCTCCGACGCACTGGCAGCACAGGTGGGCGGCATCGGCATCGCGCCGGGCGCCAATATCGGCGACTCCATCGGCGTGTTCGAGGCCACCCACGGCACGGCGCCGAAGTATGCCGGCAAGAACCGGGTGAATCCCGGCTCGATCATCCTCTCGGCCGAGATGATGCTGCGGCACATCGGCTGGAACGAGGCGGCCGAGCTGATCCTGCAGGGCGTGGCCGGCGCCATCGCGGCCAAGACGGTGACCTATGACCTCGCGCGGGTGCGTGGGGCCATCACGGCGCCGCGCCGGGAGCGCGAGGGCGGCAGGGCCTCGGTCGCCGAAGACGTGGAGCGCCTGATGCCCGGCGCCACGCTCGTCAGCTGCTCGGGCTTCGGGGACGCCATCATCGCCAACATGTAGCCATGGCGACGGCCGACGATTGCCGCATACGGATCCTGCTGGTCGATGATCACAAGCTGATTCGCGCCGGCCTGCGGCGGCTGCTGGCCGAGCGCGAGGGGATCGAAATCGTGGCCGAGGCCGATTCCGGCGAGCAGGCGCTGACGCTGGCGGCCGAACATGCGCCCGATGTCGTGCTGATGGACGTGAACATGCCCGGCATCGGTGGCTTGGAGGCGACGCGCAAGCTGGTGCACTTTCACCCGCAGATGCGGGTGATCGCGCTCAGCGTGCATCGCGGCGAGCCGTTCCCCTCGCGGCTGCTGGAGGCCGGGGCAGCCGGCTATCTCACCAAGGATTGCGATGCCGCCGAGATCGTCGCCGCCATCCGCAAGGTACACGCCGGCGAACGCTATCTGGACGGCGAGCTGGCGCGCGACATGGCGCTCTCGCGCCTGTCCGGCACCGGGCCGCGCGGGCTCGGTGAACTCTCCCAGCGGGAGATGCAGGTGATGCTGATGGTGGTGCAGGGCCGGCCGATCCCGGAGATTTCCGACACGCTGTTCATCAGTCCGAAGACCGTCAGCACCTATCGCTACCGGCTGTTCGAAAAGCTCGGCGTCGCCAACGATGTCGAGTTGACGCGCTACGCGATCCGCCACGGCCTGATCGACGGCGACAACTAGCGCCCGCTGCCAGCCTCCGCGCGCGGACCTCGACGCCCGGCACCGCCGCCGCGTGGCTGCCGTCGTTGGCGGCACGGCTCAACCGAACCCAGCGTCATGGCCATGATCGACCCGACCGAACTGTTGGCGCGTTTGCCCGTGCGCCCGGGCGTGTACCGCATGCTCGACACGCGCGGCCAGATTCTCTACGTCGGCAAGGCCCGCAACCTGAAGTCGCGCGTGGCGAGCTACTTCCGCGACGATCTCGCCGACCCCAAGACCCGGGCGCTGGTGCAGCGCATCGCCGAGGTCAGCGTCACGGTCACGCATACCGAGGCCGAGGCGCTTCTGCTGGAGAGCAATCTCATCAAGGCGCACCGGCCGCGCTACAACGTGGTGCTGCGCGACGACAAGAGCTATCCCTACATTCGCCTCGCCGATACGCACAGCTATCCACGCATGGAGTTCTATCGCGGCCCGCGCCGGCGCGATGCCCGCTATTTCGGCCCGTTTCCGAACGCCTACGCAGTGCGCGCGGCACTCAAGGAGATGCAGCGGCTGTTCCTGATTCGCGAGTGCAGCGACAGCTTCTTCGCCAATCGCGCTCGGCCGTGCCTGCAACATCAGATCGGCCGCTGCTCCGCGCCCTGCGTGGGTCTGATCGAGCCGGCGGAGTATGCCGAGGACATCGCCGGTGCCGTGCAGTTCCTGCAGGGCCGCGACGGCCGCGTGATCGACGGCCTGGTGGCCCGCATGGAACGGGCTGCCGCGGCGCAGCAGTACGAACGGGCGGCGGCGC
>JAASSS010000180.1 GCA_021767745.1 Pseudomonadota bacterium
CTGCGCCCGACGCCGCGGCGGACGAGGCAGCCGGCGCGGCCGACGACGCCGACGAGGAAGAGGCGAGCGCCGACGATGATGCGGCGGTCGAGGGCAAGGGCAAGGCGAAGCCGAAGGCCGACGGGCGCACCACCAAGCCGGCCAACAACGACGGATCGCCCGCCGACGGGCAGCGCCCAGCCTCTCGCGAACAGGGCGCGGCCGACACGGCGCCCCGCTCCGGCAAGGCCGGCAGGGCCGGCGGCGAGGCCGCCGCGGGACCCGGTGGCGGACGCCGCCTGCTCGTGCTCGGCGCCGGTCCCGGCGGCTACACGGCGGCCTTTCGCGCCGCCGATCTCGGCTTCGAGGTGACATTGGTCGAGCGCTACGAGCGGCTGGGCGGGGTCTGCCTGAACGTCGGTTGCATCCCCTCCAAGGCCCTGCTGCACGCCGCCCGTGTAATCGACGAGGCCGCCGACATGGCCGCCCACGGCGTGCGCTTCGGCCCGCCGAAGATCGAACTGGACGCCCTGCGCGGCTGGAAAGACGATGTGGTGCGCAAGCTCACCGACGGCCTCGCCACGCTGACCCGGCAGCGCAAGGTGCGCCGGGTGACGGGCGTCGGACGCTTCACGGGCCCGCACGAGCTCACCGTGGACACGGCCGAAGGTCAGGAGCGGCTGCGCTTCGATATCGCCATCATCGCCGCCGGCTCGCAGGCCACGCGCATCCCGGATTTCCCCTACGACGATCACCGCCTGATCGATTCCACCGGCGCGCTGGCGCTGGAGGACATCCCCGACCGGCTGCTGGTGGTCGGCGGCGGCATCATCGGCCTGGAGATGGCGACCGTCTATCACGCCCTGGGCAGCCGGGTGTCGGTGGTCGAGATGACCGACAGCCTGATCCCGCCGGCCGACCGCGATCTGGTCAAGCCGCTGCACCAGCGCCTGGCCGCGCGCTACGAGGACATCCTGCTAGGCACGCGCGTGACCCGCATCGAGCGCCAGCAGGACGGTCTGCTGGTGCACTTCCAGGGCGAGCAGGCACCGGCAGAGAAGCGTTTCGATCGGGTGCTGGTAGCGGTCGGCCGGCGGCCGAACGGCAAGCGCATCGGCGCCGAGGAGATCGGCGTGCGAGTGCACGACAACGGCCTGATCGGCGTCGACCGGCAGATGCGCACGAGCGTGCCGCACATCTATGCCATCGGCGATCTGGTGGCCGGGCCGATGCTGGCACACAAGGCCATGGCCGAAGCCAAGATCGCCGCCGAGGCCGCTGCCGGCGAGCCGGCCTACGCCGATGCGCGCACGATTCCGAGCGTGGCCTATACCGATCCGGAAATCGCCTGGGCCGGGCTCACCGAGACCCAGGCCAAGGCGCAGAACATCGCCTACGAGAAAGGCAGCTTTCCCTGGGCCGCCAGCGGTCGGGCGCTCGGCCAGGGTCGGCCGGAAGGTCTGACCAAGCTGCTGTTCTCGCGCGAGAGCGGCCGGCTGATCGGTGGCGGCATCGTCGGCGTGAACGCCGGCGAGCTGATCGGCGAGGTGGCCCTGGCGATCGAGATGGGCAGCGATGCCGAGGACATCGGCCTGACCATCCATCCGCATCCGACGCTGACCGAAACGGTGCACATGTCCGCCGAAGCGGTGCTCGGCACGCTGACCGACCTGTACCTGCCCCGGCGGCGCGGCTAGGCCACACCCTGCCACGGCACCGTTATCGTCCTGTCACGCAATCGTCGTAAGGTGCGCCCGCATGTCCGCCTATCCCCCGCTGCTGTTCCTGCGCAAGTTCCTGCGCGAGGGCACCCGCGTCGCCAGTGTGGCGCCCTCCAGCCGCTCGCTCGGCCGGGCGATGTCCTCGCAGATCGACCCGCACCGGCCGCAGACCATCGTTGAGCTCGGTGCCGGCTCCGGCGCGGTCACGCGGATCGCGGCCGCGCGGATGCATCCGCAGAGCCGGCTCATCGCGGTGGAGGTGGACCCGGAGTTTCATCGCGTGCTCGCCGCGGACGTGCCGGCCGCCGAGGCGGTGCTGGCCGACGTGCGCGAACTACCGGCGCAGCTGGCGGCCCGGGGCGTACAGCAGGTCGATCTGGTGCTCGACTGCCTGCCCACCCCCTCGCTGCCGCGGGCGATCAATGCCGCAGTCTTCGACTGGCTGGCGAGCCTTGCGCCCACGCCGGCCTTCAGCCAGATGACGGTCATGCCCTGGGTGTACCGGCCGCTGTACCGGCGCCTGTTCCGGCGAGTCGAGTTCGAGCTGGTGCTGGCCAACATGCCGCCCGGCGGCGCGTATCACTGCACCGGCCTGCAACCGGACTGGCAGCGTCATCTGCCCGGCCGCTGATCAGCGCCGGCTTGGCGTCGGCCTCGTGCGACAGGTGACAGCCCGCAGGCGTTCTGCTCCCATAGGCGGCATGCATCGCCTCGCTTCCCTCCTGCGCGGCGCGCGCCGCCGCAGAATGCTCCCCGGCCCGATCGGCCTGCTCGCCGCGCTACTGCTCCTGCCCGCGACCGTATCGGCCGAGCCCTTCGACTTCCAGACGCTCGTCGCCGAGGCGAAGGATCTCGCCGGCGCGCCCTACCAGCCGCCCCGGACCTACGACGACGCCCTGGCGACGTGGGACTTCGCGCAGTGGGACGCCATCCGCCATGACCCGGCACAATGGCTATGGCCGGGCAGCCGCTTTCGCATCGCCCTCAGTCC
>JAASSS010000061.1 GCA_021767745.1 Pseudomonadota bacterium
CGACAACAGTCCCCGTCCGCCCGCCAGCGTGATCGACGAGCTGCTGGATACCGTCGCAGCCATGCACGGCGAATCGGGGCGGGCGGCCGTGCTCACCCGCCAGCCGCTGCAGCCCTTCAGCGCCGCCTATGCCACACCCACGGCCGGGGTGTTCACCTACGCCGCCGAGTGGCTCGCCGCGCCGCAGCCCGAAGTGCCCTTCGCCGCCACCCCCCTGCCGGCGCCGCCGGTGACGACGCTCTCGCTGGGCGAGCTGCACCGCTTCCTGCGCGATCCGGCGCGCTACTTCCTGCAGCAGCGCCTCGGCCTGGCCCTCGCCGAGGACGATCCGACGCTGCCGGACGAGGAAGTCTTCGCGCCGGATTCGCTGGCTGGCTACGCCCTGGACGAGCGGCTGCTGCATGGCGCACGGCGCGGCGAAAGCTGGGCGGCGATGCACGCCCGGCTGCGCGGCGAGGGCCGCCTGCCGGCGCCGCCATTCGATGCCCTGCTGCTCGGCGAGCGTCAACCGGCGCACGCGGCGCTGCAGCAGCTCCTCGCCGCGGCAGGCACGCCACTGCCGCCCTGCGAGGTGGATATCGTGATCGACGGCGTGCGCCTCACCGGCCATCTGGAACGTCTGACCAGTGAGGGCAACGTGCACGTGCGCCCGGGCCGGCTGCGGCCCAAGGACCGGCCCGGCTTCCTGCTCGAGCACCTGCTGCTGCAACTGGTGGACGCCGTGGACTGCCCGCGCGCCAGTCGCTTCCTGACGCTGAATCCCGAACCGGCGGCCGCCGAGCTGCCGGCACAGATCCCCGTGGAGGTGGCGCGCCGGCAGCTCGCGGCGCTCATCGGCCTCTACCGGCGCGGCCTGTGCGAGCCGCTGCCGGTGCTGCCGCGTGCCAGCGGGGCCTACGCGGCAGCGCTCGCCAAGGCGCCCGGTGACGAGCAGCAGAAGCACAAGGCGATGGCCAAGGCCCGTGTGGCCTGGGAGGGCCACGCGAAGTCGCGAGGCGAATGCGAGGATCCGGCCTACCGGCTGGCCTTCCGCGGCCGCGACCCGCTGTCGGCACCGGACTTCGGCGCGCTTGCCTGGCAGCTCTATGGCGAGGGCACGTGCTGATGCCGCCGCTCGTGCTGTCCGAACTGCCGCTGCAGGGCACGCACCTGATCGAGGCCAGCGCCGGCACCGGCAAGACCTACACGCTGGCTGCGCTTTATCTGCGGGCGCTGCTGGAACGCGAGCTCGACGTCACGCAGATTTTGGTCGTCACCTTCACCAATGCCGCCGCCGCAGAGTTGCGCGAGCGCATCCGGGCGCGGCTGTGCAGCGCGCAGGCGGCCCTCGCCGGGCCACCGGCCGCCGACGAGGAGCCGGTGATCGCCGCGCTGCGCCAGCGCATCGCCGCCGCCGATGCCCGGCGGCTGCTCGCCGACGCGCTCACCCGGCTGGACGAGGCCGCCATCCACACCATCCACGGCTACTGCCACCGCGTGCTGCAGAGCCGTGCCTTCGACAGCGGCGAGGCGCTCGAGACCGCGCTGGTGACCGACGAGCGCCTGCTGCGGCGCGATGCCGTCAGCGACTTCTGGCGTCGGCATTGCCACGGCGTGTCGACCGAATACGCCGACTGGCTGCGCTCCGTGTGGGCGACTCCGGCCGAACTGCAGCGAACGCTGCAGGACTGGCCGCAACGCCCGGATGTGCAGGTGCTGCCGGCACTGCCGCCCGACACGCCGCAGCGACTGGCGGACGAACTCGCCGCGCGGCGCGAGGCGATCGCCAGGCTGTGGGCCGAACAGGGCGAGGCCGTGCGCGACCTGCTGAGCAACGATCCGGCGCTGAGCCGGGCAGCACCGACGTTCAATCGTGACCAGATCCAGCAGCTGCTGGCGAAATTCGAAACCTGGCTGGGCGGACAGATACCGTTGCCGGGTATCTGCGAGCGGCTGAGCCAGACGTTCATCGACGCGCACTGCAAGCGGGGGAAACCGCCGCCGCGCCACGCGCTCTTCGCGGCCATGGACGAGGTGGTGGCGCTGGCAGGGGAGCTGGCCACTGCCCGGCGCGTGCAGGTGCTCACCGAGGCACAGGCGTATTTGCAGCGCGAGCTGCCCCGCCGGCGCGACCGGCTGCGTCAGCGCGGCTACGACGACCTGCTGCGCCGCCTCGCCGAGGCATTGGCGCAGCCGGCGGGCGGCGCGGTGCTGGCGGCGGCGCTGCGCGCGGCGCAGCCGCTGGCGATGATCGACGAGTTCCAGGACACCGACCCGCTGCAGTACGGCATCTTCCGTCGCATCTATCCGGAGCCGCCTGCGGACGTCGAGGCCGCCCATGGCCTGCTGCTGATCGGCGACCCCAAGCAGGCGATCTATCGGTTTCGCGGCGCGGACATCTACACCTACATCGCCGCCCGCCGCGCCATTGCCCCCAGCCGGCGCCACACGCTCGACAGCAACTGGCGCTCGACGCCGGCGCTGGTCGAGGCGGTGAACGCGATCTTCGGCCGCGCCGAACAACCCTTTCGCAGCGAGGACATCCCCTTCACGCCCGTCAAGGCCCGCGGGCCGGCCGGCGGCAGGACGCTGACACTGCCCGGCGAGCCGGCGGCGCTGGTGGTCTGGCCGCTGTCACTGACCGAGCGCAGCGCGGTGCGCGGCAAGACGGCGGACGGCATCCGTCGGGAGGCCGCCTACGCGCAGGCCTTCACCGCCTGCGCGCTGGAGATCCGCCGGCTGCTGGAGGCGGCAGCGGCCGGCACCGCGCGGCTGGGCGAGCGGCCGCTCGCAGCCAGCGACATCGCCGTGCTGGTGCGGACTCACCACGAGGCCGAGCTCCTGCGCGCGAGGCTCGCCGGGCATGGCCTCGCCAGCGTCTGCCACAGCCGCCAGAGCGTGCTCGCTGCGCCGGAGGCGCAGGATCTGGCACGGGTGCTCGCCGCCATCGCCGCGCCGCAGGACATCGCTGGCCTGCGCACGGCGCTGGCGACGCCGCTGCTGGGCCTCGATGCCGCCACACTGGCCGCCGAGCAGCAGGATGAACGGGCCTTCGAGCGCCGGATCGCCCAGTTTCAGGACTACCGGGCGCGCTGGCAGCGCGAAGGCGTGCTGGCGATGCTGCACACCCTGATCCGCGAGTACGACGTGGCGGCCCGGCTGCGCAGCCGACCGGATGGCGAGCGGGCATTGACCGACCTGCTGCACCTCGGCGAGCTGCTGCAGGCGGCGAGCGAGCGCGTGCGCGGCACCGCCGCGCTGCTGCGCTGGCTGGCCGAGGCGCGGCGCGATGCGGGCACGGCCGCCGCCGGTGAGGCCGCCCAGCTGCGCCTGGAGACCGACGCGCAGTTGATCCAGATCGTCACCCTGCACAAGAGCAAGGGTCTGGAGTACCCGATCGTCTTCCTGCCCACGCTGTGGAGCGATCGCAACGACCGCGGCGGCCGCGACGGCAAGGCGCTGGTGGTGGCGCATGATCCGCAGACGCTGCAGCCGATCCTCGATCTGGGCTCGGCGCAGCGGGAACGGCACCAGGCACTGGCCGCGCAGGCGCAGCTGGCCGAGATGGTGCGGCTGGTCTACGTCGGACTCACGCGCGCGCAGCATCGGCTCTACCTCAGCTGGGGGCCGGTGGCGGACGTGACGGCATCGGGGCTGGCCTCGCTGCTGTACCCGGGCGAGCCGGCCGTGCCGATGGATACCGTGGCCTGCCAGGCGCCGTTCGAGGCGCTGGCCCGGCAGGCCGCCGGACTGGTGCTGGCACCCCTGCCGAACGGCGCGGCCGAGGCACCGGATCGCTGCCCCCCGCCGGCGCCCGGGCACGGGCCGGCGCCCGCGACCGCCGGCGCACGGCCGCCCCCGCGGGCCGTGCCCCAGCGCTGGCGCCAGAGCAGCTACAGCGCGCTGGCGCTGCAGGCCGAGCCGCTGTTCGATCTGCCGGACCACGCCGGCGAGGAGGCAACGGCGTCGGGCGCCGAGGGCGGGCCTCCCCCCGGGCCATCGGCATCGCCGGCGGCCGAGGCAGCGCTGGATGAGATCCGCGCCGGCTTCCCGCGTGGGCCGCAACCGGGCAGCTGTCTGCATGCACTGCTGGAAACGCTGCCCTTCGCCGCCAGCGCGAGCGAGATCGCCGATACGGCCCGGCCAACGCTGACCCGCTTCGGCCTGGCCAGCGCCCTCGCCGAGCCGCTCGGCGTCTGGCTCGCCGAGGCGCTGGCCACGCCGCTGCCCGCCTGCGGACCGGCCGCGCCGCCGCCGCTGGCCGCCGTTGCGCCCACGGCCCGGCTGAACGAACTGGCGTTTCATTTCCCGGTCGACCACCTGCAGCCGGGGGCGCTCGGCGCGCTGCTGCGCGACTACGACCTGCCCTCCGCCACGCGGCCGCTGACCTTCGCCACCGTCACCGGCATGATCAAGGGCTATGTGGATCTGGTCTTCACGCACGAGGCGCGCTGGTACGTGGCCGACTACAAGTCCAATCATCTCGGCGGCCAGTGGCAGGACTACCGCGCCGGTGGCCTGCGCGCGGCGGTGGCGGCGCATCGCTACGACCTGCAGTACCTCCTCTATGCGCTCGCGCTGCACCGCTACCTCGGCCAGCGCCTGCCCGACTACCGGTACGAGACGCACTTCGGCGGCATTCATTACCTGTTCCTGCGCGGCATGAGCCCGGCCGCGCCGGGCTGCGGCGTGCATGCCTATCGGCCCGAGGCGGCGCTGATCGAGCGGCTCGACGCGCTGATGGGCCCGCCGCCGTGACGCGCCAGCTCGACTGGCTGGAGGACACCCCACCGCCCTCGCCACCACCACCGCCTCCCCCCTCCCCGCCGGACGCCGACTCGCCCGCACTGCGACCCCTGGACGTGCACTTCGGCCGCTGCCTGGAGGCGCTGACGCCACGGCCGGTCGCCGCGCTCGGTCCGGCCGCCGCGCTGGCGAGCTTCGCCGCCGGCCAGGGCGCGAGCTGCATCGACCTCACACCCTGGGCCGGCCAGCCGGGGCCCGGCCCGTGGGCCGATCGGACCCTCCCGGCGATGGCCGACTGGCGCCGGCAGCTGCTGGCCAGCGAGGTGGTCGCCGCTGGCGAGGCCGGCCTGCCGCTGGTGCTGGATACGCACAACCGTCTCTACCTGCTGCGCTTCTTCGCCGACGAGGCCGAGCTGGCCCGCGTGATCCACCGGCTCGCCGAGGCGCCAGTGACGGTGGACGAGCCTCGGCTGCAGGCCGAGCTCGACAGGCTGTTCGGTCCGGACGATCCGGAGCAGCGGCTGGCCGCCGCCAACGCCGCCCTCGGCCGGCTGGCGATCGTCTCCGGCGGGCCGGGCACCGGCAAGACGACCACCGTGGTGCGGCTGCTGGCGCTGCTGGTCGCGCTCTGGCCACATGCCACCCGGCCGCCGCGTATCGCCCTGGCCGCGCCCACCGGCAAAGCAGCGAACCGCCTGGCCCAGAGCGTGGCCGCGCAGCGGGCGGCGCTGCCCGCCGCGTTGGCCGAGCCCATCCCGACGCAGGCCCTCACCCTGCACCGGCTGCTCGGCTACCAGCCCGGCCGTGAGCGGCCGGCGCACGATGCGCGCCGCCCGCTGCACGCCGACATCATCGTGATCGACGAGGCCTCGATGGTGGACCTGGCGATGATGGCGCGCCTGGCGCGCGCGCTGCCGGAGACGGCGCGACTGATCCTGCTCGGCGATCGCGATCAGCTCGCCTCGGTACAGGCCGGCGCCGTACTGGGCGATCTGTGCGCCGGCTACCGCGGCTATTCGCCGGCACGGGCCGCGCGCCTGCGCCGACTGTGTCCGGCCGCCACGGTGCCCGAGCAGGCCACGGCCAGCCCGCTGGCCGATGGCATCGCCCTGCTGAATCGCAGCTATCGCTTTCGCGCCGAGGGTGGCATCGGCCGGCTGGCCGTGGCGGTGCGCGCCGGCGACGCGGCAGCCACCCGCGCGGCCCTCGCCGTGGATGATCCCGCGCTGCGCCTGCAGCCACTGATGCCCGCCCAGCCGAGCTGGGGCGGAGCCGTCGCGCTGGCGGATCGGTACGCGCAGCTGCTGCACGATGCAGCGCCCGCCGAGGCCCTGGCGGCGTTCGAGCGGCTGCGGGTGCTGTGTGCGCTGCGGGAGGGTCCGTTCGGCGTGATCGAGCTGAACCGGCAGATCGAACAGGCGCTGCGCCGGCGCGGCCTGATCGGCGCAGACGGGGCCGGACGGGCCATCATCATCACCCGCAACGACTACACGCTGGGCCTGTTCAACGGCGACATCGGCCTGCTGGCGTACGAGCCCGAGCACGGCGGCCTGCGGGCGTGCTTCCCGCAGCCCGGCGGCGTGCGCCGGCTGTCGCCGGCACGGCTGCCGCCGCACGAGAGCGTGTTCGCGATGACGGTGCACAAGTCGCAGGGTTCGGAGTTCGACGAGGTCGTGCTGGTGCTGCCGCCGCAGCCTCATCCGCTGGTGACCCGCGAGCTGCTCTACACCGGCCTCACCCGGGCGCGCGAGCGCCTGGTGATCGAGGCCGGCGAGCCGACCCTGGAGGCAGCGGTGCGCCAGCCCACCGAGCGACCCTCGGGGCTGCGCGATCGGCTCTGGCCGACCGCCGCCGACACTCCGCCAGCGATTTGAGACCGCCACGCCGGGACGCCGCCGGGCCATGCCGGCAGGCACCGCGGCTGCGCGGCAGCCGACCTCCGCGCCATCGCCGGAACGTCAAGCCAAGCTGACGATTCAGACTGACCGGCCAGCGCATCCGCGCAGCTGCTCTGGCCGTCTGGGCGAGTTGTCGCCGGGCCGTAGCAATCACTGCACGACAGTGTAACATTCGCTAACGTCGCCAATGGGCGACGTGCTCCGGGTCGTCCTGGAGAAACCCCTATCCCCGTTTTACTTTGAATGCTAATATTTGCATATGGAAGATTACGTCTCGGAGATCGGCCCCCTGCTCGGGCGTGTCTCCCGCAAATGGCGGCGGGCGGTCGATGCCCGTCTGGCACGGGACGGCCTGAGCCAGGCGCGCTGGCTGATCCTGTATTACCTGCAGCAGGACATGGAAGGCTATACGCAGCGCGAGCTGGCACGGCACCTGGGGATCGAGGAGCCGACGCTGGCGCGCACCTTGGATCATCTGGAGGGTCGCCGCCTGCTGACACGCCGGCCCTGCGAGCATGACCGGCGGGCCAAGCGCCTGTGGCTCACCGCGGCCGGTCGCGAGGTGCTGCAAGGCCTGAACGAGGTGATCGACGAGACCCGCCAGGCACTGCTGCGGGATGTCGAGCCGGACCACCTGCTGGCACTGATCGACACGCTGCAGCGCATCGAACGCAACTGGGGCAAGGCCTACGGTCTGCCGTCGGCCAGGGCCGCGGAGTCCGGCGCCGCCGATGCCGCAGAGCCCGGAGGTACCGACTGATGGCCGTCCGCCCGCTACCTACCCCCGAACTCGATCCACAAGCGCCGCCGGCGCCGAGGCGGCGCTGGCCGGGCCGCCGGGCGCTGCTGCGGGTCGGCCTCGTGCTGCTGGCGCTGGCTGCCCTGACGCTCGGTGCCCGCTTCGTGACGCACCGGCTGGCCTATCTCACGGTCGACGATGCGCACATCGAGGCGGACATGGTCGACGTCAGCAGCCGGGTCGGCGGCTGGCTGACCCGGTTCGCCGTGGAGGAAGGCGACGAAGTGTTCGCCGGCCAGATCCTGGCCACCATCGACAGCCGCGAGATCGCCCTGGCGCAGGAGCAGCTGACGGCCGAGCGCGCCGCACTGGACGCCGAGCGTGCCGCGGCGCTGGCCGAACGCGAGCGGCTGCAGCGTCATCTGCAGGCGGGTATCGCGCAGGCCGAGGCCCGACTGGAAGTGGCCGAAGCGGCGGCGACGGCGGCCGACGCGGCACTGGCCACGGCGCGACGCGATCTGGAGCGCGCCGAGACGCTGGATGTCGACGGCATGATCGCCCGCCAGCGCGTGGATGCGGCGCGCCAGCGCGTGGTCGACCAGCAGCAGGCCCATCGCGCCCGGCTGGCGGAAATCAGCCTGGCCCGCACCGGGCTGGTCGATGCCCGCCAGGAGCGCCGGCAGCTCGACGTTCTGGCCGAGCGCATCGCCGCGCTGACCGCCCAGCGACAGGCGAAGCAGGCGGCGCTGGCACAGCTGCGCGTGGACCTGGCCGATCACGCCGTGCGCAGCCCGGTCGGTGGCATCGTCGACGAACGCTTCGTCGCCGCCGGCGAATATGTACAGCCGGGTCAACGGCTGCTGCTGGTGCACGACCCGCAGGCGATCTGGGTCGAGGCGCGGGTGAAGGAGACCGAGCTGCGCCACCTGCAGGCCGGGGCGCCGGTGACGGTGCACGTCGACGCCTGGCCGGACGAGGCGTTCGCCGGGCGGGTGCTGCGCATCGGCCATGCGGCGACCGGCGAGTTCGCGCTGATCCCAGCGCCGAACCCGAGCGGCAACTTCACCAAGATCACCCAGCGCGTGCCGGTACAGGTGGCCGTGCCGCAGCGCGAGGGCCGGCTGCGGCCCGGCATGATGGCCGTACTGACCATCCCGAAGCAGACGGCCCCCAGGCGTGCCGGCGAGGCCGACGCGCCGGTGTCGTGAGCGAGACCGAGCGGCTGCAGGCCCGCTACGGCGCGGCCTACCGCTGGCTGGCCACCGGCACCGCGCTGATGGGCACCATCTCCACGATCCTCTCGGCGACCATCGTCAACGTCGCGATCCCCGACGTGATCGGCGCCTTCGGCATGACACAGAATCAGGCCCAGTGGCTGGCCACCGCCTTCCTGGCAGCGATGACGGCGCTGATGCCCTGCAACGCCTGGCTGATCGCCCGCTTCGGCGTGCGGCAGTGCTTCACCGCCGCCATGGTGGTGTTCCTGCTCGGCTCGATCCTCGGCGGCATCAGCCCCGGCAGCGGTGTGCTGGTGCTGGGGCGGGTGCTGCAGGGCGCCGCCGCCGGCGTTTCCCAGCCGCTGGCGATGCTGATCATCTTCAGCGTCTTCCCGGCCGACAAGCGCGGCGAGGCGATGGGCATCTACGGCATCGGCGTGATCCTGGCGCCGGCGCTCGGCCCGGCACTCGGCGGGGTGCTGATCGACCAGTTCAGCTGGCGTTACGTGTTCTTCATGGCGCTGCCCTTCGCCACCACCGGCATCGTGCTGGCGCAGCTGTTCCTGCCGCGGCGCGAGGCGAGCGAGGCGGGCCGGTTCGATGCGCTGGGCTTCGCCCTGCTCTCGGCGGCGCTGCTCCTGCTGCTGGTCGGCCTGAGCGACGGCCAGCGCGATGGCTGGGGCTCGCTGCGGATCGGTCTGCTGCTGGCCGGCGCCGTGGTCGCCACGCTGGCATTCGTCGTCTGGGAGCGGCGGCTCGACACGCCGCTGCTCGATCTCTCCCTGTTCGGCAACCGGCACTTTCTGCCGGGCGCCCTGGTGACGCTGATCCTCGGCGCCGGCCTGTACGGCTCGACCTACCTGATTCCGCTGTTCGTGCAGACGCTGCAGGGCTATACCCCGACGCGCTCGGGCCTGTTGCTGATGCCGGCCGGGCTGATTCTGGCGCTGGTCTTCCCGCTGGCCGGCCGGCTCAGCGACCGGCTGTCCAAGGCGCAGCTCACCGCCGCCGGCCTGCTGCTGTTCGCGCTTTCCGCGCAGCTCATGCGGGCGGTCGACGCCGACACGCCGTTCTGGGCCTTCGCCGGCTGGATCGTGCTCGGTCGCATCGGGCTTGGCCTGATCATGCCGGCACTGACCGCCGGCGCGCTGCAGAGTCTGACGCCGGCCCAGCTCGGCCAGGGTGCAGGCGCCATCAATTTCCTGCGCCAGCTCGGCGGCGCGGTGGGCGTCAACGCGCTGGCCGTGGTGCTGGAACGGCAGACGGCGCTGCACGCGGCGCTGCTCGCCAGCACCCAGACGGCCGGCAACGCGGCGCTCGCCGCAGTGCAGGACCAGCTCGGGGCGATCTGGCAGCAGGCCGGGCTCACAGGTACCGCCGCCAGCGGCATGACCGTGCACTGGCTCGGCCAGATGCTGCAGGCCCAGGCGAGCACGCTGGCCTTTCGCGACAGCTTCGCGCTGGTGGCGCTGCTGTTCGCCCTGGCGGTCGGCCCGGCCCTGCTGCTGCGCCCGCCGCCGCCAACCGCACCGGAGGCCCGTCGCCAGCGGGCACCCGTCCGTGGCTGAGAGCTTCCGCCGCCTGCTGCTCGCCATCGATGCCTCGCCCGGCAATGCGCCGGTCGTGGCCCAGGGGCTGGCGCTCGCCAGTGCCCAACAGGCAGCGGTGCACCTGCTGGCGGTGGGGGGCAGCGAGCTGCGACTGGCCACCGCCGAGACCTATGTGCCCCGCACCGTCTACCGTCAGGCCGATGCCGCGCTGCGCCAGCGCCTGGCGAGGGCGGCCCGGCAGCTGCGCCGGGCCGGGCTGCGCCCGCAGATCGAGCTGGCGCAGGGGGAGGCCGCGGCCGCCATCGTCGCCAGCGCAAGACGCTTCGATGCCGACCTGATCGTGCTGGGGCACCGTCAGCGCAGCCTGTTCGAACGCCTGTTCGACCCCTCGGTGGCACAGCACGTGCTGGACCGCACGCGCTGCAGCGTGCTCATCGCCCGCGCCGGCTGAGGTCATCGCACCATCCACTGCCCGGTCCACCGCCGGGGGTTAACGCCGGCCGGCCCCAACCCGCATAATGGGCGATTGGCTTTCGACCCGTGGATCGCACGCCCATGGCTCAGTACGTCTACACGATGAATCGCGTCAGCAAGATCGTCCCGCCGCGGCGGGAGATCCTGCGCGATGTCTCCCTGTCGTTCTTCCCCGGCGCCAAGATCGGCGTGCTGGGCCTCAACGGCTCCGGCAAGTCGACGCTGCTGCGCATCATGGCGGGCGTCGACACGGAGTTCGAGGGCGAGGCGCGCGCGCAGGCGGGTATCAACGTCGGCTTCCTGCCACAGGAGCCCGAACTCGATCCGGACAAGGACGTGCGCGGCAACGTCGAGGATGGCGTGGCCGAGGCCAAGGCGCTGCTCAAGCGCTTCGACGAGGTCAGCAACGCCTTCGCCGAGCCGGACGCGGACTTCGATGCGCTGCTGGCCGAGCAGGCGAGGCTGCAGGACAAGATCGATGCGATCAACGCCTGGGAGGTGGACCGCCAGCTGGAAGTGGCCGCCGAGGCGCTGCGCCTGCCGGACTGGGATGCCGACGTCACCAAGCTCTCGGGCGGCGAACGCCGCCGCGTGGCCCTGTGC
>JAASSS010000181.1 GCA_021767745.1 Pseudomonadota bacterium
AGCCCTTCTTGCGCGCCTTGTCCGACTTGCCCTGGTTCTTGCCGCAACCGGGCTCGTTGAAGACATCCTGGACGGTGCTGGATAGAGGCATCGGCAAGGTCTCCCGCGGCCCATCGAGTGGCCGCATCGCCGGAGGTGGCGCTCGTGTGGCAGGGGTTCAGCAGGATGCGCGCCAACTGGGTGCGGTCCGTGAAAAGCGCATGAGAATCAGTCAGATCGCGTCACGACCGCCAGCGGCCCCGCGGGGTGACGGCAGGCTTTGACGCGTTTGCGACACGCCCGGTGTCGGCTCTGCGACCGTGCCCCGCCTGTTGGCGAGGCCGGCGGTGAGATCGTTGCGAGGTGGCCGCTTCGGCTTCCCCACCCAGCCGGATGACAGCCCGGTGGCATGCACCGCGCGGCCAATCGCCTGCCCGCCGGAGGCGGGGAGGCGTCGGCCACCGCTGGCTCGTGGGGCGGCCGCTCTCGCCGATCGCCGATCGCTGGGCACTGGGCACTAGGCACTGGGCACTGGGCACTGGGCACTGGGCCGGGCGAGGAGCGAGGGGCGCCGGTGGCGGCTCGACACCTACCGGGCCGTCGTGGCGCCCAGTGGGCCAGCCCTCGAGGCGTGCAGGGTGGTGTGCTCCCGGGCCGCCACCGGTCACATCCATCTGCGCGGGTGCTGGCGATGCCGAGGGATGTGCGGCCACGGCGGCATGAGGGTCCAGGCTGCGGCAGCACGCGCCCGCTGTGCGGGGCAGGCCGGGTCCTAGGCCGGGCTGCGCCGAGGTTCGGTGCGCAGCGCCGCCGGTGAGTGCGGGCGCCAGTGCAGTCAGCCGCCGCCCGGTCCTGCCGCCAGCGCCCCGGTGGCTGCACGGGTGCCGGGGCGGTGTCTGCTGGCAGGGGTCGGCTCGACACCGGGCCGCGGCGCCAGCGCTGGCGGCCCGTTCCGACAGTCGGTAGCATCCGGGGCTGATGTTCGCGTGGCGGGTTTGGCGCTGCGCGGTCCGGTCACTGTCAAAGGATTGATCGTGCTCCCTCTGCGCCGTCGGCTTGGTCTGTTCCTGTGCTGCTGGGCAATGCTGCCGGCCGGCGTTTCGGCCAGTCCCTGGCTCGAGGTGGGCGAGCTGGCGTTGCGGCACGATCTGCAGCTGCTGGCCGATGCCGGCGTGCTGACCACGCCGACCACGACCTGGCCGATCCCCTGGGGGGCGATTGCCCGCGATCTGCAGCGGCTCGATCCCGAGCAGCTCGAACCGGCCTGGCGCGCCGCCTGGCGTCGGATGGCCGCGCGGGTGGAATACCTGGCCCGCTACGGCGAGCTGCGCGAGGAATTCGAGCTCAACGGCCGTGCCGGCACCCGCAACCTGCGCTGGTTCAACGACACCCCGCGGGCGGACGCGGAGTTCCGCGGCGCGCTCGAGGGCGTGCTGGACCGCTACGCCTTCCGGCTCAGCGTGGAGGCCGTCGAGCAGGATGAGTTCGAGCAGGACCGCTACCGCTTCGACGACAGCTACGCCGCGGCCACGCTGGGCAATTGGGTGCTCTCGGCCGGCGCGCTGGATCAGTGGTGGGGCCCAGGCTGGAGCGGCAGCCTGATCCTCGGCAACACCGCGCGCCCGGTGCCGGGGCTGATCCTGCAGCGGCTGGTGCCGGAGACCTTCGACAGCCGTTGGTTGAGCTGGATCGGCCCGTGGAGCGTCACCGCCTTCTACGGCTTCCTGGAGGAAGATCGCTTCGTGCCCAACGCCGAGCTGGTCGGTCTGCGGCTGACCCTGCGGCCGCTGCGGGCGCTGGAGATCGGCGTATCGCGCACGGCGCAGTGGGGTGGTGACGGGCGGCCGCAGGACTTCGACGTGTTCGCCGATCTGGTGCTGGGGCAGGACAACCAGGAAGGCCCGGTCGAGGCGCGCGAGCCGGGCAACCAGCTGGCCGGCTTCGATCTGCGCTGGAGCTCGGCGCTGTTCGGGCAGGGACTGGCGTTCTACGCGCAGGCCATCGGCGAGGACGAGGCCGGCTATCGGCCCTCGCGCTACGTCGGCCTGTTGGGCCTCGAGCTGTGGGGCGGCACGCTGGGCGGCGTCGGCTATCGCGGCTTCGTCGAATACGCCGACACGGCAGCGGAGTTCTACGATGATCCGCCGCGCTACAACTACGCGTATGAAAACGGCATCTATCGCTCCGGCTATCGCTATCGCGGCGCGCCGCTCGGCTACCCGACCGACAACGACAGCCAGCTCGCCGCGCTGGGCGCGCTGCTGATCTTCCCCGAAGCACAGACGCTGAGCCTGCTGCTGCGCGCCGGGGAGATCAACCGCGACGGGAGCGATACCCGCACGGCCGACGGCGGCGGCAACTTCCTCACCCGCACCGCCCTGGAGGTGACGGATCTGGAGATTGAATACATGCTGCCGACACGTTGGGGCGAGTTCACGCTCGGCGTGGGTGCGGTGGGACTGGACGCCGCGAACGGCGAGAGCGATACGGACGGGCGCGCCTGGGCGGGCTGGCGCATCGGCACCTGAATGAACCACGCGCAGGGCGTTGGCTGAGGCATGCACTTCGATCACGTGCTGATGGTGTGCACCGGCAACATCTGCCGCAGCCCGATGGCCGAGGCGCTGTTGCGCGCGCGGCTGGGCCCGGACCGGCAGATCGCGGTGAGCTCGGCGGGCACCGGCGCCC
>JAASSS010000182.1 GCA_021767745.1 Pseudomonadota bacterium
AGATCTGGCCGTCGGTGATCGAGATGAGGTTGGTCGGAATGAAGGCGGCGATCTCGCCCTGCTGGGTCTCGATGATGGGCAGCGCGGTCATGCTGCCGCCGCCGGCCTCAGCGGCGAGGTGCGTGGCGCGCTCCAGCAGCCGCGCGTGCAGATAGAAGATGTCGCCGGGGTAGGCCTCACGCCCCGGCGGGCGGCGCAGCAGCAGCGACAGCTCGCGGTAGGCGCGGGCGTGGGCGCTGAGGTCGTCGTACACCACCAGGGTGTCGTGGCCGGCGTGCATCCAGGCTTCGGCCAGGGTGCAGCCGGCGAACGGCGCCAGGTATTGCAGCCCCGGCAGGGCGCTGGCCTCGCCCACCACCACCGTGGTGTAGGCCAGCGCGCCCTGCGCGCGCAGCAGCGCCAGGGTGCTGACCACCGCCGAGCGCTTCTGGCCGATCAGCACGTACACGCAGCGCACGCCGCTGTCCTTCTGGTTCAGCACCGCGTCCAGCGCCAGGGCGCTGCGGCCGGTGCCCTCGTCGCCGATGATGAGCTGACGCTGGCCGCGGCCGATGGGCAGCATGGTGTCGATGATCTTGCTGCCGGTGAGCAGGGGCTCGGTGACGAAATCGCGTTCGATCAAGGACGGTGCCGGCGATTCCAGCGGCCGGCGCGCGCTGGCCTGCGGCGGGGCGTCGCCGTCGAGCGGGCGGCCGAGCGGGTCCACGACCCGGCCGAGCAGGCCATCGCCGACCGGCAGGTCCAGCACCCGGCCGCCCAGGGCAACCCCGGTGCCGGCGGTGAGGCCGTCGGTCTGGTGCAGCAGCACGGCACCCAGGCGCGCGTCGCTGAGGTGAAACACCTGCCCCAGGCTGCCATCCTCGAAGCGCAGCAGCTCGTCCATGGCCGCCGACGGCAGCCCCGCCACCCAGGCGATGCCGTCGCCCACCGACTGCACCACCCCCAGCTCGCGTGCCCGCAGGCCCGGCCGGTAGTCCGCCAGCCAGGCGCGGGCGCGGTCGAGCGACGAGGCAAAACCGGCGTCCTCAGCCATCGGCCGGTGCCAGTTCGGTGAACGCCTGCAGTTCGTCCTGCAGGTTGGCGCCGAGTTGCCAGGCGCCGATGCGCAGGCGCACCCCGGCCAGCAGGGCGGAATCCTCGGCATAGGTCATGGCCGGCGCGCTGCCGCCGGTGAGCGCCGCCAGCGCCTCGGCCAGCTCGGCCCGCTGGGCGTCATCGAGCGGGTAGGCGCTGGTCACCTGCAGCGGCGCCGTGGCGCTGCCCAGCGCCTCGCGCAGCGCCGTGCGGCGGGCGTCCGGCAGGCCGCCGAGTTCCGCCACCAGCAGCCGCACCAGCCGCGCCTGCACGTCCGGCCCGGCGGCGGCGCCGAGCAGGCGGGCGGCGAAGCGCCCGGCCAGGGCCAGCGCGGCACGCTCGGCCGCCTCGCGGGCCTGTCCGGCCTGCCGGCTGGCGAGGGTTTCTTCGCGCCGGCGCCGGTCGGCCAGTTCCGCCTCCAGCGCCTGCAGCCGGCGCTGGCGCTCACGCTCGAGCTCCTCATCCAGCTCGCGGCGCGCCCCGGCGCGCTCGCCGGCCCAGTCCTCCAGGCGGCGGTCGTACTCGGCCTTGCGCTGCTCGGCCTCGGCCTGTTGGGCCTCGGCGGCCCGGGCTGCGGCGGCGATCTCGTCACGGCGGCGCTGGATCATGGCCAGCACCGGCCGGTACAGCAGCCGGTGCAGCAGCCACACCAGCACCAGAAAGTTGACGATCTCGAAGCCGAAGGTCAGCCAGTCGAATTCCATGCCGGCCTCACAGTGGGTGAAGAAATGCACGTGCTGTGCATTGCTTGCGTCGGCCGGCCGGTACATGCCCGGACGGGCTCACGCGCACCAATCCCTGGCGTGCTTGGTTCGCGTCCGGCCATCCGTGGCCGGCCTGAGCGCTTGCAAGAGTCACAAGCGCTCAATGCGGCAGGTAAGCCAGCAGCGGGTTGCGGAACAGCACGATGAGGATGATCACCAGGCAGTAGATGGCCAGCGATTCGATCATCGCCAGACCGATGAACAGCAGCCGCGAAATGGCCTGCTCGGCCTCCGGCTGGCGGGCGATGGCATCCAGTGCCTGACTGATGGCGCGGCCCATGGCCAGTGCCGGCAGCATGACCCCCAGCGCGATGCCGAGCACCGCCGCCACCGTGCTGGCGATCACCAGCCAACTCATGTCGGACATTCGTCTAGCCTCCTTCGTCGTGGGTTGGGCGAGCGCCGATCAATCGGCGCTCGCCATCCGGGGCAGGATGCCCCGGCGCGAACCAGGACCCTGGTCCCTGATTCGCGGAGCACGGCGCGGGCGTGCACCGCACCGCTGCGAATCGCAAAATTCCAGGGACGGAATTTTTCGGCGCTCACCGCGCATGCGCCTGCATGCCGCTGGCGATGTACACCAGCGCCAGCATGCCGAAGATGTAGGCCTGCACCACCGCCTCGATCACGTGCAGCAGCAGGATCGGCACCGGCACCAGCAGGCCCGCCACCGTGAGCACCAGCAGCGCGGTCAGTTCGAGGCTCATGATGTTGCCGAACAGGCGCACCGCCAGCGCCAGGGTGCGGGTGAACTCGCTGACCAGGTGAAACGGCAGCAGCAGCGGGCTCGGCTGCAGGTAGTGGCGCAGGTAGGCGCGCCA
>JAASSS010000006.1 GCA_021767745.1 Pseudomonadota bacterium
ACGGCCTGCGCGGCGGCGGTGTCCCATTCGCTGGTGGGCCCGAGGCGGGGGTAGATGTCGGCCTCGCCCTCGGCGATCAGGCAGATCTTCAGTGAGCTGCCGATGCTGCGCACGCTGGGCTCGCCGAAGTGCCGCAGATAGGCATCGATCGCCGCCGAGCGGTGGCTGCGGCTGGCAACGGCCACCAGGGCCTGCGGATCGGCGGGGCGCACACGGATGACCCGTCGCTCGCCGTCGGCCGTCAGCTTGTGCGCCTGCCCGCCGCGGGCCGCCAGATACATGCTGCCCCCGACCGGCACGTAGACGACTCCCAGCACCGGCTCGCCGTGCTCGATGAGCGCGACATTGACGGTGAATTCGCCATTGCGGTTGATGAACTCCTTGGTCCCGTCCAGCGGGTCGATCAGCCAGTACCGCGTCCAGCTCTGCCGCTCCGAGTAGGGGATGGCCGCCGCTTCCTCGGAAAGCACCGGGATGGCGGGCGTCAGGGCGCCGAGGCCGCGCACCAGGATCCGATGCGAGGCGGTGTCCGCGGCGGTCAGCGGGGAGTCGTCGGCCTTGGTCTCCACGGTGATCGGATCGCCGTAGATCGCCAGGATGGCATCGCCTGCCTCGCGGGCCAGCTGCGCCACCGGCTCCAGATAACTCTCCAGCTCGCTCATTCAGTCGGATCCTTGTGCAGTGGCAGGGGGGCGACGACGGCCGCGCCGGGGGGTGGCGGCCGACGCACTGCGCGTGGCCGGCGCCGGGGTCACCAGTGTCGCCGGCAGCGGCGTGACCTCGATCTTCTCACCGATATAGTCTTCGATCTCCGGCAGCGAGTAGCAGTAGCGCTCGCAGCACAGCGCGATGGCCTCGCCGGTGCTGCCGGCGCGCGCCGTGCGGCCGATCCGATGCACGTAGTCCTGCGCATCCTGCGGCAGGTCGTAGTTGATCACGTGCGAGACGTCGGGAATGTGCAGGCCCCGGGCCGCCACGTCCGTCGCCACCAGCACGTCGAGTTCGCCGGCGTCGAAGCGCTGCAGCAGGCGTTCCCGCTTCTGCTGGGGCACATCACCGCTCAGCAGCCCGGCACGATAGTCGTTGCCACGCAGGTAGCGATGGACGCGATCGCAGTCCCGCTTGGTATTGCAGAAGATCATCACCCGGCCCTGATCGATTTCGCCCAGCAGGGTCAGCAGCGCCGGGATCTTGTCCTCGTCGGCCACGTGATAGAGCCGCTGGCGTGCGCCCGCCGCGGTCCGCCTGGCCGGATCGATGCGCACCAGTTGCGGCGCGTTCATATGCTCGTAGGCGAGCTCGGTCACCCGGTAGGAGAGCGTCGCCGAGAACAGCAGGTTCAGCCGCGTATCGGTGGGCGGCAGGCGCCGCAGCAGATAGCGAATGTCGCGGATGAAGCCGAGATCGAACATGCGATCGGCCTCGTCCAGCACGACCACCTCGGTGTGCCGGAAGTCGAACACGCGCTGTTTGAAGTAGTCGATGATGCGCCCGGGCGTGCCGATCAGCAGATCGACGCCGCTGGCGATCTGCTCGCGCTGCTGCTGATAGCCCGTGCCGCCGTAGGCCACCACCGGCACCAGCCCGGTGCCGGCAGCCAGCGCCTCGGCGTCCTTGTGGATCTGCGCGGCGAGTTCCCGCGTCGGCGCCAGGATCAGCGCACGGGGCTGATTCGCCCGCCGCTCGGGCGGTGCCGGTCGCTGCAGCAGTCGCTGCAGGGTGCCGAACAGGAAGGCGGCGGTCTTGCCCGTGCCGGTCTGCGCCTCGCCGGCGACATCCCTGTCCTGCAGGAGCAGGGGCAGGGTGGCCGCCTGGATCGGTGTGCAGTGGCTGAAGCCCGCTGCCGCGGCACTGGCCAGCAGTAGCGGGTGCAGCGGCAGCTGCGCCAGGGCGAGCTCGGTGGTGAGCGCGTTTTGCGTCATCGGCGATTCAGGGTGGAGGGCGCCGCGGCAGGTATTGGCGCGACGCCTGAAATAAGGGAGAATGCGCGTTCAAGGCGAAGGACTTGCATCCGGCCGTATCCGGCCGTATCGTTCTGAGCAAGTGCAGCGCATCACGCATTGACTGCACATTCTGCCTGAATTCCATACCCGGCGTCATGCGCCAACCCACCTTCCGCTGCGCGGGGCGTACAACGCGTCTCTCGTATCGTCTCAACGGAGAACCACTGCCTGTGAGCGGCGAGATAGTCAAAGTCACCGATGATTCCTTCGACAGCGAGGTCCTGCAGGCCGGTCAGCCCGTGCTGGTCGACTACTGGGCCGAATGGTGCGGCCCGTGCAAGATGATTGCGCCGCTGCTCGAGGAAATCGCCGAGGAGTACGGCGACCGGCTGAAAGTGGCCAAGCTGAACATCGACGAGAACCCCGATACGCCGCCCAAGTACGGCATTCGCGGGATCCCGACCCTGATGCTGTTCAAGCAGGGTGAGGTCGAGGCCACCAAGGTCGGCGCGCTGTCCAAGTCGCAGCTGACGGCCTTCCTCGACAGCAACATCTGACCGCCATGGCTGCAGGCCGTCGCCAGCGCAGGCCGGCGCGCGCCGCGCAAGGTTCCGCCAATCCCAACGTGGACGATGATGCGTTCGACAACGACATCGTCGTGGCAGAGAATCCTTCGGGTGCGTCCATGAACCTGACCGAGCTCAAGAAGATGTCCGCCGCGGAGGTGGCCAAGTTGGCCCAGTCCATGGCGGTGGAGGGTGCTGCCCGCACGCGCAAGCAGGACATCATCTTCTCGATCCTGAAGACCGCCGCCAAGAACGGCGACGAGATCTCCGGCGACGGTGTGCTGGAAATCCTCTCCGACGGCTATGGTTTCCTGCGCTCGGGAGACAGCTCCTATCTCGCCGGCCCCGACGACATCTATGTCTCGCCGAGCCAGATCCGGCGCTTCGCGCTCCGTACGGGGGACACCGTCTCCGGCAAGATCCGCCCGCCGAAGGAGGGCGAGCGCTACTTCGCGCTGCTCAAGGTCACCGAGATCAACTTCGAAAGGCCGGATCAGTCGCACGACAAGATCCTGTTCGAGAACCTCACGCCGCTGTTCGCCAAGGAGCAGCTGCAGCTCGAGCAGGGCAACGGCAGCACCGAAGATCTGACCTCGCGGATCATCGACATGATCGCGCCGATCGGCAAGGGCCAGCGCGGGCTGATCGTCTCGCCGCCGAAGGCGGGCAAGACGATGATGCTGCAGACGATTGCTCAGAGCATCGCCGCCAGCTGCCCGGACTGCTACCTGATCGTGCTGCTGATCGACGAGCGCCCGGAGGAAGTCACCGAGATGGCCCGCTCGGTGCGGGGCGAGGTCATCTCCTCGACCTTCGACGAACCCGCCACACGCCACGTGCAGGTGGCCGAGATGGTGATCGAGAAGGCCAAGCGGCTGGTCGAGCACAAGCGCGACGTGGTGATCCTGCTGGATTCGATCACCCGCCTCGCTCGGGCTTACAACACCGTGGTGCCGAGTTCGGGCAAGGTGCTGACCGGTGGCGTGGATGCCAATGCCCTGCAGCGGCCGAAGCGGTTCTTCGGCGCCGCCCGCAACATCGAGGAAGGCGGCTCGCTGACGATCATCGCCACGGCCCTGATTGATACCGGCTCGCGGATGGACGATGTCATCTACGAGGAGTTCAAGGGCACCGGCAACATGGAGCTGCACCTCGACCGGCGCATCGCCGAGAAGCGCATCTTCCCGGCGATCAACATCAACCGGTCCGGCACGCGCCGCGAGGAACTGCTGATCTCCGCGGAGGACATGCAGAAGATCTGGGTGCTGCGCAAGCTGCTGCATCCGATGGATGAACTTGCCGCCATCGAATTCCTGCTCGACCGGCTGAAGAACACCAAGACCAACACGCAGTTCTTCGACTCGATGAAGCGGGCCTGATGACCCGCAAGACGCTCGAGCTAACGCCGGCGTTGCACGACTACCTGCTGGCGCACTCGCTGCGTGAGCCCCCGGTGCTGGCGCAGCTGAGGGCAGAGACCGCCCAGTTGGCGCTCTCGCGCATGCAGATCGCGCCGGAGCAGGGGCAGTTCCTCGCGCTGCTGGCGCGGCTGATCGGCGCGCGCCGCACCTTGGAGGTCGGCGTCTTCACCGGTTACAGCGCGTTGTCGGTGGCGCTGGCGCTGCCGCCGGGTGGGCAGGTGGTCGGCTGCGATACCAGCGCCGAATGGACGGCGGTGGCGCAGGCCTACTTCGCCCGCGCCGGCGTGGCCGAGCGGCTCGACCTGCGGTTGGCCCCGGCCCGGCAGACACTCGATGCCCTGATCCTCGACGGCCAGAGCGGGCGCTTCGACTTCGCCTTCATCGACGCCGACAAGACCGGCTATGCCGACTACTACGAGCGTTGCCTGCGGCTGGTGCGGCCGGGAGGTGTGATCGCCATCGACAATACGCTCTGGGACGGCAAGGTGGCAGAGCCTGCCGCAAACGACGCCGATACCCGGGCACTGCGCCGCTTCAATCGGGCACTGCATCAGGACGAGCGGATCGACCTATCCCTGTTGCCGCTGGCCGATGGCGTCACCATCGCGCGGCGGCGTTAGTCGGTCGCCTCTGCCGGGGTGGGGCCGGCGAAGAGCTGGCGCGCCAGTGCCACCCGTTCGCCTGCGGCTGCCGGAATCGACTCCAGTTGCTCGATGCGGGCCAGGCGGTGGCGCAGGCCGGCGCGGTTGGCGAGCTGAATGTTGAGGCCGGGCCGCGCATTCAGCTCCAGGATCAGCGGGCCCCGGTCCCGGTCCAGCACCAGATCCACGCCGAGATAGCCCAGCCCCGCCAAATCGTGGCAGCGTGCGGCGAGCTCCAGCAGCTTCGGCCACTGGGGAATGGTCAGGCCGACGATGCTATGGCCGGTATCCGGATGTTCCTGCGCCAGCAGGTTCTGCAGCACGCCCGTTCGGGTCATGCCGCTGGCGATGTCGATGCCGACGCCGATCGCCCCCTGATGCAGGTTGGCCCGACCGTCGGAGGCCCGCGTCGGCAGGCGGATCATCGCCATGGCCGGTATGCCGAGAAAGACCAGGATGCGCACGTCCGGCACACCGCGATAGCTGACCGGGTCGAACACCGGGTCGAAATTGACGCGATACTCGATCATCGCCTGATCGGGCAGCCCGCCAAGGCTGTACATACCGCTCAGGATGTTCGAGACGTGGAAGCGCAGGTCCTCCAGCCGCAGCAGGCTGCCGTCGCCGCGGACGAAGGCCTCGTTGCGCCGACCGACGATCACCAGGATGCCGTCGCCGCCACTGCCGTGCGCCGGCTTGATGACGAAGTCCTGATGCTGCGCCAGCAGCGCGCCCAAACGCCGGGCCTGGTGCTCGGTCTCCACCACGCCGTAGAGCGGCGGGACCGACATCTGCGCCCGCTGCGCCAGTTCCTTGGTGCGCCGCTTGTCGTCCACCAGTGGGTACTGGCGCCGGCGGTTGTAGCGCGCGATGTAATCGCCATTGCGCCCGTTCATGCCCAGCAGCCCCAGCTGGCGCAGGCGGCGCGGCGAAGCGAGCAGCGCCATTACCAGTCCTCGCCCGCCGCGCGGAAGCGGCGCAGTTCGCTCAGCCGATAGCCGGTATAGCGGCCGAGCAGCAGGGTGATGGCCAGGACCACGAGCAGCAGTTCGGGGAACACTGCCATCAGATAGCCGAGCAGCGGCCAGGCCATCACCAGATAGCCCAGGCTGGCGACCACCAGACTGCCGATGCCCTGCTGCAGCGCCTCGGCCGGACCGTGCTCCTCCCAGATGATCGACATGCGCTCGATGGTCATCGCGAGGATCACCATCGGGAACAGTGCGACCGACAGGCCCCGCTCCAGACCGAGTTGATGGGTCAGCAGACTCAGGCCGAACATCAGCAGCACGACGATGATCAGTACCGAGGCCAGCCGCGGTACCAGCAGGAGCTTCAGCTCCTCCAGGTAGAAGCGCAGCAGCAGGCCGGCCGCCACCAGCGTGCTGAACATGACGATGCCCCAGAGCAGCTGGGTTTCGCGGAACGCCAGCGCAATCAGGATCGGCATGAAGGTGCCAAAGGTCTTTACGCCCACCAGGTTGCGCAGCAGCACCACCAGCAGGGCGCCGATCGGCACGAGAAACAGGATGCGGTAGAGATTCTGCGTCTGCACCGGCAGCTGCAGGATCGAAAACGCGGCGATGGGCGAGTGCGAGGCCAGCGTCTGCTCCATGGCCACCTCGAGCATGGGCTCGTAGGTGCGGGCCAGGGCGAACTCGACGCGTGGTTGCTGCCCCCCCTCCAGGGCGATCAGCGGTTCGGCGCCGGTGTGCCAGAGCAGGGTCTGCGGCGGCAGTCCGGGTTCGGCGGTGACCGGATCGTAGGTCAGCCAGCGCGAGCCGTTGTGGACCTGCAGCAGCAGGCGTGGGGTGAGGTTGCTGGCATTCTCCGTCAGCGGCAGCGCCAGCGCCGGTCGGGCGGGAATGCCGCGGGTGGCCAGGATGTCGATCAACTGCTGCACCCAGGCACGCGGGGTCTTTGCCTGCTCCTGCAGAATCCGCACGTCCTCCTCGGGCGTGGCATCGTTCAGCAGCAGGACCAGTTCGCGGGCGAAGCTGGCCACGTCCGCAGACTGTTCACGCACCCGGTCGGTCAGACCGCGCACCAAGCCGCGCATCGGCGGCGTGAGCGTCGGCTCGACCGGCGGCGGCGGGCTGGGCGCCGCGGCTTCGCCGCCATTGACGTAGCGGTCGATCACGGCGCGGTAGTAGAGCGTCTGCTGGCCACGCGCACGCCGAATGGTGAAATGCGCCCGCCGGGCGCCGTCCGACTCCTCCGTCGTGATGCCGTAGTTCGGCGCGATGAAGTCCTCATCGAGGATCACGTAGCCGGGCGGCGACTCGGGTATGGCCAGCGCCGCCTGCACCGGCCGACCACGTTCGGCGAGGAAGTCGACACGCGCCTCCACCGTCCACAGGGCCCGCTCGGCGTCCGGATCGAGCGGGTAGTTGAGGACCTGCGTCTTGTACAGAAACAGCCCGATCCCGGCCAGCGTCAGGGTCAGCGCCAGCAGCGGCAGATGCAGCGATCTCACGGCGCCGCGTCCTCGTCGGCGCGCTCGGCCGGCGGCTCAGTGGACGGACATTCCGGCTGCGTCAGGTAGCGCGCGGCGGGATCGACCACCGCCACGTCCCGCAGGAAGCGGCGCCCGAGCAGGGCCGGGTAGGTGAGTTCGTCGCGGTCGATCAGGCTGAACTGCGCATGGTGGCGCTGCCCGTTCAGACAGAACGGCAGATTGACCACGGCCCGCCGTTGATCCTTGCCGGAGTGGCGGGCGATGCGCACGCGGCGTTCGATCGGTGCCTCGATCTGTACCGCGTCGCGACCGCCGTGATCGAAGTCGAAGCGGACCCAGTGCTCGCCATCGCGCTCGAACTCCTCGATGTTGTCGGCGTGCAACGAGGCGGTGTTGGCGCCGGTGTCCAGGCGCGCCTTCAGCGTCAGGCCCTCCGGTAGCAGCACGATCTTCTCGACATAGCCCATCAGGGTGCGACCGGACAGATCGACGCCCTCCCGGTCGGCAGCAAGGCTAACGCCCGCCGCGAGCAGCAGGCCGACCAGCAGGCCAGTACGAAGCAGACTCCTCACACGCAGCATTCAATCCTCCCGAGCGAGTGCGCGATGACCGATATCCCGGCGGCAGAAGGCCCCCTCCCAGCCGATTCGATCGACGCGGGCATAGGCGCGATCGCGCGCCTCGCGCAGGGTGGGGCCGAGGCCGGTGACGCACAGTACGCGTCCTCCGGCAGTAACGATGCGATCACCCGCCAGGCGGGTGCCGGCATGAAAGACCAGCGTCTCGGGCAGATCCGCCGCCAGGCCCTCGATCGCGTCGCCGCGACGGGTCTGCGCCGGATAGCCGGCGGCGGCCATGACGACGCCGAGCGCGGGTTCCGGCCGCCAGCGTGCCTCGGCGGCGGCCAACTCGCCCGCCAGCGCCGCCCGGCACAGGGCCGGCAGATCGCTGGCCAGCCGCGGCAGCACCACCTGTGCCTCCGGATCGCCGAAGCGACAGTTGAACTCCAGCACCCGCGGCGCGCCGGCGGGATCGATCATCACGCCGGCATAAAGGAAGCCCCGGTAGCGCAAGCCCTCGGCCGCCAGGCCGCGGGCCGTGGGCAGCATGACCTCGCGCATGATCCGCGCGTGCACCGCCGGCGTGACCACCGGGGCCGGCGAATAGGCGCCCATGCCGCCGGTGTTCGGGCCGCGATCGCCCTCGTCGCGGGCCTTGTGGTCCTGTGAACTCGCCAGCGGCAGGATGTCGGTGCCATCGACCAGGGCGATGAAGCTCGCCTCCTCGCCTTGCAGGAATTCCTCCACCACGATGTGCCGGCCGGCCTCGCCGAATGCCGCATCGCGCAGCATGGCCGCGGCCGCCTGGCACGCCTGTTCCCGGCGGGTGGCGATCACCACGCCCTTGCCGGCGGCCAGGCCGCTGGCCTTGACCACCACCGGCAGCGCCACCGTCTCCAGATAGGCCAGCGCCGGCTCCAGCGCCTCGAAGCTCGCGTGCTGCGCCGTCGGAATCCGGTGGCGGACCATGAACTCCTTGCTGAACACCTTGGAACCTTCCAGCGCGGCGGCGGCGGCCGAAGGGCCGAAGCACGCCAGGCCCGCCGCGGTGAAGCGATCGACGATACCGGCGACCAGCGGCTGTTCGGGGCCGACGATCGTCAGGTCGATGCCGGTGCGTTCGGCGAAGGCGACCAGGCCGTCCAGATCACTGCTGTCGATGGCCACGTTCTCCACGCCTGGCTCGCGGGCGGTGCCGGCGTTGCCCGGCGCGACGTACACCGTCCGTCCCGGCATCTGCGCACAATGCCAGGCCAGCGCATGCTCGCGCCCGCCGGCGCCTACGATCAGGATCTTGTCGCTCATGAGAAGGCTCGTTCGTCGGCCGCCGGCCGATCAGTGGCGGAAGTGGCGAATCCCGGTGAAGATCATCGCGATGTCGTGGGCGTCCGCGGCCGCGATGACCTGCGCGTCCCGCATTGAGCCGCCGGGTTGGATGACCGCGCGGATGCCGGCCTCGGCGGCGGCGTCGATGCCGTCGCGAAAGGGGAAGAAGGCATCCGAGGCCATGACCGCGCCGGCCACCTGCAGCCCCTCGTCGGCCGCCTTGATCGCAGCGATACGCGCGCTGTACACCCGGCTCATCTGCCCGGCGCCGATGCCGACAGTGCGTTGGTCACGCGCGTAGACGATGGCGTTCGACTTCACGTATTTCGCGACGCGCCAGGCAAAGGCCAGATCGGCCTGCTCCGCCGCCGAGGGCGCCCGCCGGGTGACCACGCGCATCGCATCCGGCGCCAGCTGCGCCGTGTCGGCCGTCTGCACCAGCATGCCACCGCTGATGGCATGCCACTGCAGCGGCGCGGCAGCCGCCGGCTGACCCAGGGCGAGCACCCGCAGGTTCGGCTTGCCGGCGAACACTTCGGCCGCTGCCGGCGTGATCTCCGGCGCCAGGATCACCTCCGCGAACTGGCGTTCGACGATCCGCCGAGCCAGCTCCCCCGGCAGTGGCCGATTGAAGGCGAGGATACCGCCGAAGGCGGAGGTGGGGTCGGTCGCGAAGGCGGCGTCATAGGCGGCCGAGAGCGATTCGGCCAGCGCCACGCCGCAGGGATTGGCGTGCTTGACGATTACGCAGGCCGGGCGGTCCAGCTCCAGCACGCAGGCCAGCGCCGCGTCGGCATCGGCGAGATTGTTGTAGGAGAGCGCCTTGCCCTGCAGTTGCCTGGCACCGGCCAGCGTACCCTCGGCGGTCACGCCGGCCTCGCGGTAGAGCGCGGCCTGCTGATGCGGATTTTCTCCGTAGCGGAGCGCTTGCACGCGCTGCCAGCGCGGCATCAGTGCCGCCGGCAGCGTCGCCTCGCTCGCCACCGGTTCGGCGTCGAGCTGCGCCAGGTACGCTGCGACGGCGGCATCGTACGCCGCCGTGTGGGCGAAGGCCTTGGCGGCCAGCTGCCGGCGCCAGGCGCTACCGGGCCCTTCGCCGCGGCCGAGGGCGGCGATCAGTGCGTCGTAGTCGGCGGCATCGACGATGGCCGTGACGCGCTCGTGATTCTTCGCCGCCGCGCGCAGCATGGCGGGGCCGCCGATGTCGATCTGCTCGATGGCCACCGCCGGCGTGCAGCCGGGCCGCGCGATCGTCTCGCTGAAGGGATAGAGGTTGACCACCAGCAGGTCGATCGGCGGGATGTCCCGCTCGCGCATCACCGCCTCGTCCTCGTCACGACGGCCGAGCAGCCCGCCGTGGATCCGCGGGTGCAGCGTCTTCACGCGTCCGCCCATGATCTCCGGTGCGCCGGTGTAGGCGCTTACCTCGACCACGTTCACCCCCGCTGCGCGCAGCGCCTGGGCGGTACCGCCGGTGGAGAGCACTTCCACCCCCGCCTGCTGCAGCGCAAGACCCAGCGGTTCCAGACCGCGCTTGTCGGAGACGCTGAGCAGGGCGCGGCGGATGGGTGCGGTCACGGCCGGTTCAGCCGCGGGCATCGTAGTGGGCCAGTCGTTTGCGCAGCGTGGCGCGATTCATGCCGAGCATGGAGGCGGCGACGGTCATGTTGCCCTGCGCTTCCTGCAGCACCCGCCGCAGCAGTGGCTCCTCGACCTCGCGCATTACCAGCGCGTGCAGGTCGCTCGGGCGCTGTCCGTTCAGATCGTGAAAGAAATTGTCCAGCACTTGTTCCACACAGGCGCGCAGGGAGGGGCGCTCGGCGGCGGCTGCGCTGTCGACGGCTGACGCCGTCGATGCCGCATCCTTGTTCATGTTGTTTTCCTCGCGCGCCGGGTCATGTCATGGCCGGTGGCGGACGCAGCCCGCCGGCCGGAAGGCCGAACATCTTAATCAGCCTCGCCGCCGGCACCAACCGCTGTCGGCGGCCGCAGCAGGAAGCGATAGCCTGCCACCTCGCGGGCGGGTGCTGGCAGAGCCAGCTGCACCGCCAGCTCACCGCCCGGTGGCAGCCGGATAGCGCCGGGCGGTGTCGCGGTGGGTGCCGCAAGATATCGCTGCGGACCGAAACGCTCGCGTGCCAGGGCGGCGCCGTTGCGATCCTCCAGTGTCAGCTCGATCACCGGCAGTGGCTGTGCCGCATTGCCGCGGTTGATCAGCCGCGCGGCGAACGCCAGCTCGCCGGCATCGTCGCCAGTGCGGGTCAGCCGGTGGCCGCGCAGATCGAGGGCGGCCGGATCGAAGCCGGCGGGTGAGGCGCAGGGCAGCCCGAGCCGCGCGCCGGCACGGCAGCCGGCCTCGGCCAGCAGGCTGACGCCCGGCAGTTGCGCCAGCGGTGGTCGGAGCGCGTAGGCCAGCAGTAGCAGCAGCGTCAGCAGCGCGCCGAGCAGCACCAGCCGCCGCCGGCTGCCCGCCCCGCGACGCTCGTCGGCAGGCGCCGGCCAGGCCTCTTCCACGACGCCGGACGGTACGGGGGGTAGCCCGGCAGTGGCGCTGCTCCAGCCGGGCGCGAGCGGCCAGTCATCCGCAGCCTGGCGGACGATCCGCGGCAGGGCGTCGAACAGCGCCCCGCAATGCCGGCAGGCAACGAGGCCGCCCTCGAGCTGCAGTTGCGCCGGCGAAACCGGATTGGTCTGGTCGCATTCCGGGCACCGGGCAGGCATCAGGTACCGGCGGCGGCCGTGCCGGTGAGCAACGCCCAGCCTTCGTCGAGTTGCGCCGGCGCCAGCTGCAGCGCGGCGTAGCTCTTGCCGAGGGCCTCGACCTGCGCCGTGGTGATGCCGGACAGGCCGACACGTCCGCCGGGCCGCAGTCGCGCCAGCAGCGCCGGCGCCAGGGCCCGCAGGGGGTTGAGCAGGATGTTCGCCAGCACGAGGTCGAAGTCGCCGTCCGGCGCCGATGCCGGCAGCGACGCCGTGAGCTGGCCCTCACGCTGGTTGAGCGCCGCATTCGCCTGCGTGGCGCGCACCGCCTGCGGGTCGATGTCCACCGCGTGCACCGTCGCCGCGCCGAGCGCCAGTGCCGCCAGGCCGAGGACGCCGGAGCCGCAGCCGTAGTCCAGCACGCGCGCGCCGCGCAGGGCGCCCTCGGCCCCGAGTGCGTCGAGCCAGGTCAGGCACAGTCGGGTGGTCGGATGCGTGCCGGTACCGAAGGCGAGGCCCGGGTCGAGCCAGACGGTGACGGCGTCGGCGGGCGGCTCGCGGTGGGTCGGGCACACCGCGAGCCGGCGACCGTAGCGCAGCGGTTGCAGGCCGGACTGGATCTGGGCCTGCCAGTCGGCAGCGGCGATGTGCCGGCGCGCCGCCGGCGCGAGGCCGACCAGCGCCGGCTCCCGGCGCAGCGCCAGTTCCACCAGATCGAGGTCGGTCCCCGCCTCGAACAACGCCGTCAGCTGGTTGTGCACCCAGGCTGGATGCGTGCCCGGCGGCGGCTCGAACAGGGCCTGTTCATCCGCGGACTGGGTGGTGATAGCGAGCGCGCCGAGCGCCTCCAGCGCCGCCTCCAGCACCGACGCCGTGGTGGCATCGACCGCAAAGGACAGTTCCTGCCAGGCCATTGGCGTTCCCCTACAGCCCGAGCTTGTGCTCCAGGAAGTGGATATCGGTGCCACCGGCGACGAACGCCGGGTCCTGCATCAGCTCGCGGTGCAGCGGGGCGTTGGTCGCCACCCCGTCCACGACCAATTCGCCGAGGGCCGAGGCCATGCGCGCGATCGCCCGCTCCCGCGTCGGCCCGCGGGCCAGCAGCTTGCCGATGAGCGAATCGTAGTACGGCGGCACCACGTAGTCGTTGTAGAGGTGCGAATCCATGCGGATGCCGGGGCCGCCGGGCGCGTGGTAGTCGGTCACCTTGCCCGGCGAGGGCAGGAAGTTGCGTGGATCCTCCGCGTTGATGCGGCACTCGATCGCATGCCCCCGCCACTCCACCTGTTCCTGGCGCAGGGCGAGCGGCTCGCCGGCAGCGATGCCGATCTGCGTGGTGACGATGTCGATGTCGGTGATCAGTTCGGTCACCGGGTGCTCGACCTGCACGCGCGTGTTCATCTCGATGAAGTAGAACTCGCCGTTCTCGTAAAGGAACTCGAAGGTGCCGGCACCGCGATAGCCGATGCGCTGGCAGGCCTCGATGCAGATCGATCCCATGTGATCGCGCTGCTGCTGGCTGATGCCGGGTGCGGGCGCCTCCTCGATGATCTTCTGGTGTCGCCGCTGGATCGAGCAGTCGCGTTCGCCGAGGTGGATGACGTTGCCGTGCGTATCGGCCAGCACCTGGAACTCGATGTGCCGCGGCTTCTCGAGGTACTTCTCCATGTACACCGTGCCGTCGCCGAACGCCGCCGCCGCCTCGGTGCGGGTCAGCGAGATGGCGCTGGCCAGGTGGCCGGCGCTGTGCACGACCCGCATGCCGCGCCCGCCGCCGCCCGCAGCGGCCTTGATCAGCACCGGGAAGCCGATCTGCTGCGCCAGCGCGAGGTTTTCCTCGGCGTCATCGCCCAGCGGCCCACCCGAGCCCGGCACGCAGGGGACGCCGGCCGCCTGCATCGTCCGGATGGCCGAGACCTTGTCGCCCATCAGGCGGATGGTCTCCGGTCGCGGACCGATGAAGGTGAAGCCGCTCTGCTCGACCCGCTCGGCGAAATCGGCGTTCTCGGCGAGAAAGCCATAGCCGGGATGGATCGCCTCCGCGTCGGTCACTTCCGCGGCGGAGATGATCGCCGGCATGTTGAGGTAGCTCTCGGCCGCCGCCGGCGGACCGATGCACACCGACTCGTCCGCCAGCAGCACGTGCTGCTGCTGGCGGTCGGCGGTGGAATGCACGGCCACGGTGCGGATGCCCAGCTCCCGGCAGGCCCGCAGGATGCGCAGGGCGATTTCGCCGCGGTTGGCGATCACGATCTTCCGGAACATGCGATGCCTACTCGATGACCAGTAGCGTCTGACCGAACTCGACCGGCTGGCCGTTCTCCACCAGGATCGCGACCACCTTGCCTGCCTGCTCGGCCTCGATCGGGTTCATCATCTTCATCGCCTCGATGATGCACAGCGTCTGGCCGGCCTCGACCTGCTGGCCGATTTCCACGAACGGCGGCGAGGTGGGCGCTGGCGCCCGGTAGAAGGTGCCGACCATCGGCGCGGTGACCGGCGTGCCGGGTGGCAGCGCCGGCTGAGCCGGTTCCTCCACGAGGTCGGCAGCGGTGATCGCCGCGGGCGGCAGCGTCGGCGGCGCCGCCGACGCTGCCGACGCCGCGGGCACTGGCGCGACCGCCGCCGGTGCATGCCGGCTGATGCGTACGCTGTCCTCGCCTTCCTTGATCTCCAGCTCGTCGAGGTGGGACGCCTCGAGCAGTTCGATCAGTTTCTTGACCTTGCGGATATCCATGGCTGTCGCTTTCCGTGCTAGGGCGCCGCGGGATCGGCGGCTGGATCGAGCCGGCGGACGGCGGCCTGCAGCGCGAGCTCATAGCCCTGGGCGCCGAGGCCACAGATCACACCGCTCGCCAGATCCGAAAAATACGAATGTCGCCGAAAGGCTTCGCGGGCGTGGATGTTGGAGAGGTGAATCTCGATGAATGGCAGGCCGGTGGCCGCCAGCGCGTCGCGCAGCGCCACGCTGGTATGCGTGAGGCCCGCCGGGTTGATCAGGATGAAGTCGATCGCCTCGTCCATGGCGGCGTGGAGGCGCTCGATCAGTGCGCTCTCGGCGTTGCTCTGGAAGGCCACCAGGCGATGCCCGGCCTGACTCGCCAGCCCGGCCAGGCGCTGCTCGATCGCCGCCAGCGTGGTGGCGCCGTAGTGCGCCGGCTCGCGGCGGCCGAGCAGGTCGAGATTGGGGCCGTTCAGGAGCAGAATCGACGCCATGGGGAATCGCACATCCTTGCGGCTTGCGCCGCCGGACGATCGGGTCCGGTGGGGCCGGCTGGTGTTGAGTGTCGGGTCGCTTCTCAGAGCCCGCAGGCCGGGCGACGTGGCGCCTATTCTGGCCGGGCCGGGCGCGTCAGGCAACCGCAGGGCGCACGATTCGGGCAGATGCCTGCACGCTGGCCGAAGTTAGCGTTCCGCCGGTGTGAGCCCGGCCTCGCGTAGCCACTCCGCCAGCTGTTCTGCCTGCAGCAGCCCCATGTGCTGCGCGGCGATCGTGCCGTCCGGACGCACCAGCACCGTGTAGGGAATGCCGCCTTGCCGGTTGCCGTAGGCGCGGGTCAGGGTGATGCCCTCGTCACCGGCGAGCAGCAGCGGGTAGTCGATGCCCATCTCGTCGCGATAGGCACGCACCGCCGGCGCCAGGTCCAGAGCGATGCCGATCACGGTCAGGCCCTGCTCGCGATAGCGGGTGTAGGTCGCGTTCAGCAGCGGGATCTCCTCGCGACACGGTCCGCACCAGGGCGCCCAGAAGTTGATCAGCCGCAACTGCCCCTCCCAGGACGCCAGGGTGCGCGGCTCGCCGTCCAGGTCCGCCAGCGTGAAGGCGGGCGCCGGCGCACCGACGATCTCGCCATCGATGGCCGGGGCGGCCGGGGGCTCGCGATGCTGACGCGCCAGCAGGGCCCCCAGGATGGCGGCCAGCAGAGCCACCACGACGATCGACAGCTGTTGGCGGGAGACGCTCATGGTGACTCCGATAGCGCGAGTTCGAGCCGGCGCAGGAAGGCGTCGGGCCCGGCATAACCGTACAGACGATGATCGCTGCGCTCACGGCCGTCGGCACCGAAGATCAGCAGTGCCGGCGGGCCGGGTACGCCGAGCGCACGCAGCAGGGCACGATCCTCGGCATCGTTCGCCGTCACGTCCGCCTGCAGTCGCGCCAATGGTGCCAGCCGCGCGATGACCTGCGGATCGCGGAAGGTGCTGCGGGCCATGCGCACGCAATCCACGCACCAGTCGGCGTAGAAGTCCAGCACCACCGGCTGGCCGGCCTCGCGGGCCGCGGCCAGTGCCTGCTCGAGCTCGGCGACCGAGGCCACAGGACGGAACGCGACCTTCGCAGCGCCTGTTTGCTGGCCGGCCGGCAGCGCCAGCGGCGGCCAGAGCCGGTCGCCGCCGCGCGCGCCGGCCAGCAGCCAGATCAGGCCCCAGGCCAGCAGCACCAGGGCGAGCCCCTGACGCAGCCGGCCGACGCGCGTCATGCCGGGTGTCAGCGCGCCGGCCAGCACGGCGGTCAGGATGGCGAGCCCGCCCCAGGCGGCGACGCTGGCCCAGCCGGGCAGCAGGCGGCCGAGCAGCCAGAGCGCCACGCCCAGCAGCAACAGGCCGAACAGGCTCTCGATCGCCGCCATCCATTGCCCGGCTCGCGGCAGCAACGCGCCGGCACCGAGTCCGACCAGCAGCAGTGGCGCGCCCATGCCGAGGCTGAGCGCGAACAGCGCCGACCCGCCCAGCAGGGCATCGCCGGTCTGGCCGATGTAGACCAGGGCGCCGGCAAGCGGCGCCGCCACGCAGGGGCCGACGATCAGTGCCGACAGCGCGCCCATCACGCCCACGCCGAGATAGCTGCCGCCACGCTGGCGGGCGGAGAGCTGTTGCAGGCGCCCGGCCAGGCGGCTCGGCAGCTGGATCGTATACAGCCCGAGCAGGCCCAGTGCCAACAGCACGAAGATGGCGCTGAAGCCGATCAGCACCGCCGGGTGCTGGGCATAGGCCTGCAGGTTGGCGCCGAACAGCCCGGCCAGTATCCCGGCGGCGGTGTAGGTCAGCGCCATGGCCAGCACATAGGCTGCGGACAGCGCGAAGGCCCGGCCGCGCCCGGCCTGCTCGCCGATGATCACGGCGGACAGGATGGGCACCATCGGCAGCACGCAGGGCGTGAAGGCCAGCAGCAGGCCGAGGCCGAAAAAGGTCAGCAGGATCGGCCCCAGCGAGCCGGCTTCCAGCAGCCGCGCCAGCCGGGAGGACGCCGCCGGCGACGGCGGCTGCGCGGCCGGGGCGCGTGCCGCCGCCGGTGGCCTCGCTGCCGGCGGCGCCGAGGCCGAGGCCGTGGCCGCCGGCAGCCAGTCAGCCAGGTCCAGCACGCGCTCGGCGGGCGGGTAGCAGATGCCGCGCTCGGCGCAACCCTGCCAGCGCACGGTCAGTGTGCCGGTCCGCGTGGGCAGTTCCAGCTCCGCGGAAACCGGTTCGGTGTAAACGGCCGTGCGGCCGAAGTAGGGATCGTCCTTGGGCGTACCGGCCGGGAGGCGGACCCGGCCGCCGGCAAGCAGGTCGATCGGTGCGGCGTCGGCGTCCGCCGGCTGCAGCATGAAGGCGAAGGCGTGCCGGTAGAGGTAATAGCCGGACTGGACCTGCCAGCGCACGATCAGCCGATCGGCCGCGGGCGCCTCGATCTCCAGCGGGAAGGCCTGCTCGGCCTGCAGGAACGGGTTCGCCCGGCGCTCGAACAGCCGGTCCAGATCCACCGCCGCGACCGCACCGGGCAGCAGCACCAGCAGCGCCAGCAGCAGGACCGGCAGCGCGCACTGCCAGCGCCTCAGTCGCGGCATTCATCCTCCAGCCAGCCGAGATAGGCGGGCAGACCCGCGCTGACCGGCAGCGCGATGATCTCCGGCACGTCGTAGGGATGCGCCGCGGCGAGTAGCCGCTCCAGGGCCTCGTAGCGCGGCCGGGTGGTCTTGATCAGCAGCGTCACCTCGTGCTCACGCTCGATCCGGCCCTGCCAGCGGTACAGCGACTGCACGCCCGGCAGCACGTTGACGCAGGCCGCCAGCCGGTGCTGCAGGAGCTGCTGCGCCAGCTCGATGGCAACGGCCTGGTCGGGGCAGTTGCACAGCACGAGCATCGGTGAGGGGAGCGAATCGGTCATGGTCATCGGTCGGCGGCGAGCGCAGGAACAAGGACCGGTCGCCGGCAGGATCGCTTGCAGTATACCCGCTCGCCCGCAGCCGGGCGCGCCGCCGCCGGGGGCGGATTGTCATGCCCGCGACATCGCCCTGGTCTTGACGCTCCGGGCCTCGTCACTATCATTGGCACTCACTCGGGGGGAGTGCTAACACCTCCGTGGCCACAACCTGTTCGTTTCTAAGGAGAGACGTCGATGAAAATCCGCCCGTTGCATGATCGCGTCGTCGTGAAGCGGCTGGAGGAAGAGCGCACTTCCCCCGGCGGCATCGTCATCCCGGATTCGGCGACCGAGAAGCCGAGCCGCGGCGAGATCGTTGCCGTCGGCAACGGCAAGCTGCTCGACGACGGCGACGTCCGCGCGCTGGACGTGAAGGTCGGCGACACCGTGCTGTTCGCCAAGTATGCCGGCACCGAAGTGAAGGTCGAAGGCGAGGATCTGCTGGTGATGCGCGAAGACGACATCATGGCGGTGATCGAAGGCTGATCGCGCCCTTCCCCGTATTCAACCAGATCGATTCATTCAGGAGTTGAACATGCCTGCCAAGCAGTTGAAATTCAGCGAGGACGCGCGCGCCCGGATGCTCAAGGGCGTCAACACGCTCGCCAACGCGGTCAAGGTCACGCTCGGGCCGAAGGGCCGCAACGTCGTGCTCGAGAAGAGCTTCGGCGCCCCGACCGTCACCAAGGACGGCGTCTCGGTCGCCAAGGAAGTGGAACTGAAGGACCGCTTCGAGAACATGGGCGTGCAGATGGTGAAGGAAGTCGCCTCGCAGACGTCCGACGTCGCCGGTGACGGCACCACCACCGCCACCGTGCTGGCCCAGGCGCTGGTGCGCGAGGGCATGAAGGCGGTCGCCGCCGGCCATAACCCGATGGACCTCAAGCGCGGCATCGACAAGACCGTCTCGGCCGCCGTGGCAGAGATCAAGAAGCTGTCCACGCCATGCGCCGACCACAAGTCGATCGCACAGGTGGGCTCGATCTCCGCCAACTCCGACACGATCGTCGGCGAGCTGATCGCCGAGGCGATGGAGAAGGTCGGCAAGGAAGGCGTGATCACGGTCGAGGACGGCTCGGGTCTCGAGAACGAGCTGGACGTGGTCGAGGGCATGCAGTTCGATCGCGGCTACCTCTCGCCCTACTTCATCAACAACCAGCAGAGCATGAGCGCCGAGCTCGAGGATCCCTACATCCTGCTCTACGACAAGAAGATCTCGAACATCCGTGAGCTGCTGCCGGTGCTCGAGGGCGTTGCCAAGTCCAACCGCCCGCTGCTGGTCGTGGCCGAGGATGTCGAGGGCGAGGCGCTGGCCACGCTGGTGGTCAACACCATCCGCGGCATCGTCAAGGTCGCTGCCGTGAAGGCGCCGGGCTTCGGTGACCGCCGCAAGGCCATGCTGCAGGATATGGCCGTGCTGACCGGTGGCCAGGTGATTTCCGAGGAAGTCGGCCTGACGCTGGAGAAGGCGAGCCTCGAGGATCTGGGCACGGCCCGCAAGGTGCAGGTGACCAAGGAGAATACGGTCATCGTCGACGGCGCCGGCAGCAAGGCCGACATCGAGGCGCGGATCGAGACCATCCGCCGCCAGATCGAGGAAGCGACTTCGGACTACGACAAGGAGAAGCTGCAGGAGCGCATGGCGAAGCTCGCCGGCGGTGTTGCGGTCATCAAGGTCGGCGCCGCGACCGAGGTCGAGATGAAGGAGAAGAAGGCCCGCGTCGAGGACGCGCTGCACGCCACGCGTGCTGCCGTCGAGGAAGGCGTCGTGCCGGGCGGCGGCGTCGCCCTGGTTCGGGCCAAGGCCATCATCGGCGAGCTGCAGGGCGAGAACCCCGAGCAGACCGTGGGCGTGCGCATCGCGCTGCGGGCGATGGAAGAGCCGCTGCGCCAGATCGTGGCCAATGCCGGTGGCGAGCCCTCCGTGGTGCTCAACCGGGTGGTCGGCGAATCCGGCAACTTCGGCTACAACGCCGGTACCGATGAGTACTGCGACATGATCGAGGCCGGTATTCTCGATCCCGCCAAGGTGACGCGCACGGCGCTGCAGAACGCCGCCTCCGTGGCTGGCCTGATGCTGACCACCGAGTGCATGATCGCCGAGGAGCCGAAGGACGAGAAGGACGCCGCGCCGGCAGGCGGCGGCATGCCCGACATGGGTGGCATGGACTTCTAGTCCACCACGCCGTTCCGGCAGATCGCAGGCCCCGCTCACGCGGGGCCTGTTTTTTTGTGCCATCCGGCGGCAACGGCGTTGCAATGCGGTCGTCACCGGTGCCCACTAGGCTGCCGGCAACCTCGGAGCCCGGATCCTCGTCATGCAGTCACGCCACGCTTCCGCTCTCGCCGGCCTTGTGCTGCTGACCGGCGTTCCCGTCGCCGGCGCCGTGATCATCAACGAGGCACTGGTCAGCATGACCGGGGTCGACGATGCCGAATACATCGAGCTGTTCGGCGCGCCCGACACCGCGCTCGCCGGGCTCTCGATCATCGGCGTGGAGGGCGATGCGGGCAGCGGGCCGGGCGGCATCGACTTCCGCTACGACTTTCCGGCCGGTGCCGTGCTGGGCCCAAACGGCTTCCTGCTGCTCGGCAACCCGACGGGCCTGGCGCGCGCCTACGCGGTGACGCCGGATCTCGCGATCGGCGCCAACAGCCTGGAGAACAGCAGCGTGACGCTGGCGCTGGTGCAGACCGCGAGCCTGACCGGGGGCAGTGTGAGCGGCGGTGAGGTCGTGCTCGACGCCTTCGGCCTGACCGACGGTGATGCGGGTGACATCTTCTTCTTCGCCGCGCCGGTGATCGGGCCGGACGGCAGCTTCTTTCCCGCCGGTGCGCGCCGCCTTGCCGACGGGCTCGATACCGACACACCAGCCGATTTCGTCTTCGCCGACTTCAACCTGGGCCCGGCCAATACGCCGGTATCCGGCGGCACCGGCGCGGGTGGCGAGTCCGTGCCCATCTACGAAATCCAGGGCGCCGGCGTGCGCGCCGCGCTTGCGGGCGAGACCATCACGACCACCGGCGTGGTCACCGCGCTGGCCGGGCGCGACTTCTGGCTGCAGGACCCGCAGGGCGATGCGGATCCCCAGACCTCCGACGGTATCCTCGTCGATCTGCCCGGCAACTCGTCACTTCCGGCCGTCGCCGTCGGCGATGCCGTCGAGCTGACCGCGGTGGTCGACGAGCAGCAGTTCGGCGACGCGCTGCCGCGCACGCGCCTGACCGGCGTATCGGCCCTGACCGTGGTGGCGACCGGCACTCCACTGCCGGCACCGGTAGTGCTGACCGACCTGCCGGACGAAAGCCTCGTCGATGGCATCGACTTCTGGGAGCGGCTGGAGGGCATGCGCGTCTCGCTCACCAACGGCGTGGTGGTGGCACCGACCACGCGCTTCGGCGAATTCGCCGCCATCACACCGGCCGACGCGCGGGCGCTTTCCGGCTACCTGCCCACCCATCACGCGTTGCGGCTGCGCCCGCTGGGCGAGAACGTCGTCGACTACAACCCCGAGCGAATCCTGATCGACGATGCCACCCTGCAGACGCCGCCGCAGGTGGTGCCGGGCGATCGGGTCCGTCAGCTGATCGGCGTGGTGGACTACACCTTCGGCAACTACAAGCTGCAGCCGACGAGCCTCGAGCTCGACATCGCGCCGGTGCCTACGGCGCCGGTGAGCGAACGCGGCCCCGCCGGGCGCGACGCGACGCGCATCACCAGCTGGAACGTCGAGAACCTGTTCGACCTGCAGGATGCGCCGGGCAAGGACGATGGCTCCAGTACGCCCAGCGCTGCGGCGCTGGAGACTCAGCTCGCCAAGCTGGCACTCGCGCTGCGCATCGAGCTCGAACTGCCGGCCGTGCTCATCGTGCAGGAGGTGGAGAACACGGCCATCCTCCAGACGCTGGGTGATCGAGTGAACGCCGCCGCCGGCACCGCCTACACCGCCACCTCGTTCGAGACCAGCGATGGGCGCGGCATCGAGGTCGGCTTCCTGTGGGACGCCGATCGGATCGAGTTGCTGGAAGCGTTCCAGCTCGCCGGCCCGGCAGTGAGTGCCGCCTTCGGGCCGCAGAGCGCGAGCCCGGGCCGAGAGCCGCTGGTTGGCCGCTTCCGGATCGGCGGTGCCGAGGTGACGATCATCGGCAACCACTTCAAGAGCAAGGGCGGCGATGGGGCGCTGTTCGGCGCGACACAGCCGCCGGTCCGGGTGACCGAGGAGCAGCGCAAGGCGCAGGCACGGGCGGTGCGCGACTACGTCGACCAGCGGCTGGCCAGCGATCCGGCCGCGCTGCTGATGGTGGCGGGCGATCTGAACGATTTCCAGTTCGGCGAGCCGGGCGAGGGCGGGGATCATCCGGTAGCGATTCTGGAAGGCACCGGGCGGGCCGACATCCCCCTCTACAATCTCGTGCGGCTGGAGCGCCCTGACCAGCGCTACACCTTCGTCTTCGACGGCAACAGCCAGGTGCTCGATCACATGCTGGTCAGTCCGGCGCTGCTCAAGCGGTTGCGCGGGGTGGACATCCTGCATTTCAACGCCGGCTGGCCGGATGCGCTGGGTGATCTGGCCGACACTCCGCTGCGCGCCGCCGATCACGATGCCGTCGAGGGCCGCTTTCACCTGGGTCCCTCGCACCGCCGCTAGCGCACCCCGGGTGGAACGCCTCGCGAGCCATGACACCGCGAGGCGCTATGGAGCCGTCAGCGCCTCCGGACAGCCGGGCCAGTGGTGGGTGCGGCAGCTGGCGATCGCGTCCAGATGATTGAGCTGGCGGGTACGAATCACGCTTTCGATCTCCGCCGTCGGGTGTGGGTCGAAGGCGTGAGGCGGCAGCGCGGCAAGCAGCGCCAGCCCCGCAAGCGGCTGCCGTGCCCGCCGCCGTTCGGCACGCGCCTGCCGGAAGGCCAGATAGGCCGGGTGGGTGTTGTAGCGGTGCAGTTCGCCGGCCACCGCCTCCGCCGCACTGCCAAATCGCTGCCAGCGGTAGTGGCGCCCGGCCGGGCGGGTCGGCGGCAGGGCGCCGCAGTCCGGCGTGTGGCACAGCCGGCGGAACAGATTGTGCAGCGCCAGCATTTGCTCGTGATGGCCCCAGCGCGTTACCAGCGCCGCATGCGCGAGCGGCAGGGAAGGTGGCACCACGTCCACCCGTGCGGCGAGGCGCCGAAAGCTGCCCTGCGACTGCCAGTCCTGCGGTGGCAGCCGGTACCGGCTCGCCAGGCCCGCCAGCCAGTCGAGTTCGGCCGGCGTCAGCGGCTGGCGCGTGCGTAGGCGTTCGAGCCGGCGCCGATCGGCGAGGATCGCGGCGTTGTGGTGCTCGAGCGGCGCGTGCACGAACTGCAGTAGCTGCTCGCGGCGGCGCCGTTCGGAGGTGAAGGCCGCCCAGTCGATCGAGTCAGGTGGCGGGGCCGCTGCGCGCAGTGCCGCCGGCATCACGGCCGGTGCCGGCAGTCGCGCCGATGCCGGCCGGTCCAGCACCTGCCAGACCAGCGCGACGACGGGCAGGGCAAGCAGCAGCAGGCTGAGGCGCGCGAGCCAGACCGGCTCGGGGGCGCCAGTGCTCATTGCCCGGGGGCCGTGACGATCTGCCGGGGCAGGGCTGTGTCCAGGAAGGCGGTGATGCTGTCGGCCACCAGCGCCGGCCGCTCCAGTTGCATGAAATGCCCGCACGGGCCGAACCACTGCTGGCGGCTGGCCGGATGTGGGCAGTCGCGGCGGGCGCCGACGAACATGCCGGGACCGATGCAGCCGTCCCCGCTGCCGGCGAGCACCAACACCGGCTGCTCGATCCGGCCGAGCAGCAGGCGCAGGGTACGGGCCCAGCGGCGCGGGCCGCTATGGGCGGGATTGAGCAGGCTGCGGTAGTAGCCGATCGCCTGCTCGAGGGTCGGCGCCGGCGACAGCAGCCGTTGCGCCGCCACCCGGGCGGGCTCCTCGCGCGGCAGCATCGGCGACCAGCGCCGCCAGAGGCGGGCGAGGTAGCGCAGACGGCGGCGCTGCAGCCAGCCGACGATGCCGGGCAGCTGCAGATAGAGCATGTAGCGCGAGCGCCAGAGCTGGGCGGGCGTCAGATGCCGCAGGAAGGTGCGGATCGGCGGTACTGCCGCCAGCACTGCCGCCTCGATGCGGCATGCCGGCCGCGGTGTGTGGCGCTGGCGAGCCAGCAGCAGCTGGGCGAGGATCGACCCCCAGTCGTGGCCGACCAGCACCACCGGCTCCGGCGCTGCCACGGCTGCCAGCCACTGCTCCAGCTGCCCGGCGGCGGCCAGCAAGTCGCTCGGCGGCGGTAGCGTCGATTCGCCGTAGCCGGGCAGGTACGGCGCCAGGACCCGATAGCCGGCGGCTGCCAGGCGCGGCGCCAGAGCGGCGAAGCTGGCTGGGGAGTCGGGGAAGCCATGGAGCAGGACCAGCGTCGGCCCCTCGCCCCAGGCGTGATGGGCCATGCTGCCCTCGGGCAGGGCGGTCCGCTGGATCGGCGGTAGCGAGGATGGCACGAGGCCGGGCGCCTGGCCCTCGGCCTCAGCAGTCACCGATGCGCTTGCCCTCGGACGTCACCGTCATGGTGACTGGCATGGGGCCGCTGGCCTGCATCGTCATCTCGCTGCTTGCTGTGTTCCCACGCACGATCACATGGCCGACGGTGTCCATCTCCATGCCTTGGCTGGCGCACTTGGCCTGCCAGTCCAGCCGGTCGCCCTGCCGGCTGGACTCGAGCATGCTGCACTCGAGCCCCTGCGTCATCTGCGCTGGATTGAACGACTCGTCGGGTGCCACGCACTGCTCCTGGGTCTGCTGACGATTGAGCATCGGCAGCGAGCTTTCGATCGTAGTCTGAATCCGCCACAGTCCGGCGGGCAACGGCATTTCGTCGGCCACGGCCGGGGTGAGGGCGATCAGCAGCAGGCCGGCGCAGGCCGGCAGATATCTCGACGGTTGGCGCATGGATGTCTCGCGTCAGGATGATGAGTTCAGCCGGCTGCGGCAACCGCTCGAGCAGGTGCCTCGCCTCGGCGCTCGTAACCGAAGGCGTCGAACACCGGTCCGGCGACCTCGTTGACCATCCGGTAGACCTCGGGGTCATCCCGGTGTTTGTTCTTCTGGTAGTCCTGCTGGGAGGCCAGGTAGCTCTTGAAGTGAGGTTCGGCCTGCGCCCAGCCGGGCAGGCCCAGCGTTTCGTAGATGCGTCGCAGGGTGCCGAGGCCATCGCGATCCAGCTCATCGTAGCTGACTTCCACCAGTTGGCCGGCCGGGATCTGCGAACGCTCGTCCAGATAGCGCTGCATGATGCGGCCGTAGACGTAGAGCACGGTGTCGTCGCGCTCGCGCGGCGACAGACGCTGGACGGCGTAGGTGTTCTCCATCTTTTCATACAGATGGCGGGTCGAGCGGAACACCTGGTAGGGGTCGCGGTGCAGGAAGATGAACTTCGCGCCCGGGTAGAGCCGGGTCAGCAGTGCCACCCGGCCGGTGCTCGGCGGATTCTTCAGCAGGATGGGCTTGTCGTGCAGCATCGTCGCCTGCTGCAGGATGAACTTGTGCAGCGCCGCATATTCCTCGGCCGCCGCCGGGGCGTTCTCGAACAGCACGGTGCGCTCGAAGATCTCGCGGGTGTGGCGCAGGTACATCCAGTGGAAGTACATCGCGGTGTCACTGCGGGAGGCGACCGCGAACTCCTCTTCCTGCGCCATGTCCACGCCCACCGGCAGATTGTCCATCGGCCGGCGCATCGTCGGCAGGATGCCGCCCAGCTTCTCCAGCCATCGGGCCAGCACGAACAGGGCACTGCTGCCGGCGGCCTCGACGTTCGTGATGGAGGCGAAGCGCGGATCCTGATCCATCAGGTAGTGCAGGTGCGTCGTACCGCTGCGCCAGTGGCCGATGATCATCACCGGTGGTTCGGCGATCTCCACCTGCCGGACCTTGTCGTCGTAGTAGCGTTCTTCCAGATACCGGAGCGGGCCGAGCAGGCGATTCATCACACGTGTGTAGCGCAGGCGCCAGCGAAGGTCGGGGTCGACCTCGCGGCCGGCGATGACGCCATTGAGCACATCGCGCTTGGCCGAAATGAACGGCGAGGCGATTGGCGGGATTTCCATATCCAGCATGATGTTTTCCGCAGGCAGGGTGGGGGGATCAGGGCATCGTTCTAGCCAGTCACCGCCAGCGCCCGGCGGAAGCGATACAGGCTGACCGCAAAAAATAGCATACCGATGCCGAAGGTCGCGGCGAAGCGCGGCCAGAGCACGTCGATGCCGGCGCCACGGAACAGGATAGCCTGCGCAAAGTGAACGAAGTGTGTCGAGGGCACGGCCTGCATCACCCACTGCAGCAGCCTCGGCATGCTTTCCAGCGGTGTATTGCCACCGGACAGCAGATTCATCGGCAACACGATGAGGATGAACAGCAGGCCGAGCTGCGGCATGGAGCGGGCGAGCGTGCCGAGGAAGATGCCGAGCGCGGTGGCGAAGAACAGATACAGCACGACGCCGCCGACGAACAGTGCCGGCGAGCCGACCAGCGGGACGCCGACCAGCCCTCGGATGACGACTAGCAGCGAGACGATCACGGCCAGCACGATCACCAGTCCGTTGGCCCAGACCTTGGCGATCATGATCTCCGCCGGCCGCAGCGGCATCACCAGCAGGTGTTCGATCGTGCCGTGCTCGCGCTCGCGGATCAACGCCGCGCCGCTCAGCAGCACCGCCAGCATCGTCACGTTATTGATCAGCGCCATCACCCCGGTGAACCAGCCGCTTTCCAGGGCCGGATTGAAGGCGAAGCGCGTCTCCAGCGCGATCGGCAGGGGCTGGCGGGGCACCTGCAGGTAGTCGGCCACCTCTGCCGCGATGATGTTCTGGATGTAGTTGGCGCCAAGGCCCGCCTGCATCATCGCCGTGGCATCGATGACGATCTGGATCTGCGGCTGGCGGTTCGCGCGCAGGTCCGCCGCCAGTCCCGCCGGCAGCACCACCACGAAGGTGACGCGGGCATGCTCCAGCGCGTCGTCCAGCTCGGCGAACTCGAGGTAGCGCGCCGGCTTGAACTCCGGTGGCAGAAAGGCCGCCGCGATGCGCCGGCTCAGCACGGAATGATCCTCGTCCACCACGCCGACCGCGGCATTGTGCAGATCGTGCTGCAGTCCGGTGGCCTGGCTGTACACCGAGAAGGTGAACGAATAGATCACGAACAGCAGCATGAAGCGGTCGTAGCGGATGCTGCGCAGTTCCTTGAGCCCCAGCCAGAGCACGTTGCGCAGATCCAGCATCATCAGGGCGCCTGTCGACGGAGCGAGATTAGGCTCAGCAGCAGCAGCGTCGGCGCGAAGGCGGCCAGCGGCAGCAGGAAGGGCATCAGATCGACCAGCGAGAGGCCCTTGGCGAAGGCGCCGACGCTGATCTTGACGAAATACGTCGTCGGAAACAGCTGGCCGATGAGCTGACTGCTGCCCTCCAGGCTCGAGACCGGCTGCAGCATGCCGGAGTAGTGCACCGCCGGCATCATCGTGACGATGGCGGTACCGAACAGCGCCGCGATCTGCGTGCGGGTGAAGGCCGACATCAGCAGACCGATGGCCGTGGTCGCCGCCACATAGGCCAGTGCGCCGAGCGTCAGCCCCAGCAGGCTGCCCTTGAGCGGCACGCCGAACGGCCAGCGCGCCATGGCGGTCATCAGTGCGAAGTTGATCATGCCGACCGCCACGTAGGGCAGCTGTTTGCCGAGCAGGAACTCAAGCCGCCCGGCCGGAGTGACATAGAGGTTGGTGATCGAGCCGAGCTCCTTCTCCCGGACCACGGCAAGCGCCATCAGGATCGACGGAATGAACACCAGCAGCAGCGCGATCACCGCGGGCACCATGGCATTGATGCTCTCGAAGGCCTGGTTGTAGCGAAAGCGCGGTTCCAGCCGGACGGGCAGAGCGGTGGCAGGGGTCGCGGCTGCCGGCAGCGGCCGCAGCGCCAGCTCCCGCGCCAGGAAGTCCAGGTGTGCCCCCTGCAGGTAGCCGGCGACCGTCTCCGCCCGGAACGGCATGGCGCCATCGATCCAGGCCGCGATCTCCGTCCGGCTGCCGCGCCGCAGGCTGCGGCCGAAGCCCGGGGGGATCTCCAGCGCCACCGTCAGCTCGCCGGTCTGCAGCCGCCGCTGCATCTGCGCCTCGTCGCGCAGCGGTGGCCGGGGGATGAAGTAGCGCGAACCAGCCAGGTTCTCGACATAGGCGCGGCTTTCGGGCGTGTCGTCACGGTCGAGCACGGCGAACGGCAGGTCCTCCACGTCCAGCGAGATGCCGTAGCCGAAGATGAGCATCAGCAGCGCCGTGCCGACCAGCGCCACGGACAGGCGGATCGGGTCGCGCAGCAGCGCCAGGCTTTCGCGATAGAGGAACGCTCGCATCCGCCGGCCGCTGAACGGCCAGCGCCGCGGTGGCCGGCCGGCTGGTGTAACGGCCGGCGGCACTGGTCCGGATGCCGGCATCTCGGCGGGTGTGTCCGCCTCGCCGGCGGCCTCCTGCAGATAGTCGACGAAGGCCGTTTCCAGATCCGGCGCCCCGCGCGCCGCCTGCAGCGCGGCCGGCGTATCGCTGGCCAGGACGCGCCCGGCGTGCATCAGCGAGATCCGGTCGCAGCGCTCGGCCTCGTTCATGAAGTGCGTGGAGATGAAGATCGTCACGCCGCGCTCGCGGGAGAGCGAGACCAGCAGCTGCCAGAACCGGTCCCGCGCGATCGGATCCACGCCGGAGGTCGGCTCATCGAGGATCAGCAGGTCCGGCTCGTGGATCACCGCCACCGCCAGCGACAGCCGCTGGCGCACGCCGAGCGGCAGGTCGGCCGGCAGCGCGTCGGCGTGCCGCGTGAGACCGAAGGTCTCCAGCAGTGTCGGCAGGCGCTCGCGCAGCGTGGCGGCCGACAGGTGGAACAGCCGGCCGTGCAGCGCCAGGTTCTGGCGCACCGTCAGCTCCTCGTAGAGCGAAAAGGCCTGCGTCATGTAGCCCACGCGCCGGCGCATCGCCAGTGAGGTTTTCGCCACGCGCTCTCCGAACAGCCAGGCCTCGCCAGCGGAAGCGGGCAGCAGGCCGGTCAGCATCTTCATCGTCGTGGTCTTGCCGCAGCCGTTCGAGCCGAGAAAGCCGAAGATCTCGCCGCGGCCGATGCGAAAGCTGACTCCATCGACGGCGATGAAGTCGCCGAACCGGCGCGTCAGCTCGGTGGCGATGATCACCGGCTCCTCCGTGTCGGCCGGCCGTGGCGGAATCGTCAGTGCCCGGTGGCCGCGCCGCACCGCTGCCGGCAGCAGGGCGATGAAGGCGGCTTCCAGCGACTCGGCACCGGTGCGCTCACGCAGCGCCTCGGCCGTGCCCGTGGCCAGCACGCGGCCGTCGTGCATCGCGATCAGCGTGTCGAAGCGAGCGGCCTCCTCCATATAGGCGGTGGCGACGATCACGCTCATCTGCGGGCGCTCCGTACGAATCCGTTCGATCAGCGCCCAGAACTGCTGGCGCGAGAGCGGGTCGACGCCGGTCGTCGGCTCGTCCAGCACCAGCAGGTCGGGATCGTGGATCAGCGCGCAGCACAGGCCGAGCTTCTGCTTCATGCCGCCGGACAGCTTGGCGGCCAGCCGGTCGGGAAATCCGGCCAGCCCGGTGGCGCGCAGCAGCGTTCGGATCCGTGCCCGCCGTTCGGCCGGCGGCTGGCCGAACAGGCGACCGAAGACGTGCAGGTTCTCCGCTACCGTGAGGTCGCCGTAGAGATTGCGACCGAGGCCCTGGGGCATGTAGGCGATGCGTGCGCAGACGCGGTTGCGGTGGCCGGCGCTGCGCATGTCGCCGCCGAATACCTGCACCTCGCCGGCCTGGATGCGACGGGCCCCGGTGAGCAGGCCGAGCAGCGTGGACTTGCCGACGCCGTCCGGGCCGATGAGTGCCAGCGTGCGCCCCGCCGGCAGCGTCAGCGATACCGCCTCCAGCGCCTGCGTCTGGCCATAGCGGTGGGACAGCTCCCGCACCGCCACGATCGGCGGCGAACCGCTCATGGCGCCGTGGCGGAGGATTCGGGGGGCGGCGTCGGCGCGTCGGGCGAGGGCGATGGGGGCGCGGCTGGTGCGGCCGGCTGGGTCAGCCGGGACTCCAGCCATGCCGGCCAGGGCGCCTGCGGATCCAGCCGCACGTAGCCAACGCCGGTCACGCCCGTCTTGACGCGGTCGATGCTGCGCCGCAGCAGCGCCTCGGGCACGCGCAGCTTCACCCGGAACATGAGTTTCTCGCGCTCCGAGCGCGTCTCCACTTCCTTGGGCGTGAACTGGGCCTCGGGCGAGACGAAGCTCACCTGGGCCGGCAGCGGCAGGTCGGGCAGCGCGTCGAGCACGATCCGCGCCTCGCTGCCGACCGGCAGCCGCGCGGCGGCGGCGGCGGGCAGGAAGATCGTCATGTAGACGTCGGTCAGGTCCAGCAGCGTGAGGACGCGCCCACCCGCGGGCAGCACCTCGCCCGGCTCGGCCAGCCGATACAGCACGCGGCCGTCGATCGGCGCATCGAGGCGGGTTTCCGCCAGCCGCACGCGCAGCTGTTCGACCGTCGCCTCGGCAGCCAGGACCGCTTCTCTTGCCGCCTGCAGCTGGAATTCACTGGCCCGTGCCGCCGAGCGGGCGGCGCTGGCCCGGGTGCGCAGCTCGTCGAGCCGCTGCGCCGGGATGTAGCCGTCCTTGGCGAGCTGCTCACTGCGCCGTACGTCGCGATCGGCGAGGGCCAGCTCGCTGCGCCGCTGTTCCAGCTGGCTGGCGGCCGAGGCCATGGTCCGCTCCAGCTGGCGCGCCTGGGCCTCGGCCTGACGCAGCTGTGCCTGCAGTTCGGCCGGATCCAGCCGGGCCACCTCCTGACCGCGCGCGACCACGTCGCCCTCGGCGACCGTGATCTCCAGCAGTCGGCCCGGGTATTTCGTCGCGACGTCGACCTCGTCGGCTTCCACGCGGCCATTGCCGGCGATGAAACCCGGCGGGAGTTCGCCGTCGCCGTCAAGCCAGTGATAGCCGCCGATGGTGGCGAACACGAGTAGTCCCAGGGCGCCCAGAACGAGCAGCCAGGTGCGCGACATCAGCCTCTCCTTGCCCAGTGGGACGGTTGCCGCAGCCGCCCCGGTGCCAGTCTAGTCCGGACGGTCTGGCGGGGGCATGACGCAGATCAAGCCGTCACAGGCGGCGCCGATCGATGCTGTAGGCGCCCGGGCCGAGCAGTAGCACCGCCACCGCCGTCAGCAGATAGAACGCCTGTAGCTCCAGTCGCCAGCCACCGGTCTGGCTCAACATGAAGAAGTGCTCGCCGTGCGCCAGCACCAGGGCGAACAGCATGTTGCCGACGATCAGCAGCGCGCCGAGCGGCGTCAGCCAGCCGACCAGCACGAGCAGGGCTCCGACCACTTCGCCGAGATAGACGCCCCAGGCGAGCACCTCCGGCAGGCCGCGGGCGGCGAGCATGCCGGCAATGGGCTCGATCCCGTGGATCATCTTGTCGATGCCATGCAGCAGCAGCAGGCCGCCGAGGGTAAGACGAAGAATCAGTCGGCCGAGATCGTCCATGCGCAAGACTCCTGTGGATCCGGGATTGACCATCGCCGCCGCGGCGCGGCGGTTCCTGCTACCGTAGCATCGCCGCGCGGACCGTGGCCGTCGCGACGGTCCGACCGCCGGGCAGCACTGGCCGATAAGGAGAGGGGATGAACGAGGGACGCAAGCTCACGCTGCTGCGTGTGGTGATGGCGGTGGTCGGCGTGTCGCTGCTGGTCGCCACGCCCATCGGGCTGGATCTGTGGCCGGCAGGCTTTCGCTGGATGAATCCGGCGCCGCATCCGCCATACGAACACATGATCTGGGCGATGTTCGCCGCCAACGGCATTGCGCTGCTGATGGCGGTCCGGGATCCGGTGCGCAACCGCATCATCATCGACTTCACCATCATTTCCATGGCGCTGCACGGCCTGGTGATGGCCTGGGACGCCATCGCCTACGGCGAGCCGATGCACCTGATCGGCGACGTGCCGGCCCTGCTGCTGCTGGCATTGCTGTTCTTCTGGCTGCGTCCGCACCAGCCGGACGTGCTCGTACGCGGTTGACCTCGAACCGGAGTGGCATTGTTTCGCGCCCGGCAGACGCCGCCGGGGCCGAACGAGGCCGCGGCATGGCGATTCGCTGTCGCAGGGCCTGCAGGCCCGTGCCGCGATGCCAGACACGGTTCGGCAAGCGCGCCTGACCGGCAACGACCCGGGCGGCTCGGCGGCGACATCGGCCGGCGGGCAGGAGCGGCTGCGGCCGGCGCCGCAGACGCCGGGGCGGTCACGTCGCGGCGCGGTTGCGTAGGATGTGAAGCCGGCATCGCCGGAGTTCCACCCGGCCATGTCCCAAGGCCAAGACCCGGAGCCTCAACCATGCCGAAGACGCCGCGCCCGTCACGCCGCCCAGCGCTCCGCCTCGCCACCGGCCTCGTGCTGCTCATGGCCGGCGCGTTGCTGGGCTGTACCGGAATCATGCACGGCACCATCGTCGGCACTGCCGGCGAGCCACTGGCCGATGCGCCGGTGCGCCTGGCCTGTGCCGATCGTGTCTACGAAACGCGCACCGATGCCGAGGGCCGCTACCGGCTCGCCACGCCCGAGACCGGCGCCTGCAACCTGCAGGTGCTGACGCCCGCGCCCGACCCGGAACTCACCGCCGCCGCCACGGCGCCGGTTTATGCCTTCCCGCACCGCACCGAATACAACTTCACGCTGCAGCCGACGCCGGCCGGGCCGACGCTGGCGCCCGAAGCGCGCGATCGTTACTGAGCGGGTGCCGGGCTTACCCGGCGGGGACGCTCAGCGATCCGCCAGCGCCCGCACCCCGCGCCACTCGTTGGCGAGATAGCCGATCATGCCGCGCAGCGGGCCCATCTGCGGATCCGGCGCCTCCCCTCGACCGATGCGCAGCAGCTGCACGCAGTACCAGCCCTGCGCATACATGTGGTTGAAGTTGCGAATGCGGTTGATGCGACTGGCCGGCCCGAGCACGCCGGGACCGATGCGCAGGCGGTCCTCGTGGCGCGGCGCGCCGTCGACTTCGCCGGCCAGCAGCTGGTTCGGCAGCGCCGGGGCGACACACAGGGGCCGGCCGAGCCCGATCACATCGAGCGCATCGTCGGCCAGCGCCCGGTTCATGCCCGCCAGGCTGCGAAAGCCACCGGTCACCATCAGCGGGATGTGGCAGCGCTCGCGCATCCGTTCGGCGTAGTCCAGGAAGTACGCTTCGCGCTCGACGGTGCTCTGCGCCTTCGCCGGTGCCGGACCATCTTCCGCGCCGGTGCCGAAGAACGAGAGCTGCTCGTAGGTGCCGCCGGAGATTTCCAGCAGGTCCACGCCAGCCGTCTCCAGCCAGCCCGCTACCTGCATGGACTCCGCGTCGGTGAAGCCGCCGCGCTGAAAGTCGGCGGAGTTCAGCTTCACGCAGATCGGATACGCCGCGCCGAGCTCGCTGCGCAGCGTGTGGACCAGCGTCAGCAGCAGGCGGGCGCGGTTCTCGAGGCTGCCGCCCCAGCGGTCGGTGCGGTGATTGGCGCGCGGCGAGAGGAATTCGCTCAGCAGGTACCCGTGCGCGGCATGCAGCTGCACACCGGTGAAGCCCGTCCGCTGCGCCAGGCGGGCGGCGCGGGTGAAGCGCTCGATGACATCCTCGATCTCGGCCTCGGTCAGCGCCCGCGGCTTGCCGAAGGCGCCGCCCGGCAGCTTCACCGGCACGGCGGAGGGCCCCACCGGCGCCGAGTTCAGGTACCGAATGGTCTGGCGCCCGGCGTGGCTGAGCTGCATCCAGAGCTGGTTGCCACCGACCGTGCCGGCTTCGGCCATGGCGGCCAGCGCCGCCTCGCCGCCGTTGTCGTCGATGGCGATGTTGCCCGGCCGCTCCAGGTAGCGGCGGTCGACCTGCACATTGCCGGTGATGACCAGTCCGGCGCCGCCCTCGGACCACGCCCGATACAGTCGCTGGTGTGCCGGCGTCGCCCGATTGTGCCCGTCACTTAGGCCCTCGGTGAGCGCGGCCTTGGCCAGACGGTTCTTCAGCTGCACGCCGCAGGGCAGTGTCAGCGGCGAGGCGATCGTCGTGGTCATCGCGTCAGCTCCTTGTGTGCCGGGACCCGCCGCCGGCGCGAGGGAGTCTAGTACAGGCGCCGCGCGCTCAGCGGCTGGCGTTCTGCGGGCGGCGGAAGACCAGCGGCGCCGGCGCCGCGGCGTCGGCCTGCTCGGCGGCGGCGAGTACCGCGGCGTGTGCCGGCGAGCGATCGCAGGCGGGATCGGTGGCCTCGGCATCGCCGGTCAGCAAATAGGCCTGACAGCGGCAGCCGCCGAAGTCCTGGCCCTTCTCCGGGCAGCTGCGGCAGGGTTCGGGTAGCCAGTCGGTGCCGCGAAAGCGCTGGAAAGCCGGATCGTCCTGCCAGATTTCGGCGATCGTCCGCTCGCGCACGTTGGGGAAGTGCAGCCCCGGCAGGACGCGCGCGGCGTGGCAGGGCAGGGCAGTCCCGTCCGGCGCCACGTTCAACGCCAGTCGGCCCCAGCCGTGCATGCATGCCTTGGGCCGGCCTTCGTAGTAGTCGGGCACGACGTAGTAGACCTGCATGCCGCGGGTATGAGCGGCGCGAAACGCCGCCACCGCCTGTTCCGCCTCGGCCAGCTGGCCGCGCGTGGGCAGCAGCGCCTGCCGGTTCTGCAGCGCCCAGCCATAGTACTGGGCGGTCGCCAGCTCGACGTAGTCCGCCTCCAGCCGCTCGGCCAAGGCGAGCATCGCTCCGACCTGATGCAGATTC
>JAASSS010000062.1 GCA_021767745.1 Pseudomonadota bacterium
ATCCCTACATTCGCCTCGCCGATACGCACAGCTATCCACGCATGGAGTTCTATCGCGGCCCGCGCCGGCGCGATGCCCGCTATTTCGGCCCGTTTCCGAACGCCTACGCGGTGCGCGCGGCACTCAAGGAGATGCAGCGGCTGTTCCTGATTCGCGAGTGCAGCGACAGTTTCTTCGCCAATCGCGCTCGGCCGTGCCTGCAACATCAGATCGGCCGCTGCTCCGCGCCCTGCGTGGGTCTGATCGAGCCGTCGGAGTATGCCGAGGACATCGCCGGTGCCGTGCAGTTCCTGCAGGGCCGCGACGGCCGCGTGATCGACGGCCTGGTGGCCCGCATGGAACGGGCTGCCGCGGCGCAGCAGTACGAACGGGCGGCGGCGCTGCGCGACCGCATTGCCCGGCTGCGGCGCGTGCAGGCCCACCAGAGCATGGCCGGGGGGCGCATCGATGCGGATGTGATCGCCCTTGCCAGCCACGGCGGGCAGTGGTGCGTCGGCGTGGCCAGCGTGCGACGTGGCCGCCATCTCGGCCATCGCACCTTTTTCCCGACCGCGCCGCCCGACGCGGACGCGCCGCTGGTGCGCCTGCAATTTCTCGGGCAGTACTATGTGGATCGCGAACCACCACGGGAAATCGTGCTGGACGGGCCGGTCGCGGAGGACGCGCTGCTGGCGCAGGCGCTCGGCGAGAGCGCCGGTCGCCGCGTCCGCCTGCGGCTGCGCGTGCGTGCCGACCGGGCGCAGTGGCTGGCGCTGTTGCAGCAGGACGTTCGCCGGGTGCTGGGGGACCGGATCGCCAGCGAGGCGGGGATCCGCGAGCGGCTGATCGCGCTGCAGACGCTGCTGGCGCTGCCGACACCGCCGGAGCGGGTGGAGTGCTTCGATGTCAGTCATACAATGGGTGAGGCAACCGTCGCCAGCTGCGTCGTCTTTGGCCCCCAGGGGGCGCTCAAGGCCGACTATCGCCGCTTCAATATTCGCGCGGTCGCCGCAGGTGACGACTATGCCGCCATGCGTCAGGCCTTGATGCGCCGCTACAGCCGCCGTCAGCGGGAAGGCGCGGCGCTGCCCGACGTGCTGCTGATCGACGGCGGTCGTGGCCAGCTGCGGCAGGCCGAGGCCGTGCTGGCAGAGCTGGGGCTCGAGCACATCGCGCTGGTGGCCGTGGCCAAGGGCCCGAGCCGGCGGCCGGGTGCGGAACAGTTGCTGCGCCCGGGCTGCCAGGCGCCTCTGCAGTTGCAGGGCAACGCGCCGGCGCTGCACCTTGTCCAGCAGATCCGGGATGAGGCCCACCGGTTCGCGATCACCGGTCATCGTCAGCGGCGAGCGAAGGCCCGCCAGCGTTCGGTGCTGGAGGACATTCCCGGGCTCGGCCCGAAGCGTCGCCAGCAGCTGCTCAAGCAGTTCGGTGGGCTGCAGCAGCTGCAACGGGCGGGCGTGCGCGATCTGGCCTCGGTGCCCGGCATCAGTGAACGGCTGGCGGCCCGCATCTATGCCCATTTCCATCCGGAGTCCTGAGCGGTGAACCACAGCCTGCCGAACTGGTTGACCCTCGCCCGGCTGTTCATGATTCCGCTGGTGCTTGGCTGTTATTACCTGCCCGTGCTGGGCGGTCCCGGTGCGGCGGCGGCGATCTTCCTGCTGGCGTCGGTGACCGATCTGGTGGATGGCTATCTTGCGCGGCGTTGGCAGCAGACCACGGCCTTCGGTGCCTTCCTGGATCCGGTCGCCGACAAGCTGCTGGTGACCTTCGCCCTGATTGTCGTGCTGCAGCAGGATCCGCGGCTGTTGGTGGCGCTGCCGGCGGCGGTGATCATCGCCCGGGAGATCGTCGTGTCGGCGCTGCGCGAGTGGATGGCCGAAGCCGGCCACCGGGGCCGTGTGGCCGTTTCGCAGTGGGGCAAGGTGAAGACACTGGTGCAGATGGCGGCGCTGGCCCTGCTGCTGCTCGGCGCCCAGCACAGTCCGTTGGAGTACCGGCTGGGGCTGGCGGCGCTGTGGGTCGCGGCAGCGCTCACGCTCTGGTCGATGCTGCTCTACCTGATGGGGGCCTGGTCGGTGCTGTCCGGCGGGCCGGCCGCCCGCTCACCGGGCGGGGCGAAGGTGGACGATGCTTGACAGCAACGCCGCCGGCGGTAGAATTTGCCGCCTCACGAGGCGGGAATAGCTCAGTGGTAGAGCACAACCTTGCCAAGGTTGGGGTCGCGAGTTCGAATCTCGTTTCCCGCTCCAGATCGCTCCAGCAAGCCCGGCATGCGCCGGGTTTCGCTTTTCTGCGTGATAGACTCTCGCGACGCTACGGCTAGGTGGCAGAGTGGTTATGCAGCGGCCTGCAAAGCCGTGTACGTCGGTTCGATTCCGGCCCTAGCCTCCATCTCCGGCAATGTGGCCGCCGGCGGCGGCAACCCATGCCCTTCAATCCCATCCCCGATGCCCTTGCCCCGGAGCCGCTGTCGCGGCTGATCGGCGGCTGCAGGCTGGCGGCCTGCCCGGTGCCGCAGCGATGAGCGCGCCGCTGCCTCGGATTCCGAGCCTGGTGCTGCTGCGCCGTCTCGGGGCGCTGCTGCAGCCGTACCGCTGGCGCGTCATGCTCGCCGTCACGGCGTTGATCATCGCCGCCGCCGGCGTGCTGGGCCTGGGACAGGGCGTACGCCTGATGGTCGACCGTGGCCTGGGTGGAGGTGCGCCCGAGGATCTCGATCAGGCGCTGGCGCTGGGCCTTGGAATCGTCATCGTGATGGCGCTGGCCACTGGCCTGCGCTTCTATCTCGTCTCCTGGATCGGCGAGCGGCTCGCCACCGATCTGCGCCGACAGGTATTCGCGCATGTGCTGCGGCTGGACGTGGCATTCTTCGAGCAGCAGCGGGTCGGCGAGGTCGCCTCTCGGATCACCACCGACACGACGCTGCTGGAGACGGTCTTCGGCAGTTCGCTATCCATCGCGGTGCGCAATACCCTGCTGCTGCTCGGTGGACTCGGCATGCTGCTGGTCACCAGCTCCCGGCTCGGGCTGATGGTGCTGCTCGGGGCGCCGCTCGTGGCCCTGCCGGTGCTCTGGTTCGGGCGCCGGGTGCGGCGCCTGTCGCGACGCAGTCAGGATCGTGTGGCTGATGCCAGCAGCTACGTCGACGAGACCCTGCACGCCATCCGCACCGTGAAGGCCTGCGACCACGAAGCCGTGGACGAGGCGCGGTTCGGCGCCATCGCCGAGCGGGCCTTTGCCACGGCCGCCCGCCGGGTGCGTCAGCGTGCGCTGCTGACCGTCGCCGTGATCCTGGTGATCTTCGTCGGCATTGGCCTCATCGTCTGGGCGGGGGGCAGGGAGGTGCTGGCCGGCCGCCTGAGTGCGGGCGAGCTGTCGGCCTTTATCTTCTATGCGCTGGTGGTCGCGGGAGCGACGGGCGCCATCGGCGAGGTGATCGGCGATCTGCTGCGGGGGCTCGGCGCGGCCGAGCGCCTGTTCGAGCTGCTCGCCACGCCGCGCGAGGTCAACGATCCACCGGTGCCGGCCCGTCTGGCTCGGCCGCGGGGCGAAATCCGCATGCAGGGCGTGCGGTTCAGCTACCCGACGCGCCCCCACCCGCCGGCGCTCCTCGATATCGATCTGCAGGTGGCGCCCGGGGAGCGGGTGGCGCTGGTGGGGCCTTCCGGCGCCGGCAAGTCGACCCTGCTACAGCTGATCCTGCGCTTCTACGATCCCGATGCCGGCAGCATCCGGCTGGATGGGCACCCACTGCCCAGCCTGACGCTCGCTCAGCTGCGCGCCCACATTGCGCTGGTGCCGCAGGAACCGGTGCTGTTCGCCACCACGGTGGCTGAAAACATCCGCTACGGCTGTACCGGAGCCGACGAGGCGGCCGTACGCGCCGCCGCCGCCGCCGCCTACGCCGAGGAGTTCATCGAGCGGCTGCCCGAAGGGCTGGAGACGCCGCTCGGCGAGCGGGGCGTGCAGCTGTCCGGCGGCCAGCGCCAGCGGATCGCGATCGCCCGCGCCCTGCTGCGCGATCCGGCGCTGTTGCTCCTGGACGAGGCAACCAGCGCCCTGGACGCCTACAGCGAGCGCCAGGTGCAGGCGGCGCTGGCACGCCTGCTCGCCGGGCGCACGAGCCTGGTCATCGCCCACCGCTTGGCGACGGTGGTCACGGCCGATCGCATCGTGATGCTGCAGCACGGGCGGATCGTCGCCAGCGGGCCGCACGAGCGGCTGCTGCGGGAGTGTCCGGCCTATGCCGAACTGGCAGCCCTGCAGCTGGCGCCGCGGGCGGGGCAGGGCGGCGCTCGTCTCACAGCAGACGCGGGATGACGATCAGCGCGATGGCGATCAGGATGATGCCCTTGGCGAGCACGCCGCCGAGCGCGCCGAGCAGCGCGCCGAAGCCCGCACGGACCGCCTCGGTCAGCGGCCGCCCCGTCAGCAGTTCGCCGACGATGGCGCCGCCGAGCGCACCGATCAGCAGCCCCAGCGGCGGTAGCCAGATCACCCCGACGATGCTGCCGAGGATGCTGCCCCACAACCCGGCGCGGCGGGCGCCGTAGTAACGGGCGCCGATGAGTCCGGCCACGTACTCCAGTACCTGGGAGAGCACCGCGAGCGCGATCACCCACAGCAGCGGCGCCCAGCCGAGCCCGGCAAAGCCCGTCATCCAGGCGGCCAGTACGGCTCCGACCGCCACCAGCGGCACGCCGGGCAGTACCGGGAGAATGATGCCGGCCGCGCCGGTGAGCAGGAACAGCAGGAAGAGCAGAAGGGCGGCGATTTCCATGGACGTTCCGACTCCCGGTCGGCTGCGAAGTGCTGGCGTGAAGTTTGCTTTTCTCGCTGCGCAGCAGAGACACGCTGCCGCTTGTTCTGCGCGGATTGAACCATGCCTCTGAAGATCATGCTCGTGGACAGTGACCGTGGCCGCGGCGCGCTGCTGCGCCGCGCGCTCGAGGATGTCGGGCACGAGGTCGACGTCTGCCGCGCTCGCGGCCTCGATCTGCTCACCCAGCTGCGCCAGAGTGCCGCGAACGTGGTCATCATCGACATGGAGATGCCGGACCGCGACACGCTAGAGTCGCTGCGCAGCATCTCGCGGGAGAATCCGCGGCCGGTCGTGATGTACGCGGACAAGACCGACGCGCAAACCACGACCGCGGCCATCAAGGCCGGCGTGAGCGCCTATGTCGTCGGTGAGGTCAACGCCGAGCGGGTGCGGCCGATCGTCGAGGTGGCCATTGCGCGGTTCGGCGAGTTCCAGGCGCTGCGTGAGGAGCTCGAGCGCACTCAGAACACCCTGGCCGAGCGCAAGGTGGTCGAGCGGGCCAAGGGGCTGCTGATGCAGCGTCGCAAGATGGACGAGCAGACGGCGTACGCCACGCTGCGCAAGCTCGCCATGGATCGCAACCAGCGTCTGGTCGACGTCGCGCGGACGCTGATCGAGCTCTCCGACGTGCTCGGCTGAGATTGCCCTACCTTGGGGCATCGACCCTTCGAGCTGCGCTGTAATCGTGCGCTGGCGCAACTCCAGACGTCTCCCCAACGCATTAGAAGATGCATGGTATCTACGTCTTTTGTTGCCGGTACTGCTGGCACGGGGCTTGCTGAAGCGCCTCCCGAACGGGAGTCGGCGCGTAGCCGCGCGAACGGCGACCGGGATGCGTCGGCACGGATGGTGCCATTACCCACAAGAACCAAGGACAAGCCCATGGAAGAGCGTTCGGCTCCCATTTTCGCGCTGTTTGCCGCAGCTGCCGGTCTGGTCGCGGCCACTGCGCATGCCCAGACACCGGCCGCGGCACCGGCCACCGATCCGGTGCTCGCTGCGCTGACCGAGGGTGAGGTGAACTTCAACCTCCGCCTGCGCTACGAGCAGGTCGATCAGGACGGGTTCGACGAGGAAGCCGACGCGCTCACGGCACGTCTGCGGCTGGGATATCTGACCGGGCCGCTGTACGACCTGCAGGGCTATGTCGAGTTCGAGCACATCGAGTCGCTCGGCGGAGAGGATTACAACAGCCTGCTGAACTCCGTGCTCGACCGGCCGGTAGTCGCCGATCCGAGCGATACGGAGGTGAACCAGGCATACCTGCTCTGGACTGGGCTGACCGACACACGCGCAGTGATCGGCCGCCAGCGCATCATCTACGACAACGCGCGGTTCATCGGCAACGTCGGCTGGCGCCAGAACGAGCAGACCTTCAATGCGGCCAGTATCGTGCGCAACGATCTGGGACCGGTCGATCTGTCCTATGCCTATCTCGACAAGGTGAACACGATCACCTTCGGGGAGCGCGACATTCAGGCCCATCTGGTGAATCTCGGCGTTGCTGCCGGCGATTACGGCAGCCTCAGCATCTACGGCTATCTGCTCGACTTCGATCTGGACGCCGGCCCCACGCGCGACACCCAGACCTACGGTGCCCGCTTCGCCGGCGGCGCGCCGGTGGCCGAGCAGCTCAAGCTGGTCTACGCCCTGGAGTATGCGCATCAGCAGGATTACGCCGATGCCGAGGCGGACTTCGACGCGGACTACTATCTGGTCGAGGCGGGCGTGGAAGTGGCCGGCGTGACGGTCAAGGCCGCGCAGGAGCAGCTCGGCAGCGGTGACAACGATGATCTGCGCTACAGCTTTCAGACGCCGCTGGCGACCAAGCATGCCTTCAACGGCTGGGCCGACAAGTTCCTCGGCGACTTCATCGGTGTGGATGCAGACGGTGACGGCCTGCTCGACGGCGACGGCCTGGTGGACAGCTACCTGAGCCTTGGTACCTCGCTGTACGGCGTCAACTTCCTCGCCGTCTATCATGACTTCGAATCGGACGACGGCAGCGTCGACTACGGTTCGGAGTTCGACGTGTTGCTGGCGCGCAAATTCCTGCCGTGGCTGTCCGGCCTGATCAAGTATGCGGACTACAACGCGGATGAGTTTGCGACCGATACCGAGAAGCTCTGGCTGCAGGCCGAAGTCATCTTCTAGACACCCGCCTGCTGGCACCGCTCTTGCTAGCAGCTTCGGCACCACCGTGGGCGACCAAAGCCCGCGCCGTGCCGGACAATGGCGTCCCGGCGCAGGCTGATGGCCTGCGCCCGGGCGCCTTTTTCGTATCGAATCAGTAACGATCGGGATATGCCATGAAGCTCACGCTCGGGATCGTGCCGCTCACCGACTGCGCCGTACTGGTCGCCGCGCAGGAGAAGGGCTTTTTCAGGCGCGCTGGGCTTGATGTGACGCTCTCGGCCGAGCCCTCCTGGGCCAACGTCCGCGACAAGGTGGCCGTGGGTGCGCTCGACGGGGCGCAGATGCTAGCCACCATGCCGCTGACCAGCACGCTGGGCCTCGCGGGCACGCCCGAGCCCACGATCACCGCGATGGGGCTGGGACTCAACGGCAACGCCATTACCGTCTCCCGGGCGTTGCACGACCGCATGGTTGCCGCGCTGCCGACCCTGGCAGGCGATCCGGCGCAGGCGGGAGCGGCACTGCGCGCGGTGATCCGGAGCAGCCATCAAGCGCAGCGGCGCCGCCTGATCCTGGCGAGCGTCTTCCCGACCGCGACGCACACCTACCAGCTCCGCTACTGGCTGGCGGCCGCCGGTATCGATCCGGTGCGGGACGTGCAACTCGTGGTGGTGCCGCCGCAGCGCATGGCGGCACATCTGCAGGACGGGCTGATCGATGGCTACTGCGTCGGCGAGCCGTGGAACAGTGTGTCGGTCGCGGCCGGCATCGGCCAGACGATCGTCACCTCCTACGAGATCTGGAACAACCATCCGGAGAAGGTGTTCGGCGTTGCCGAGTCATGGGCCGTCGCTCATGCCGGAGCGCATCAGGCACTGCTGCAGGCGCTGCTGCAGGCAGCTCGCTGGGCGGATGCATCGGAGCACCGGGAGGAACTGGCCGGATTGGTCGCGCGCCATATCGACGTGCCCCTGCCGATCGTGCTGGCCTCGCTGACCGGCCGCTTCCATTACTCAGCGGATCGGCAGGTGGCGTTGCCGGACTTCCACGTGTTCTACCGTTACGCCGCGACCTTCCCTTGGCGCTCCCATGCCACCTGGTTCCTGGCGCAGATGTCGCGCTGGCACGAACTCGACAGGGACCTGGATGCCGACGCGTTGGCGCGCCGGGTCTATCGAACCGACCTGTATCGGCAGGCGGCCGGTGCGCTCGGCTGGCCGTGTCCGGCGGTCGACAGCAAGCCGGAGGGCACGCATGCCGAGACCTGGTCGCCTGAAGCGAGCGAGCTGGTGCTGGGCGCGGACCGATTCATCGATTCCACCCGCTTCGACGCGGACTGAATTCCCCAGCGGCCCTGCCGACCACACGCGGCTTGCGCGGGTTGGGGGGGTCAACTATCTTCCCTCCGGCTGTCAGCTGGCGTAGGTGTCTTCCGAGGTCAGCCCGGCGACCAGGCCCAGGTTCAGCGAGTGTGCAGGAGGCATCACTCGGGGCCGGCCTCAACTGCGCGCCATGCAGGGCGCGTTTCGACGACATATCAAGGAGGATGTGGCATGACAGGGAAGGCATGCTCGCGCTCTGCCCGGCGTCGCCATGGCGCCACACTGGCAGTGGCGGCTGGCCTGTTCGCGCTGGCGGGGTCGGCACATGCCGCCGGTCCGCGCCCGGGCGAGGTCTATACGCAGTTCGGCATTGGGCTGTTCACGCCGGACTTCGATCTCGGCGAGGACATGCGCAGCACGGCGCCGAGTCTGCAGGAACAGCAGATCAACGGCATCAACCTGCGCGTCCTGAACCGGCGGATCGAGCTACCGATCGCCGTGGTGGCTGGCGGCGATCCGGTGCGTTTCGATCAGGACACGCCCGAGAACCGGGGTGTCCTGTCGCTGAACGGCGGGCTCGGCTATCAGTTCACGCCCAATCTCGGCATCGAGGCGGGCCTGGGACTCACCTTTCCCCGGATCCTGCTCGAGGACCCGCTGGTCACGCGCGTGATCAACAACGATCCGGAGTCGATCACGATCCGGGTCGTCTCGCCCGCCATCATCCCCGCCTCGTTCCAGGGCGTGTGGACGATCTGGAGTGACCGGATCATCAGCCCCTACGTCGCCGCCGGCCTGCTGGTGGCGGATCTCGGCAATCAGGTGCTGGCCAACGAGCCGACCGACGGGCTGACGGCCGAGGGCGGCCTGGAATTCGGTTATGTCATCGACGTCGGCGCCAAGCTGACGCTGACCGATACGTGGTACGCGAACATCGGCGCCCGCTATGGCTTGCTGGATGACCCGGAGCTGGAGACCAACGAGGGCCTCGAAATCCCACTGGATGACATCGAGATCCGGGAGATCCGTCTCAATCTCGGGTTGCGCTTCCCGGGCACCCTGCTGCCCTTCGTCGGAGAATGACCATGCAGTGCTCGCACAAGGACATGGCAATTCGGCACGACATGGGCAGGGAGGGCATCATGGCGACACAACAGCGACAGGAGCGGCTCGTGCGGCGGCTGCAGATCGGCGCGGGGCTGCTCGGGCTGGCGCTGGCGGCAGGAACGGCTAACGCTGCCGGCCCACGGGCGGGCGATGTCTACCTGCAGCTCGGCGGCGGCATCTACGGACCGGAATTCGACATCGACGAGGGCGGTCCGCCGACGGTGCAGGGGGGTCCGGAAGAGGCGGTGCTCAACATCGGGCTGCGCAATGGTCGTCAGCTGGTCGGCATCGGCCTGTCCGGCAGCACGGCGGAAACGGGCGAAACCCCGGAAAACGTCGATCTAATCGCCTTCGGTGCCACCATTGGCTACAAGTTCACCGATCACTTCGGTGCCGAGCTCGCCATCGACGTGGTGTTCCCGGAGATCCAGATCAACGATGTGGGCGGCGGCGATGTGATCGGTGGGGATTCGGGCGCCGGCGAAGTGAGCATCCTGCAGCCGGGCATCCTGCCCATCGCGCTGACCGGTATCTGGACGTTCATGCCCGAGGCGCTGATCAGTCCCTATCTCGGCGCCGGTGTGGTTGTCACCAACTTCGAGAGTCAGCGGGCTTTCTTCAGTTCCGGGGACCTCCTCGAATTGGACACCGGTCCGGAGTTTGGCCCGATCGGGAAGGCAGGGCTCTACGTCACGCCGGGCCAGGAGACCTTCTTCTTCTTCGAAGGTCAGTACCAGTACGTTGACGAACCGGAGATTCGCGACCGTGACGGCAACGATGTGCCCGTCGACAACTTCGAAGGCCTGTACCTGAAGTTCGGCGTCGGCTACACCTTCTGACCATCACGCGCTTCGGCGCCTACGAAGAGCGCGCCATCCGGCGCGCTCCTTTTTTGGGCGCCCGGTGGTGATCCGCACCGCCCGGGTGCGGCCGCTGGCTTGTCGGCGTAGTGTTATCAGAGACTTGGCGCCGGCACACATCTTGCTTAATCGATGCCAGACATCGAGTGCCGGCTGCAACGACGCGCCGGCCACCGCAGCGCAGCGGGTTGTTCCTCATTTCTATCGGGAGGCAACCCTCAATGACTCAAAAGCGTCTGGTCGTCATCGGCAACGGCATGGCAGCGATCCGCACCGTGGAGGAGCTGCTGAAGATCAGCCCCGATGCCTACGACATCACCGTCTTCGGCGCCGAGCCGCACGGCAACTACAACCGCATTCTGCTCTCGCCGGTCCTGGCGGGCGAGAAGACGGTCGCGGACATCATGCTGAACGACGATCCCTGGTATGCCGAGCAGCGGATCACGCTGTACAAGGGCGACCGGATCGTCGAGATCGATCGCGAGCGGCGCCAGGTCGTGTCGGAGGCCGGCGTGCGGGTCGACTACGATCGCCTGCTGATCGCCACCGGCTCGAATCCCTTCGTCATTCCGCTGCCCGGGCACGACCTGCCCGGCGTGCTGAGCTTCCGCGACATCGGCGATGTGGACCGGATGATCGCTGCCGCCCAGGCCGGGCAGCAGCGGGCCGTGATCATCGGTGGCGGCTTGCTTGGCCTCGAGGCCGCCAACGGGCTCATGAAGCAGGGTATGGACGTGACCGTCGTGCACCTGCTGGACAGCCTGATGGAGCGCCAGCTCGACAAGCCCGCTGCGCAGCTGCTGCAGGCCTCGCTGGAGGCGCGCGGCATGCACTTTCGCATGCAGGCGCAGACGGAAGCGATCCTCGGCGAGGATCGGGTGCGGGGCGTGCGCTTCAAGGATGGCAGCGAG
>JAASSS010000183.1 GCA_021767745.1 Pseudomonadota bacterium
CGCGCGCTTTCGCCGCCGCCGCAGATCGTTGCCTTCAAGGAGGCCTCGCACTTCTTCCACGGTCAGTTGCCGCCACTCCGCGATGCCGTGGGACAATGGCTGCAACGGCTCGTGGAGGCAGACGATGAGCAAGGCTGAAACGCCCTTTCGCGCCCTGGGTTGTGCGGTGCTCACGGTGTCCGATACCCGCACCGAGGCCAACGACACGTCCGGCGACCTGCTGGTCGAGCGGCTGACCGGCGCCGGCCACCGGCTGGCGGCGCGGGCGTTGTTGCCGGACGATCGCTACCGGCTGCGGGCGCAGATCTCGCAGTGGATCGTTGCACCGGCGGTGGAGGTCGTGATTACCACCGGTGGCACTGGGCTCACCGGCCGCGATGGCACGCCGGAGGCGATCGTGCCGTTGCTGGACAAGGTCATCGACGGCTTCGGCGAGCTGTTCCGTACGCTCTCGTTCGAGGAGATCGGCTCGGCCACGATCGAATCACGCGCTCTTGCCGGCACGGCCAACGGCACCGTGATCTTCTGTGTGCCGGGCTCCACCAACGCCTGTCGCCTCGCCTGGGACCGCATCCTGCGCGAACAGCTCGACGCCCGGTTCCGGCCCTGCAATTTGGTGTCGCTGCTGCCGCGACTGACCGAGCGCTGAAGGCGTAAACTGCGTCGATAACCCGCCGCTCCTCCTCGCCCATGCAGTACGCCGTCATACCCGTCACACCGTTCCAGCAGAACTGCACGGTGCTGTGGCAGCCGCAATCGCTGCGCGGTGCAATCATCGACCCGGGCGGCGACCTGCCGCGGATCGAGAGATTCCTGTCCGACAAGGGGATCGAGCTGGAGAAGATCCTGCTCACCCACGGACATCTCGATCATGCCGGTGCCGCGGCCGAGCTGGCCGAGCGCCACGGCGTACCGGTGGAGGGGCCGCATGTAGGCGATAAGTTCTGGCTCGACATGATCCCGCAGCAGGCGCAGATGTTCGGCTTCACCGGCCGCGCCGTGCTGCCCGATCGCTGGCTGGCGCAGGGTGATGAGGTAACGGTCGGCGGCGAGACGCTGGAAGTGCGCCACTGTCCCGGACACACGCCCGGCCACGTGATCTTCTTCCATCGCGCCGATCGAATCGCACAGGTGGGCGACGTGCTCTTCGCCGGCTCGATCGGCCGCACCGATTTTCCGGGCGGCAACCATGCCCAGCTACTCACATCCATCCGCGAGCAGCTCTGGCCGCTGGGCGATGAGGTGACCTTCATTCCCGGCCACGGGCCGCGCTCGACGCTGGGCCACGAGCGTCGGCACAACCCGTTCGTTGCTGCCAACTACCGCTAGCGAGGACTCAGAAGCTTCGGCGCAGGCCCGCGGCCAGCTCGACTGACTGAGCGTCAAACATGCTCGCCTCGTAGCTCTCCGCCCGCAGGAAGGCCGACACCCCGCGCGGCAGCAGGGCCGAGATGCCGGCACTCAGGCTCAGGCCCTCCTCGCGCAGTTCCCGGGGCAGCAGCAGCGCGTCCGCCTGCTCATCCAGCCGGTTCAGACGCTGCTGCGTGAGACTGGCGCCGAGCGCCGGCTGCAACAGCGTCGTGCCGAGCATGCGTCGCCAGCCGAGGTTGATGGCCACCCGCCCGGCCAGCACCTCGGCGGCATCGTCGGCATCGGTGATCTCCGGTTCCTCGACGCGCACCTGTGAGGCGTTGAAGGCGATCGTCGGCAGCAGCAGCGCCTCGTCCCCGCCCGGCACACGCCAGCTGTTGTCGATCCCGGCAGACAGCGTTTCGGCCGCCAGCGCCGTACCGGCCGACGTCCACTGATCGGCGTGATCCACATAGCCGATGGTGTAGCGATTGGCTCCGAAGCGGCGCTGCAGGGCGAAGCGCTGGTAATCCGACGCCAGCCCGGCGCGGGCCGTGACGCGCGCGGTGGCCAGCGGCGGTTCGACGCCGTCGACGACGCGCTCCCAACTCGCCGCCGGGAACAGCGGTGGCAGCAGGCGCGGTGCGGCGCCGGTGACGGGGGCCGCCAGCGCGAAGCCGATGCCGAGCAGCAGCATCAGCGAGCGGATTCGTCCGCCTTCCATCGGTTCTCCCCCCAGGCCTGGCGCCCGTCGGTGTGTCTGATGGCAGGTGCCATGACGGTTCCGTCACGGCTGCCAGCGATCACCTCCCTGAGATCGGCATCGGCCAGCGATTCCCAATGCCCGTATCATTCTACGCTTGTTCACTGCCGCGCCAACGATTTCCTGTCTGCTGCCCGTCCGTGCCCGCGCCCCTCGGTGGTGGCGTGCCTGCCTGCTGGCTGCGGTGATGGCATGCGCCCCGGGCCCGGCACCACCGGCGGCCGCGCCGACGGCGCCCGCACCGGCAGCACAGGCTACGCCAGCGGTCGAGCGCGCGCGGCCGGTCGTCTATCTCGGCGGTTTCGGCGGAATTTTCCAGACGCAGAGCCGGCGGTCGGCCCCGACCCATGGCGTCAGCGTCTTCTCGGTCGCCACCGCCGACTACGCCCGTGCCGCCTTCGACAACATACGCGAACGGCCGAATGAGCTGACGTTCGCTGGCAGCTTCTATCTGGTACGTGAGCTGCCGGCGCACTGGTTACGGCCGCTGGCGCTCGAGGCACCGGTACTCTCGCTCGGCAC
>JAASSS010000063.1 GCA_021767745.1 Pseudomonadota bacterium
GACTGGCCCGGTAGCGACATCTATGCCGCCGGTAATCCGCAGATGGTGGCGGACATCCAGACGCTGGCGGCCCGCCACCAGGCACGACACCTGTATACGGAAGGCTACTGATAGCCTTCGGCTATCGCGGGCAGAGAGACGATTGGCTTGATCTGCGAATGAGAACCATTATCGTTTGAGTCCTGTGCCACGTGCAGGAGCGCCCGATGATCAAGACCCTCACCTTTGCCCTGATGCATTTCACCGTCGCCTTCCTGGTCGGTTATGGCCTTACCGGCAGCGTCACCGTCGGTGGTGCCATCGCGCTGGTGGAACCGGCGTGCAATACCGTGGCCTACTTCTTCCATGAACGCTTCTGGGAGCGTCGGCGGGCCCGGCGCGCGTCGGCCGCCCGGCTCCTGCCGGCGCCCGCGTCTGGCCTGTGCGTGATGCGGTAGGCCGCGGGAACCCGTCGCCCGGCGGCGGCGCCTCAGCAGGACAGCCACCGGCGCCGCCTCGGTGGCGCCATCAGCAGGAACTCGCAGATGCCAGCAGGACGCTTCCACTCGATCTACAGCCATGGCTTCGTGCGCGTGGCGGTGTGCGTGCCGCACGTGCGCGTGGCCGACCCGGTCTTCAATACCGATCGCACACTGGCGCTGGCCCGGCAGGCGGCGGACCGTGACGCGGCGGTAGTGCTGTTTCCCGAACTCGGCATCAGCGCCTACTCGAACCAGGATCTGTTCCAGCAGGACGCCCTGCTCGACGCCTGCATCGAGCAACTCGAGCGGCTGCGCGCTGCGAGCGAGACCCTGCGCCCCTTGCTGCTGGTGGGTGCGCCGCTGCGCTTTGAAGGCAAGCTGTTCAACTGCGCGGTCGTGATCCATCGCGGGCGCCTGCTCGGCATCGTGCCCAAGAGCTATCTGCCGAACTACCGGGAGTTCTACGAGAAGCGCCAGTTCAGCCCGGCGCGCGTCGCGGTGGAGCCGCAGGTGCGCCTGCTGGGCGAGGAAGTGGCCTTCGGCAACCACCTGATCTTCGAGGCCACCGACATTGCCGGCCTCGCTCTGCATGTGGAGATCTGCGAGGACCTCTGGGCGCCGGTGCCGCCGAGCACCTATGCGGCGCTGGCCGGTGCCACGGTGCTGGCGAACCTGTCGGCGAGCAACATCACGGTGGCCAAGGCCGAGTATCGGCGGGACCTGTGTGCGGCGCAGTCCGGCAAATGCGTGGCGGCCTATCTGTATTCGGCCGCCGGCCCGGGCGAGTCGACCACCGATCTGGCCTGGGATGGGCACGCGCTGATCTACGAGAACAACGATCTGCTCTGCGAATCCGAGCGCTTCAGTCCGGATGAGCAGGTGATCTGCGCCGACGTGGATCTGGAGCGGCTGGCGCAGGACCGCATGCGCCTGACGACCTTCAGCGATGCCACCGGCGATCATCTGCCGCAGCTGCGCCGACTGCGGCGGATTCCCTTCACGCTGGCGCCGGCCGATGCGGACATCCCGCTGGAGCGGGCGATCGAGCGCTTCCCGTTCGTGCCGGATGCCCCGGGCGTGCGCGATGCGCGGTGCTACGAGGCCTACAACATCCAGGTGCACGGGCTCGCCAAGCGGCTGGCAGCCACCGGCATCGACAAGGTGGTGATCGGCGTGTCCGGCGGGCTGGATTCGACCCACGCCCTGATCGTGGCGGCCCGGACGATGGATCGGCTCGGCCTGCCGCGCAGCCACATCCTCGGCTACACGATGCCGGCCTTCGCCACCAGCGAGAAGACCCGCGGCAACGCCCACCAGCTGATGAAGCACCTCGGCATCACCGCGCGCGAGATCGACATCACGCCCTCGGCGAAGCAGATGCTGGCGGACATCGGCCACCCGTACGCGCGGGGCGAGGCGGTGTACGACGTCAATTTCGAGAACGTGCAGGCCGGCGAGCGCACCTCGCACCTGTTCCGGCTGGCGCAGCAGAACCACGCGCTGGTGCTTGGCACGGGGGATCTCTCGGAAATCGCACTCGGTTGGATGACCTACGGCGTCGGCGACCACATGTCGCACTACGCGGTGAATGCCTCGGTGCCCAAGACGCTGATTCAACACCTGATCCGCTGGGTGATCGATGCCGGCGAGTTCGGCGCGGAGACCAACGCGGTGCTGCAGGACATCCTCGACACGGAAATCTCCCCGGAGCTGGTGCCGGCCGATGCGCAGGAAGCGGACGGGGAGGGCCCGGCGCAGAGCACCGAGGCACGCATCGGCCCCTATGCGCTGCAGGACTTCAACATCTACTACGTCACTCGCTACGGCTTTCGCCCCAGCAAGGTGGCCTTTCTCGCCTACAGCGCCTGGCACGATGCCAGCCGGGGTCGTTGGCCGGCCGGCCTACCCGAGACCGATCGCCGTGCCTACACGTTGGCGGAGATCAAGCACTGGCTGGGCGTGTTCGTCTGGCGCTTCTTCAAGATCAGCCAGTTCAAGCGCTCCGCGCTGCCGGACGGGCCAAAGGTGGGGTCGGGCGGCTCGCTCTCGCCGCGCGGCGACTGGCGCGCTCCGAGCGATGGCGAGGCGGTGGTCTGGCAGGCGGAACTGGCACGCATTCCGGACGAGGAGCCGGCCGGCGCCACGCCGCCGGATTGACCGCCGGCTAGTAGCCGCGCCGCGCCGCCAGCCGCTCGATCCGCCGTTGCAGCCGCGGCCGCAGCCGGGCGGTGGCCGCGATCATGGTGCCGGGGAAGAACCGGCGCACATGCCGCACCAGGCGCGCATCCCAGGTCGGCATCACGTACAGCCGGTTGCGGGCGATCTGCCGCAGCGCGCTGGCAGCGATGCGCTCGGGCGTCACCGGGTTGCCCTCCAGCGCCATGCGGGTAATGCCCTGCAACGCCGGCGTCGCCACGCGGGTGCGCTGGTAGAGGTTGGTGCGCACGAAGCTCGGGCAGATCACCGAGACGCGTACCCGCTGCGGCGCGAGTTCCGCCCGCAGCGTCTCCGAGAGCATCACCACCCCGGCCTTGGACACGTTGTAGAGCGCCATCCCCGGCATGGCGCCAAAGGCGGCGAGCGAGCCGGTGTTCACCAGATGCCCGCCGCCCTGCGCGAGCATGATGCGGCCGAAGCTGCGGCAGCCGTTGACCACGCCCAGCAGGTTGATGTCGAGCAGCCAGCGCCAGTCCGCCGGCGGAATGTCGAGGAAGTCGCCGCCGCTGGCGACGCCGGCGTTGTTGAAGGCCAGGTCGATGCGGCCCATCCAGTCGCGGCTGGTGCTGGCCAGTGCCTCGACCGCATCGGCGTCGGCGACATCGCAGGTGATGCAGCGGGCCTGCGCGCCCCGCGCCTCCAGCTCCCGGCAGACGGCCTCACCCTCGCCGGCATCGAGATCCGCCACCACCACCTGCGCCGCCCCGGCCTCGGCCATGCCCAGCGCAAACGCCCGGCCGAGCCCGCTCGCGCCGCCGGTCACCACGACGCGCTTACCTCGATAGTAGTCTCGCATGCTGAACGCTCCCCGCTTTGCTGACCCTGAGCATAGGACAGGACTCGCGCCGTTCGAGCCGGCCCATCACCAGCGGCCTGGCGGCGCGTCGGGGGTGCTAGTTCATGATCTGCAATAGCGCCCAGAGGCTGGCCACCAGTTCCAGCAGATAGGTCAGGCCGGCGCCGCTGCGCCGCGCCGGCCGCACGCCGGCGAGCATGCCGGCGGCGTGGAGCAGTCGCGTCAGCAGGAAGGCGAGCACCAGCGCCAGCATCGCGCCTTCGTTCGCGCCCTCCAGCACCAGCGCCAGTACCAGCAGGCCAACCGGCAAGCCGTGCTCGACCAGGTTCGCGTGGGCACGGATGGCCCTGCGCAGCGCCTCGATGTCGCCGTGGCCGAAGGACACCTGATGACGCACCCGCAGGCGTGAAATATTGATCGACAGCGCCAGCAGCAGCAGCATTGTCAGCGCCGCGTACAGCGTGAACACCCACATCGCTCCCTCTCCCCTGTCAGAGCCCGCGGCGGCCGCGAGCCTCAGGCGTCCGGCCGCATGCCGGGCAGCGGTGAGCGTACCAGCTGCAGGTTGTCGAGTTGCTCTGACCCAGCGGGCGTGATGCTGAACTCCGGCGTGATGCGGGTGCCGATCTCGCGCACGTAGCGATTGCCGGCCGGGTCGTAGAAGAACAGCAGACCGGCGATGCGAAGATCCGGCTCGGCCACGATGTCCACCAGCCGCTGTTCCTCCCAGATCGCATCTTCCAGCTGCAGCGTCAGCCGCGTGCTGGCTCCCGGCGCCAGCGTCCGGCGGTTCACGCTGAGGCTATCCGGGGCCACCATGTCGTAGTCGTCCTCGCGCCGCGCCTCGACGACCTCACCGTTGGTGAAGCGCACGTAGCCGGCCACGAACTGCCCCACGGCCAGCGGCGTCTCGGTGCCGTTGGCGACGGTGAGATCCAGGGTGAGCGTGCGCCGCGGCAGGTTGAAGCGGGCCTGGTGGATCTCGATGTCGATCGGCGCCAGTGCGCCCGGCAGTGGCAGCACCGGCGCCTCCACGCGCCCGGTCTGCAGCGGCATGGTGATGGGATAGCGAGCGTTCGCCCACAGCGCGATACCGGCGGTCAGCCCCAGCACCAGCGCCAGGAACAGCCCGCTGACGATGATGTCCTGCCAGCCGATCAGGCGGCGTTCCGCCTCCGCCTCGCCCAGCTCCTGCACCGCCACATAGCGTCGCATCATCACCGGCAGGCGACGGAACCAGTACCCGATCCACAGCAACCCGACCAGCAGCCACACCAGATGCACGCCCGACATGGTGCGCAGCCCGTACTGCTCGACCTCGACGCGCTCGCCGTTCAGCAGCACCGCCTCGTTGACGAAATGCGCCGCATCGCCGGTGATCTCGACGAAATGCGCCGGTCCGATCACCGGCCCGGCCTCCCAGACGTTCACCAGCGGATGCACGTGCCAGATGCCCGGCACACGCGCCTTCAGTTTCACCTCGTAATCGTAGAACTCGCCCCGCCGCAGCGCCGTGGACTGCAGCTGACGCATGCCATTGATGGTGGTATCGAGCCGAATGAAGGTCGGCCCCGGCACGCCGATGTTCAGGAATACCCACTCCTCCGGCTTGGCCACGTAGTCCGGCCAGTGTTCGGAGACCTTGAAGCGCCCACGCACGGTCACCACCTCGTTTACCGCTACTTGGCGGGGCTCGATCTGCGTGTCGAACCAGTGGATGGTACGCATGCGGATGCCCGCCATCTGAGCGATCTCGCCGTGGGCGAAGGTGGCCGGCGGCAACGCCAGCAGCAGGAGCAGCGGGGCGGCGAGCAGGCACCGCACGAGGCGTGGACCGGACATTGGCGGCCTCCTCAGAGCAGCTTGGTCATGAAGGCCGGTCGGGCGCTCTTCGAGCCGATCCACACGAAGACGTAGTACACGAGGATCGCGAAGAATCCGGCGACGAAGGCGGTGACCGGCGCGACATGGCCACCGAAGGTGCGCAGGGTGCCGTATTCGATGATGCGCACATATTCGGGCATCGCCGTGCGGATGTACTGGAAGCCCATGTAGTCGGCCAGCGTGATCACCGATTCGCCCACCTGCACCGGCATGTGCATGGGCGCCACGGTCGGCCAGTTCATGGGATAGAACAGCAGCCCGAAGAAGAATCCCCCTACCAGGCCGGTGATGGCGAAGCTGCGCGTGATCAGCAGCGTCGCGTCGAGGAACACCGCGGCGCCGATCCACACCTCCGGCATCACCCAGTTCATCGGAAAGCCGGTGAACAGGTGGAAGTTCACGTAGCGGCTGATCATCTGCGAGAGCAGGTAGCCCACGGCGACCGCCGTGGCCGCCACCGGCAGCTTGAAGTACTTCCAGAAGGCGTAGGTGAGCACCGCCGGCAGCGTCAGCAGTAGCAGCGGCGTCAGCAGCGGCCACCAGCGGCGATCGCGCCAGTCCTGCCAGTAGCTCCAATCGCCGATCGTGAGCGCCCCGAGGAACACGGCGGCGCCGCCGATGAGGATCGCGATCAGCGGGAAGAACATCAGGTCAACGTTCTTCCATGCCTCCCACTGCTCGCGCGCCGTGTGCAGTGCCGGCCTGGCCGGCGGCGGCGCGGCGTCTGCCTGCGGATTGAGTTCCAGAGCCATCATCACCTCCTGACGGTGGCGCCGGGGTGGGCAGTGGCCCGCGCGGCCGGCGCCCGGCGCATCCCTGTGTCTGCTGGGCCTAGTGCTCGGCGGCCAGGCGTTCGATTTCCTCGTAGGAGACGACGTGCATCAGCTCGCGCATGCGCTGCAGGCACTGCACGACGAAGCCGATCAGGAACACGAGGAAGAAGCCGGCCAGCACGAAGAACCAGTGCACCGGCGCGGCGAACAGTTCTTCCGCATAGAAAAAGGTGTGCGCCCATTCGTTGAAGGCCACCACCGGGCCGACCATCATGAAGCCGAGGATGGCGACCGAGAACGGCACCGAGATGCGGCTGGTGAAGATCGGCAGGCGCGTGTGCACCCAGATCCACGCCAGGATCAGCGCGCCCCAGGCGACGGGAATGCCGAGGTAGAACAGGAAGATGTGCGTCGGCGTGAAGTCGGTATCGCGCACCACCACCTGATGCCAGGCGGCATCCGCCTCGGTCAGCAGCCCCAGCGCGCTGACGATGGCGATCGCGGCGACGGTGAGGATGCCGAACATCGCGTAGAACCGGCGCAGTTCATCGTGCGGCGAGAGCGACATGATGTCGCGGTCCCGCGTCAGCCACAGCGCCAGCGCGCCGAGTCCGCCGAGCACCGGGATCGCGATGATCTCGGTGTAGAAGATCGACATCCAGTAGGTCTGGAACTCGTCGGAAAACGAGTCCATGCCGACGGACCAGGAAAAGGCGTGCTGGTACCACTTGACGGCCGTCAGCGCCGCGAACACCAGGGCAGTGATGCCCAGCGCCCAGCCCCAGGGGACGCGGGGCGGCCCCTCGGTCGGTGGGGGCGCATCGGGCCGCCGTGCGAGTGGACGGCTCCGGCTGGTACCGATGTCCTGCGTGATGCTGCTCATTGTCTGTCTCTCCTGCGCTCGCAGGGCGAGCGCGCCGGTGGTGTTCGAACGACCCATGACATATCGACTGACTGAACGGTCGTTTAATTCATGGCTAGTAGCGGCCCGGTCTGATGTCAAGGGACACGACGGCGCAGCGCGAGCTCGGTAGCATGAGTGCGGGCGTTCGGGAGCCGGCGGTATGGGCAACAAGCAGATCGTGGTGGTGGCGCACGCGCCGTCACCGAACACGCGGCGGATGCTGGACGCCCTCCTGCGCGGGGCGGCCCTTCCGGACATCGATGGCATCGAGGTGTGTCACGTGGCGCCGCTGGAGGCAGGGCCGGAGGACGTGCGCGAGGCGGATGCCGTGATCTTCGGCACGCCGGAGAACCTCGGTTACATGAGCGGCGCCCTGAAGGATTTCTTCGATCGCAGCTACAACGCGCTGCTCGATTGCACGCAGGGCAAGCCCTACGCGCTCTACGTGCGGGCCGGCAAGGATGGCACCGGCACGCTGCGCGGCGTGGAGACGATCCTTACCGGGCTGCGCTGGCGCGCCGTGCAGGCGCCGCTGGTGTGCCGGGGCGAGTTCGACGAGCGCTTCATCGCCCAGTGCGAGGAGCTGGGCACGACCGTGGCCGCAGGGCTGGAAGCCGGTGTCTTCTAGTCCCGGCGCACCGCAGGGAGCAGGCATGAACGAGCTGCAGGCGCGAAATGTTCTGGGTACCCCCCTGCAGCTGTGCTGCGCCCGGCCCATCGGCGGCTTCTACCGTGACGGCTACTGCCGCACCGGGCATGAGGACGTCGGCATCCACACCGTCTGCGCCGAGGTGACCGCGGCCTTCCTCGAGTTCTCCCGGCGGCGCGGCAACGATCTGACCCGTCCGCTGCCGGCCGCGGCCTTCCCCGGGCTGGTGCCGGGCGATCGCTGGTGCCTGTGCGCGGGCCGCTGGATCGAGGCCGAGCGTGCCGGCCTCGCCCCGCCCGTCGTGCTGGAGGCCACCCACGAGGAGACGCTCGCCATGGTCGACCTGGCCACCCTCAGGCGCTACGCCCTCACCCGCTGAGGCGATCCCTGCCGGCGCCGCGTTCGCCTCGGCCGTGCACCGTCAGGTACAGGGCCGGCAGCACCAGCAGCGTCAGCAGGGTGGAGGAGACGATGCCGCCGATCACCACGGTGGCGAGCGGGCGCTGCACCTCGGCGCCGATGCCGACGTTCAGCGCCATGGGCACGAAGCCCAGGCTCGCCACCAGTGCCGTCATCAGCACCGGGCGCAGGCGGGTCATCGCACCTTCCATGACCGCCGCCCGCAGCGTCGCGCCCTCCGCTTGCAGCTCCCGGATGAACGACACCATGACCAGCCCGTTGAGCACCGCCACGCCGGACAGGGCGATGAAGCCCACGCCGGCGGAGATCGACAGCGGCATTCCTCGCAGCGCCAGCGCCGCCACCCCGCCGGTAAGCGCCAGCGGCACGCCGCTGAAGATGACCAGCGCATCGCGCAGCGAGCCGAAGGCCAGCACCAGCAGGCCGATGATCAGCGCCAGCGTCGCCGGCACGACCAGACTCAGACGTCGGCTGGCCGATTCGAGTTGTTCAAAGGTGCCGCCGAACTCGAGCCAGTAACCCGCCGGCAGGTTCACCTCGCGGCCGATGCGCCCGCGTACCTCGGCCACGAACGAGCCCAGCGACTCGCCCCGCACGTTGCTGGTCACCACCACCCGGCGCTTGCCGTGCTCGCGACTGATCTGCGCCGGGCCGAGACCGAGTTCGAGCGTGGCGACCTCGCCGAGCGGCACGGTGCCGCCCCCCGGCAGTGGCACCGGCAGCGTGGCGAGCCCGTCGAGATCGTGACGTTGCCGCTCGGGCAGGCGCACGATCAGTGCGAAGCGCCGGTCGCCCTCGTAGATCGTGCCGGCATCCTGCCCGCCGATGGCCGTGGCCAGCAGCGTCTGCACCGTGGCGACATCGAGCCCGTACTGGCTCAGTGCCACCCGGTCGGGCACCACCGAGAGCACCGGCAGCCCGGAGACCTGCTCCAGCCGGGCGTCGGCTGCCGCCGGCATCGCCTGCACCACGGCGAGGATGTCCTGCGCGACGCGCTCGAGCACGTCCAGGTCATCGCCGAACACCTTCACCGCCAGATCCGCGCGCACGCCGGAGATCAACTCATTGAAGCGCATCTCGATCGGCTGGGTGAACTCATAGTTGTTGCCCGGCAGCGGTGCGATCGCCGCCTGCAGGCGGGCGATCAGCGCGGCCCTGGGCAGGTCCGGCTCCGGCCACTCGGGCCGCGGACGCAGCATGATGAACGTATCGGCCACGCTGGGCGGCATGGGGTCGGTCGCCACCTCGGGGGTGCCGATCTTGCTGAACACGCGCTCCACCTGGGGCAAGGCGGTCAGGTGCTGCTCCAGCAGCGTCTGCATCTCGATCGCCTGCGTCAGGCTGGTGCCGGGGATGCGCAGGGCATGCAGCGCGATGTCGCCCTCGTCCAGCTGCGGCACGAACTCGGCACCGAGCGTGCCCGCCAGCCACAGGCTCGCGGCCACCAGCGCCGTCGCCAGCGCCAGTATCGTCCAGCGCAGCCGCAGGGCCGCCGCCAGCAGCGGCGCGTACAGGCGCCGGGCGCCCCGCACGAGCAGGTTCTCGTGCGTGCGCACGCGCCCACGCAGGCCGATCGCCACCGCCGCGGGCACGAAGGTCAGCGACAGCAGCATGGCGGAGAGCAGCGCCATCACCACCGTGGCGGCCATCGGCCGGAACATCTTTCCTTCCACGCCGGTGAGGCTGAAGATCGGCAGATAGACGGCCGTGATGATGGCGATGCCGAACAGGCTCGGCCGGATGACCTCGTTGGCCGCTGCGTGACAGATCGCCAGTCGCTCGCGCAGCGGCGGTTCGCGGCCCTCGGCCCGCTGCGCCTCGCCCAGCCGGCGCACGGCGTTCTCGACGATGATCACCGCGCCATCGACGATCAAACCGAAGTCGAGCGCGCCGAGGCTCATCAGGTTGGCCGATACCCCCGTGCGGACCATGCCGGTGATCGTCATCAGCATGGCCAGCGGGATCACCGCGGCCGTGATCAGTGCTGCCCGCAGATTGCCGAGCAGCGCGAACAGCACCGCCACCACCAGCAGCGCGCCCTCCAGCAGGTTGCGCTGTACCGTGGCGATGGCCTGATCGACCAGCTCGGTGCGATCGTAGACGGGCGTCACCGCCACGCCCTCCGGCAGGCTCTGGCGGATCTGCGCCAGCCGTGCGGCCACCGCCTGCGCCACCGCACGTGAGTTCTCGCCGATCAGCATGAACGCCGTCCCCAGCACGGCCTCCTGCCCGCCGTCGGTGGCGGCGCCGGTGCGCAGCGGCTGGCCAAGGCGCACCTCGGCCAGTTCGGCCACGCGCACCGGCACGCCGTCGTGCTGCGCCACGATCACCTGCTCGATGTCGGCCAGCGTCTGCAGCTGCCCGGGCGAGCGCACCAGCAGTTGCCGGCCGTTGCGTTCGATGTAGCCGGCGCCACGGTTGCTGTTGTTGGCCGCCAGTGCCCTGGCGAGGTCGGTCAGCGTCAGATCGAAGGCGAGCAGCCGCCGTGGTTCGGGCAGGACGTGAAACTGCTTCTCGTAGCCGCCGATGGTGTTGACCTCGGTCACCCCGGGCGTGAGCACCAGCTGCGGGCGGATGATCCAGTCCTGCACCGTGCGCAGGCCGGTGAGGTCCCACGGCCTACCATCGCCCTGGCGGGCCGCGGAATCGGCCGTGACCGTATACATGAAGATCTCGCCGAGGCCGGTCGCCGGCGGCCCGAGGGTCGGCTCCAGCCCCGGCGGCAGCGCGCTGCCGATCGCGCCCAGGCGCTCGGTGATGAGGTTGCGGGCGAAATACAGGTCGGTGCCCTCCTCGAACACCACCGTCACCTGCGAGAGCCCATAGCGGGACAGCGAGCGCGTGTAATCCAGCCGTGGCAGGCCGGCCA